>JBCCCZ010000013.1:0-33913 GCA_039033255.1 Pseudomonadota bacterium
CTAGAATATGATGCGCTCGATATGGCGCGGCGGGGCGCGGAAAGATAGGCACCTAACCGACCTGTGATCGCTTGCGCGAAAATCGTGAAAATTTGCAGCAATTCACCGCCGGAAGGCCTGTGCGTCATATTTGAGTATTGTCACGCAGGCTGACATTGTTGTTATTTTACCGTCAGGTCTCTGGATGTAGGCCATCCAAACCCATTACTGTTAAGGGCGTCACAAGGACCCTGTGGCCCAAAGTTTGACCGTCTTATGAAGAGAGGAACTAATATGTCCATCGATCCCAAAAGCCTTGCTGTTGCCGGTGCCGTTGCTGCTGCGCTGACCGCATCTATGACCACCACTGTTCAGGCGCAGGCCAAAGAGAAATGCTTTGGCATCTCCCTGGCAGGTGAAAATGATTGCGCCGCTGGCCCGGGCACCACATGTGCCGGTACATCCACAGTCGATTATCAGGGCAATGCCTGGACGTTGGTGGATTCAGGCACTTGCGCCGAGATTGACCTGCCTGACATGGCAGACGGCACCCCGCGTGAGGGCTCTCTCGAAGAACTGACACGCGACCTGCCTGCATAACGTACAATCTGGCCCCGCTTGGTGCGGGGCCAGGCGCTTTCTGAACGGAGATGTGACATGCTGGACGACCAATCGCGCCGCCACACGGATCTGCCGCTTGCGCCCGGTGTGGGCTACAAGGCGGATCATTTCACCGCCCTTCAGGAGGATCCGGGCACGGTTGCGTGGCTGGAGGTACATGCCGAAAACTACATGGGCGCCGGTGGGCGGCCCATTGCTCAACTGAGCGCGCTGGCGGAGCGGTTTCCCATTTCGGTCCACGGTGTCGGCCTGTCGATCGGTGCCGAGGGGCGGCTTGATCCGGAACATCTGGCGCGGTTGAAGAAGCTGTGCGGCTGGGTTAAACCGGCCAGCTTTTCGGAGCACCTGGCGTGGTCCACTCATGATACGTCTTTCATGAATGACCTTTTGCCGTTGCCCTACACGGAGGCGACGCTGGCGCGGGTGGCCGACCATATTGATGAGGTGCAGGAGGTCGTTGGGCGGCGGATGCTGCTGGAAAATCCGTCCTCCTATCTGGCCTTTGATGAAAGCACGATGTCAGAAACCGATTTTCTGACCGCGTTGGCGCGGCGGACGGGCTGTGGCCTGCTTCTTGACGTCAATAACGTATTCATTTCTGCCACCAATCTGGGGATGGATGCCCAAAGCTACATCGATGCCTTCCCAATGGAGCATGTGGGTGAGATGCATCTTGGCGGTCATGATGAGGACGAAGATGACCACGGTGCCCCCCTGTTGATTGACAGCCACGGGGCGGAGGTGGCTGATCCGGTTTGGGCGCTTTACGGCTACACGATTGCGAGATCCGGCGCTCGACCCACGCTGATCGAATGGGACACTGATGTGCCTGATTGGCCCGTTCTGCGGGCAGAGGCCGCGCGGGCGGCGGTTTATCTGCAACCGGTTCACGCCTAAAACCCCATGAACACTTCCCAGACCAGTTTCACGGATGCGATCTTTGATCCGCATGCGCCGCGCCCTGCGGGGCTGATCGATGGTCAGGGCCGTGCCGCCGGGCGGCGGTTTGATGTCTACCGCAACAACGTGATCGTATCGCTGGTGGAGGCGCTTGGGGCGGCGTTTCCGGGGATCGTGACATTGGTGGGCGCGGAGAATTTCAAAACCCTGGCGGGTGATTTTGTTCGCGCGCACCCTCCGTCTTCGCCGCTGATGATGTTCTACGGCGCGGAAATGCCAAAATTTTTGACCAGTTACGCGCCGGTTGCGGGCATCAAGTACCTGCCTGACATGGCGCGCTTGGAAATCGCCATCCGCGAAAGTTACCACGCCGAAGACGCGGTGCCGGTTGATCCGGGCGCGCTGGGCGCTCTGTCGCCTGAGGCGTTGATGCAGGCGCGGCTGTGGCTGGTGCCCTCGCTGCGATTGGTGCGGTCATCCTGGCCGATCCATAGCATCTGGCGCTTCAACCGCGAAGAGGGTGCACCCAAACCTGTGGCCGAGAACCAGGACGTGGCGATCTTGCGCCCCGGGTTTGATCCTGTGCCCTATGTGCTGCCCCCCGGGGGCGGCGCGTTCATCTCAGGCCTTTTGCGCGGGGAGCCGATGGGCACCGCGCTGGCCCAGGCCACAGCGGAGGCGGAGGGGTTCGACCTGACGCAAACGCTGACCCTTCTTATCGGCAATGCTGCCATTTTCGACATCGGAGAAGACCCATGAAGACCATTTTGACCCTGCCTGACCGCGCTTTTGCATGGGCTGAACCGATGACGGTGCCGGTGATGACCACCTTGGCGCGTTTTGTATTCGCCGCCGTTCTGTTTTGGTATTTCATCAATTCAGGTCTGACGAAGGTCGACGGCTTGGGCAGTCTTTTCTCGCCGTCTTTCAACGGCTTCGCGCAAATCTTCCCCAATGCGGCACTGGCGGTAAGCTATGACATTACGCAGGCCACCGGGTTTCAGAAGCTGGTGATATTGGCGGGGACCTGGGCGGAATTCATCCTGCCCACGCTAGTGCTTGTGGGGCTGTTCACCCGTGCGGCGGCTTTTGGCATGATCGGGTTTATCGTCGTGCAAAGCCTGACCGACATGGTGGGGCACGGCGCGGAAGCGGGGGCGTGGTTTGACAATCTGTCGGATGCGGCGATCCTGGATCAGCGGGCGTTCTGGGTGTTCTTGTTGCTTTATCTGGTGTTCCGGGGTGGTGGGCCGCTGTCGTTGGACCGGGTGCTCTTTGGTGGGGCGGAGAAGGGTGAGGCGGAGGCGGTTTGAACGCCGTTCTCATCGTTTCCGGGAAACGACTGCCGCTGGGTATGGTTTTTCGGGAACCGTTTTCGTCATTTCGCGGCGCGCAATGACGTTGGTGGGCGACCTAGGAATCGAACCTAGCGTGCGTCTCCGCGAGGGAGTTACAGTCCCCTGCCACACCTTGCGGCCTGTCGCCCACTGACGCGTGTTCCTAGAGGTCGTGCTGGGGACCGTCAACCGGAAAATAGGCCGAAAAACCGGTGGACGCGGGTCGTCCGGCGGCGCATGGTGCGTGCGTTTTTACATTGTAAGGAATGCGCCCCGATGGCTGCGAAAAAACCAGACTGGGTGGTGGCCAAAGAGCAGGCCAAAAAGGCCGCAAGAGAAGAAAGTGTTTGGCTCTTCGGCCTGCACGCGGTGCGTGATGCGCTGCTCAATCCTGCGCGCGCGAAGCTGCAGCTTATTGTGACGCAAAACGCGGCGGCAAAGCTGGCTGAGGCGATTGCAGGGGCAGGGATCGAAGCCGAAGTGGTGGATCCACGCAAGTTTAAGGCCCCGATTGATCCTCAATCCGTGCATCAGGGGGCGGCGCTGGAGGTGCGTGCGTTGGAGTGGGGCACACTGGAGGATGTGTGCCTGCGCGGCGGCGTGGGGCCTTTGCGGACGGTGCTTCTGGATCGGGTGACGGACCCGCATAATGTGGGTGCGATTTTGCGCTCGGCGGAGGTGTTTGGTGCCTCGGCAGTGATCGCGCCACGCCATCATTCAGCACCCGAAACCGGAGCCTTGGCGAAGTCGGCCAGCGGGGCGTTGGAGCGTCAGCCCTATCTCAGGGTGCGCAACTTGGCGCAGGCGATCACGGATCTGCAGGCGATGGGCTATGTCGTGCTGGGATTTGCCGGGGAGGCGGAAGAAACGCTCGAATCAGCGCTGGGTGATCTGGGCGATCGGCCAGTGGCTCTGGTGTTTGGCGCCGAGGGGCCGGGGTTGCGCAGCAAAACGCGGGAGATGGTGGACCGATTGGTGCGCATCCCCTTTGCGGGTGGGTTCGGATCGTTGAATGTGTCGAACGCGGCGGCGGTGGCGCTTTACGCCTCTCGGGCGTAAGCACACCCCTTGAAGCCGTGGTTGAATGGCATTTATTTGACAGCAAAGGGTTAAATGCGAGCAGACATGGGAAAAAAGATTGCCACCTGCAGCTATTGCGGCACTCGCGCGGTTCTCGTGTTTGACGAGATGCGCCATGAATTGACCTGTTCGGCGTGTGGCGCGCCTTTGCATGATATGAAATTCATGCCTCAAGCCACTGAAATAAAGCCAAAAAAACCATCAATGGCAAAGATGGGTAAGGCTGCCACGGTGGCGGGGGCCGGAAAGGGCGCTTGGGCCTTCAGAGACAAGAAAAGTAAGAAGAAACGAAAGAAAAAACCCATGTTTCGCCGTGTATTGGAAGATATCTTTGACGAGATCGAAGATATCTTCGACTGATACGACGCAGTCCTGCGACTGTCTTCACAGGTATTTTATGAGACCTTTGAATTTGGGAAATAGGACCTATCTAGTTGGAGGGGGTGCCGGTACGGAACACCAGCACCACCCTTCACTGTCCCTCGTTCCGCGACTGCGCCCAGAGCTTCCTCTGGGCGCTTTTTTATATGCGGTGCAGCTAGTATCGGCCAGAAGAGCCGCGAAATCCAGCCTCAATGGCGTAAATATCTGGTACTGTGCTCTTCGCTCCCTTACGGGCGCGTCTCGCGGGTGGCTTTTTCGCTGAGGCCTGACTGTGATTGGCGGGTTTTGAGTACCTCCATGACGTCCGTGACCGTGACCCCGCGGGAATGCAGCATGACGAGCAGGTGGAAAAGGACGTCGGCGGCCTCGGATGTCAGGCGGGATTTGTCGTCGCGCACGGCCTCAATCAGGCACTCTATGGCTTCTTCGCCGAATTTTTCAGCCACTTTTTCAGGGCCTTGGGCGAGCAGTTTGGCGGTCCAGCTGTCGTCGGAGGAGGCGCTGGCGCGGGTCTTGATGATCGCTTCAAGCTCTTCCAACGTCATGCGGCCAGCCTGATTGGGATGCCAGCGGCGGCCATATGGGCCTTCGCCTGTGCAATGGTGAAATCGCCAAAGTGGAAAATGGAGGCGGCAAGCACTGCGGATGCACCGCCCTTTGTGACCCCGTCAACCAGATGATCCAAGGTGCCAACGCCGCCAGATGCGATGACGGGGATCGGGACGGCATCGGAAATGGCGCGGGTGAGCGGCAGGTTGAAGCCCGAGCGGGTTCCGTCGCGATCCATGGAGGTGAGAAGAATTTCACCAGCGCCGTTGGCAGCGACGTTGCGAGCGAACGCCACGGCGTCGATACCGGTGGGTTTGCGGCCACCATGGGTGAAGACATCCCATTTTCCGGGCGCGGTGGTTTTGGCGTCGATGGCCACAACTATGCATTGGCTGCCAAACCGGTTGGCGGCCTGCGCGACGACATAAGGGTTGGCCACAGCGGCGGAATTGAAGCTGACCTTGTCGGCGCCAGCCAGCAGCAGATCGCGGACATCATCTTCGGTGCGCACACCACCACCGACGGTGAGCGGAATGTAGCAGCCCTGCGCCGTGCGCCGCACCACATCAAACATGGTGCCACGGTTTTCATGGGTGGCGTTGATGTCGAGAAAGCAGAGTTCATCGGCGCCTGCGGCGTCATACGCGCGGGCGGCATCGACAGGGTCGCCCGCATCGCGCAGATTGACGAAGTTAACACCTTTGACCACACGGCCATCAGCAACGTCTAGGCAGGGGATAATCCGGGTCTTGAGCATATTTTCGCTGTTGTTACAGGCTTTGGGAAGATGTCACTAAGTTGTTTATGGGCAAATGTGCCGATATGCCAGAGGGTGGAAATAATGAATTTGACCACGAGGGGATCCAATATGTTTCGAATCGCTCTGAGCGCTGTTTTTCTTGCACTCGCTGTGCCGGGTTGGGCAAAGAATGATGATCTAGTGCGCGTGCAGGCGACCAGTGATGTCGCGGCCACCATGGATGCGCTTGAGGCCGCCGTGACAGGTGCAGGGGCCACTGTGTTTGCCCGTGTTGATCACGCGGGCGGCGCGGCCAAGGTCGATCTGGACCTCGCGCCATCTCAGTTGCTCATCTTCGGCAATCCAAAACTGGGCACTCCTGCGATGCAGGATGATCCGATGGCGGGGCTTTTCCTACCGCTCAAGGTTTTGGTTTATCAAGACGGGGCCGGGCAGGTTTGGTTGGCCTATGAAGATCCCCGCGCCATGTTCGAGGACCTAGGGGGCATTTCAACCGATGCCAAGTATCTCGACATGATGACAGGCGCGCTGGCCAAGCTGACGGGCAAAGCCGCGGGTGGTTGATGTGGTTTTTGGGCCCGAGCGTTGTGGTGTCGCGCCCTAGAATCCGCGGAAGTCTGAGAAGCGGCGTTCAGTTTCAAGCTGAAGGTCGTCGAGCGCGTCTTCATTCAAGTTCCCTGCGTCATCTGCCAATTCGGACCCATCGGGGGTGAAGCGCGGTGAATTAGTGGCATAGTTGCGCGCGAAGGACGGCATTTCGATTGGTGACGCGACAGAAGCCTCTGATCGGGACACCTTGAACCGGCCGAGACTGCGCGACAGTTCCGTCGATGTGTGATTGAGCGATGTAGAGGAGGCATTCACTTCCTGCGCGGCAGCGGCTGTTTGCTGGGTCACCAGATCAAGCTGGTTGACGCCATTGTTGATCTCGTCAATGCCAAGAGCCTGTTCGCGCGCAGCGCTTGCGATGTCGGACATGACTGTCTGCATTTCGACTGTGTTTTTCAGGATCATGTCAAGCCGTTCGCCCGTATCCTTCACCAATTGACTGCCTTTGGTGACATGGGCGGCACTGCTGGAGATCAACTTGTTGATTTCTGTGGCCGATTCCGAGGCACGTTGCGCGAGCGAACGCACTTCTGATGCGACCACGGCAAAGCCCCTACCAGCGTCACCGGCGCGCGCGGCCTCTACCCCCGCATTGAGTGCCAGAAGGTTGGTCTGAAACGCTATGTCGTCGATCACACCGATGATGCGTCGAACACTTTCAGAGCTGCTTTCAATCAGGTTCATGGCGTCCATAGCATCGCGCACCACCTTCGCTCCGTTTTCAGCCATATTGCGATTGTCTCGCCCGGCCGTTTCGGCCTGATCCGCGCGATCGCTGGTGCTTTTGACGCTTTCTGTCAGCTCATTGATCGCAGCCGCCGACTGCTCCAGGGTCGTCGCCTGTGTTTCGGCGCGCGATGCCAGATCGTTCGAAGCCCGATGCATCTCATTGGCGCCGGTTTCCACCGAGTCCACGGTACTATGCATGTCTGCTATGGTCTGACCCATTTCTACAAGAACGGCATTGTAGCTTTGACGAAGGCCATCGTAGTCGGCTGGAAAAGGATCTGAGCCCGGGCTTTCGATCTGTTGGGTCAGATCGCCCTGGGCCAGGCGTTCGAGACCGGCGCCTATGTCTTCCACGACGCGCCGCTGTTCGGCGAACACATCCTTTTCAGAGCGATGCGCGGCCAGATCCCGGAGGTGTTCTTCTTTCTCTTTGTGTAGGGTTTGCATTTGGGCCAGGCTTTCGCGAAAGGTGCGCAGTGTTTCGGCCATGTGGCCCACATCATCCCGCGCGCTTGTGTTTGGAATGTCCACGTCAAGCTCGCCCTTCGACATGGCATCCATCGCAGCCCGTATATCGCGCAGAGGTTTCATGACGCGGCGCAGCGCCACAGCCAAAGAGAGGTAAATGATCGCCGCGAGCACAGCAATAACGGCGACAGAGGTTATTGCCACGGAATTCAGTTTTTCAGTGATGGCGGCAGTGTCCATACCTGCCTCAAGCGCGCCGATTAAAGTGCCGCCTTCGTCGCGGATGGGCACCCAGTTTGCCGTGTAGCTGGTTGTTTCAGTCGTAATGTCGCCGGTGAAACCTTCCGCCTCGTCGCGTAGATCAGTCATGATTTGTTCGGCTACATCGGCCGATACGGGCCCAGTTTGGGCGTCTGGAAACGATGTGGCGAGGCGTAAAAACCCGCCAGTGACCGCGTCATGGGACAGCAGTGAGACTTGCACGCGAGACTGCGCCGTGACCTCGTCCAATGTTGCGTCCAAGCCGCCTGTGGGCAGGGCTGTCCATGTCAGTGTATCGATTGTACCGCGGTCATCAATGATGGGTTCGGGCACCGTCAGGGAGGTATCAAGCTTTGCACTGCGTATTAAAGCGCTGGTCATCACGTTGAGTGCGACGGAGGTTTCAAATTCCTGGCCGGCCTGCATAGCGGAGCGTTGAAACACTCCCATTATCGCTGCGAAAACCACCATGGCAGCGATCACGGTGACCATGGTGGTCAGAACAACCCGTGTGCTCAGTGTCGCGGAACGCAGCATTGAATTTCCTTCCTCGCAAAAGTCAGACCAGTCACATGGCGTGTGCAAATCCCTAGCTGCAAAGTCTTTAAGAACCCGTTTCTTCAGGGCAGCGTTCGACCTCCGACTTTACGAAAAATCAGAACAACTCGATGCTTCCGGAAGGCCGTGGGGGAGAAGGGGGTTGGGTGTCGCGCGGCAATGCCGCGACCTCGTGTAGCACATCAAGCTTGGTGGCGCCGGTCGCAGGCGCGAACACAAGACGACGCGCATGAACGCCACCCACCTCGCAGGTTTTCAGCACATACCCTTCGCGACGCACAAAATTCTGCGCGAATTGTGCGTTGTTGGCGCCGATCGGAGGGCCTGAATTGATCACCTTGGCGCCGCCGAACAGGCTGACTTCCAGGCGGTTTTTGGCTGCACCTGATCGCAGAAGCGTATTGACCAGTTGTTCCATCGCATGGGCGCCGTATTTCACCTCACCCGTCGCGCTGGGATCGCAGCCGGGCAGAAGGAAGTGATTCATCCCACCGATGCGCGCCACTGGATCATAAAAAACGGCGGCAATGCAGGACCCCAAAACGCAAAAGAAGCGATCATTGGGATTGGCTGAGACGCAAAACTCACCCTGTTTGATGTTGAAGGCGGTATTGATAGGTTCAAGCATCGTGGGTCTTCTTGTTGCTAGGGGCCTTTGTGTTTTGATTTTGCGCGTTCGGATGCCGCCCTGCTTTGGCTGTCAGTGAAGCCGCTTTGAGCGCGGATGCTGCGATCTGTGACAGCGGCATTTCTTGGCTCACTGCGCCGATTTCAGCGGCTGCCCGGGGCATGCCATAGATGGTTGAGCTGTCTTTATTCTGGCCGATGGTCCACGCGCCGCATTGGTGCATATCCAATAGACCAAGGGCCCCATCGCGCCCCATGCCAGACAGGATGATGCCCACCGCTTTGGGGCCCCAAGCCTCCGCTGCAGAAGAAAACAGCCTGTCGACGGAGGGACGGTGCCCGTTCTGTGGTGGCCCGTCTTCGAAACAACAGCTGCGGCCGTCCCGCGAAACCACCAGGTGCCGCGTGTTGCCTGGTGCCAAAAGGATGCGCCCGGATTTTAAAAGATCGCGCCCTTTGGCTGCCTGCACTGAGGGCGCGCAGATGCGGTTTAACCGTTCCGCAAGGCCAGGAATGAACGCGCCTTTGATATGCTGAACGATCAAAGTGGGCGGGGCGTTTGCGGGAAACTGGGACAGAATTTCGATTAAAGCATCAATCCCGCCTGTCGAAGCGCCGATCACAATCGGTTTCCAGCGTGGCTCCTCAGGGGGGGCTGGCGTTGGCTTGGGGTGATGCAAAGCCGTGGCGCTGTCCTTGCCAGAGTGTCGATTGGCCAACCGATCAGATGGTCGGTCAGACAATGGGCTTGGGCGACTGTCAGCGGGTTGCACGGCGTCTCTGGCCCCAGTTGTGATCGTGCGGGGCCGCCAATCCTGCGCAATGAAAGATGGCAGGGACGCAAATTGGATTTGGCGCTGTGCGGGCAGGCGTTCATTGGGGCAGTTTGAATAGATCGCAATCCAGTCAATGGCCAAGGCCGAGAGCATCGAAATGAAGACTGTGACACCCTGCTCCTGCAGAGCGTTTTGGTCCAGGATCACGAGATCGGGATGCGCGTTCTGGGACAGGTCGTGCGCCTCAGACAGGTCAAAGGCGTGACGAAGAAAGGCGTCCGGATACGTGGCGCGAAGATCCTCAATCATCTGCACCGCCAAATGGCGTTTTGCCTGAACGACAAGAAAACAGGGAGGCACAGGGCGTTGCGGCACGACGTGATCCATCAATGGGCAGTTGTTTGCGAAGCCCTACGTTGCGGCCCTTAAAATTTCGAAAACAGTCATCACTCAAATCTTTGGAACGCGTTTGTTGTGAATTTTATGGAATTGCGGCGCCGACCTCGGCGGCGGTTAACGTATTATTTTTGTGTTCCGGCAATCTTCTCACCGACGACCAGAGGATGATTGGACCACCGGCCCGGATGATCGACGCGTTTTTCGCGCGGTCTTTCGATGCGACCGGACCGAGAATTGTTCGTCAGGGTGGCTGCGCGTCCGGTGATGCGCGCGCTGTGCTGAACCGGACTGTGGTCCGTCATGAAGGACACAAGACGAAGGACGCAGAAGGAGCGCGCATGCCCGACGACAAGCTATATTTGCCAGAACACTTTGACGGCACAACGGTGTCGCAAGTCGCGCAAGAGCTGCTCAAACGCCGCGGGCAGCCCATCGAACTGAATGGTGGCCGCGTTAAAACCGCTGGCGCGCTTGGTTTGCAGGTTCTGGCCGCCGCCGCAAAGCAGTGGCGGCAGGATCAACACGCTTTCAGGTTGGTCGATGCTTCCGACGTTTTGCAAAACGCGGGAGAGGTTTTGGGCATCGCGCGCACCGACCTGGGGCTTGTTGGCGGGCAGGTGAGGCCATGACATTGAAAATTCTTGCGATCGATGATTCCCGAACCATGCGCAACCTGCTGCAGGCCACGCTTTGCCCGGCGGGGTTTGATGTGGATCTGGCCGAAGATGGCGAAGACGGGCTGCGTATCTTTGACGACACCGATCCAGACTTGGTGATCACGGATATCAATATGCCCAAAATGGACGGGTTCGGTTTCATTGAAGCGGCACGACAAAGACGGCGGGATCGTGTTGTGCCGATCCTCGTGCTCAGCACTGAATCGGGTGATGACATGAAAGCCCGGGCACGGGCGTCTGGCGCCAGTGGCTGGATCGTGAAGCCGTTCGATGAGGAAAAGCTGCTTTGGGCGATCGAACGCGTGGCGAGCAAAGGATAGGCCCGTGGCAGAAAAAGAGGATTTTCGCAGCAGTTTTTTCGAGGAATGTGAAGAGCTTCTCGAACTAACGCAGGACGGCCTGGATGCAATGGCCGACGATGGGCGCGATAAAGAGGCCGTCAACAGCGTGTTTCGCGCGGTGCATTCGATCAAAGGCGGTGCGGGTGCGTTCGGTCTCGAGGCCGTCGTGGATTTTTCCCACAAGTTTGAAACGGCTATGGATGCGATCCGGTCCGGCGATGTGCAATTGACCGATGACATGCTGGAGCTGTTTCGCATGTGCGGCGACAATCTGTCGGATCTGGTGGCCAATGCGCGCGCGGGCAATAACGGTCCCATCGCGACGTCCTCCGAGCTTGAAGAGCGGCTGTTGGACATTACGGGCATTATCGATGAGGAAGAGGATCCGGAGTTCAACCCCGTCACGCTTGACCTTGGGTTTGATGTCGGGCCCGATCCCGACACAGTTCCGAACGAGGGCACTGGAGCAGATAAGCGAGTGGAGAAGCAACCCAGAGTTTACGCCATTCATTTCCAGCCCAAGGCAGAGCTCTTTTCAGCCGGCAATGAACCTGTCGCGCTCTTCAAAGCATTGCTGCGTTTCGGAGAGGTGCATGCAGCCGCCAGTCTCGACGATTTGCCAGGATTGGCGGAACTGGACCCGATGTCGTGCCGGATATCTTGGCGTATGTCGTTGTCGACGGATGCAAGCCGCGCCGAAATCCAAGAGGTTTTTGAGTTCGTGGAAGAGTGTTGCGATTTGTCAATCGAATGCCTCGGCCGATCAGCTGATGCGATGCCAGGCATTGGAGCCAAAGCGCCGGGTGACATGGTCACGGATGGCGGCGACACGGGCACTGGGCGTGCCCCTGCGATCGATATGTCAGACCTCGGCGATCTTGTGCCCGGGATCAGCGATGCAGCAGGCGGTGCCATCTCATTGAAAGGTCAGGACAGCACGTCAGATGATGGCGCAGAAGCCAATGCTGCGACACAGAACGCGGACACAACGCGCGCAATTTCGGCGGGCAAGGCCAAACATCTGCGCACGGGTGGGGAAGCTGTCGCAAAAGCTGTGCCACCCGCTGCCGCGGGTAAATCCTCCAGCACCATTCGCGTGGATCTCGACCGGATCGACAAGTTGATCAACCTCGTGGGGGAGCTTGTCATCAAGGAAGCGATGTTGTCGCAATCGGTGCATGAGCTTGACATCGAGCGCGGGACTGGCGTGTCGGCGGCGCTTGACAGTGTGAAACAGATTGCCAGTGAAATTCAGGAAGGCGTGATGGCCATCCGTGCCCAACCTGTAAAGCCCATGTTCCAACGCATGGCCCGTATCGTGCGGGAGGCGAGCATGACCACGGGCAAGAAAGTCCGGTTCGTGACGATCGGGGATTACACTGAGGTGGACAAGACCGTCATTGAGCGTCTGGTCGACCCACTGACCCACATGATCCGAAATGCCATCGACCACGGGTTGGAATCCCCCGAAGATCGGCAGGCTGCTGGCAAGCCCGCCGAAGGCACCATCACGCTTAGCGCGGCGCATCGATCTGGCCGTGTTTTGATCGATGTGGTCGATGATGGTGGCGGCATCAACCGTGAAGTGGTGCGCGGGCTGGCCATAGAACGCGGTCTCATTCAGGACACAGATCAACTGAGCCCGAGCGAGATTGATCATCTCCTGTTCATGCCCGGGTTTTCTTCGAAAACCGAAGTGTCGGAACTGTCTGGCCGTGGCGTTGGCCTGGATGTGGTGCGCAGCGCCATTCAGAAACTGGGCGGTCGCGTGGCCATCCATTCGGACCCGGGTGAGGGCGCCACGTTTTCGATCAGCCTGCCACTGACCCTTGCTGTGCTGGAAGGTATGGTCGTGCAGGTGGGTGGTGAAACCATGGTGGTGCCGATCTCTTCGGTGCAGGAAACGGTGCGCCCGTCACCGCAAGATCTGGATCGACTTGGCGTCGATTCACTGGTCTTGCGCAACCGTGGCGAGCTTGTTCCGGTTGTGGACCTTGGTGCGTTTTTCGGGTTTCGAATGGCGCCAGAGACCCTTGAGGACCACGTTTTGCTTCTGATCGCGTCTGATCTGGGGCCGCGATATGCCCTGGTTGTCGATGAGATACAGGACCAGAGGCAGGTCGTAATCAAAAGTCTCGAAACCAATTACCAGCAGATCAGCGGTGTGGCAGCCGCGACCATTTTGGGTGACGGGCGCATTGCGCTGATCATCGATGCGGACACTGTCATGCGCGATCTGGGATCAGGTGGCCCCGGTCCGGGCGGTTTGAGTGAGACACCAATGAAACTGGCGGGTTAGACATGCAGGATACTATTTTGGAAAATGCCGAGCGCAATCTTGACGTTGTGGCGTTTCGGGTTGCAGGGCAGGATTTCTGTTTCGATCTAGCCTCTGTCCGGGAAATCCGCGGTTGGACATCAACCACAGCGCTGCCTCATGCGCAGCCCTTCGTCAAAGGGGTGATTAATCTGCGCGGCTCAGTTGTGCCGGTGATCGATCTGTCTCAACGACTGGGGTTCGGCATGGCCGATCCGGGCGCACGCCATGTGATCATCATCGCCGTGATTTCCAACCAGACCGTTGGCCTTTTGGCAGAGGTCGTGTCCGATATCCTGACGGTATCGGAAGCGGATCTGCAGCCGATCCCCGAAATTGTCGATGAAACGGTGCGTCAGTTCATTTCCGGCGTGCTGATTCAGGATGACAAGATGATCCGACGCCTCGAGTTGGGGATGATCCTGGATCAAGAGGGGAAACATGCAGCCTGAGGATGCCACCCTGTTCCCCGGTCACGGCACGTCCCCTTTGGGCGTATCATCGCGGAGCCTTTGCCTTGACGAGGCGGCTTTCCTGCGCATCGCGGACTTGGTGCGCGCGGAGGCAGGAATAAAACTCAGCGAAAGCAAAAGTAACCTGATCGTCTCCCGGCTCGGGCGACGCGTGAAGGCGCTTAAACTGCTGGATTTTCACAATTACCTGGACTTCGTCAGCTCCGAAAAGGGCGGTAACGAGCGACGCCAGATGCTGTCATTGCTCACCACGAATGTCACACGCTTTTTCCGAGAGCCGCACCATTTCGATGCGCTACGAACCACGGTTCTGCCGCTTTTGATTGCCAAAGCCAGAAGCGGTGCGTCCGTGCGGATATGGTCGGCTGGTTGTTCCATCGGCGCCGAACCGTTGAGCATCGGGATCGAGCTGTTGCGCCTTTGCCCTGATGCGCAGGATCTGGACATTCGCATATTGGCGTCCGATCTGGACCCAAACAGCCTGCAAACGGCCAGTGAAGCACTGTATGTCGACGCAGAGATTGCCCGGATGCCCAAAGACATAGCATCGCATTACTTCGAACCTGCAGATTGTGGCCGCGGCAAACGCGCGGTGGCCAAGCTGCGCGATCTGATCACCTATGCGGAGCTCAATCTGGTGGGCCCATGGCCGATGGAGCGCAGATTTGACGTGATCTTTTGCAGAAACGTCGTGATCTACTTCGACAAGGCCACGCAGACAGAGCTGTGGCCGCGATTTGCGGATGCGCTGCTGCCGGGTGGCATGCTGTTCATTGGACATTCCGAGCGCTTGAGCGGTGCCGGTGAAGCCCGGTTTGAACCGGCGGGCATCACGCAATATCGACGCATATGAATGGAGAGGTGCAACCAAAGAAAGCCGTGGTTGGACTGTGTGATTTCGAAAGAGAGGGGCTTATGAGTACTAAGGATCGTTTATCGGTGATGGTGGTCGATGACATGGCCGTCAGCCGTGGTTTGATCATTCAGGCCCTGGAGGATCTGGGCATCAAGAAGGTCGACTACTGCGCCGATGGTGAAACCGCGTTCAAACGCCTTGCTGCGCAACCGGTGCATTTGGTGATCTCTGATTACAACATGCCGGGAGCGAATGGGCTGCAGTTGCTGGCCGGGTTGCGCAAGTATCAAACGACCCAGAAAATCGGATTCATTCTGATCACCGGCAAGGCCACGCAGGAAATCATCGACACCGGCAACCAGTTGGGGATGAACAATTACATCACGAAGCCGTTTTCGACACCGGATCTTAAAGCGTGCATTGAACGGGTGGTCGGACCTCTTTGATGGCGGCCGGGTTTCAGCAAATTTCCTTGAAGACCGCGCTTGAAAACATGTCCCGGGAACTGGATATGCTGGCGCAAAGGGCGTTGGCGCTGGATGAGGCGTTGGGAGAGGCGATTGGATCATCGGATGCAGCATGTGGCTTGCCTGTCGCGTTGATGCAGGACGTGGATCTGGTGCGTCAGTCGGCGGATTGCCTGCGCATTGTCATGGGCAACCTCGTGAAGATCGCCGCAAGCGCACCGCAGCCGCCTGACCTTTTGGAGGCGAGTGCGGTTGTCGATGGCGTCTATCTGGCCGCTCTGAGTGACAGAGTTGTCGCGGTAGACCATGCAACACCGGACATGCGCAATGGCGCAGGCGACTGGATTGACCTTTGACGCCCTGAACGTCACTTGAAAGCGGAATATGTTGTCCGTCCAAGACGGTGCCCCGTCGCGCGTGTCGGGCCAAGCTCAAGCAGTGGTCGCCCTCATTCAGGTAACCGCTTTGCGGGTTTTGTAGTCTGGACGGTCCCAAACGTCTTCATCGAGAATGCGCGCCAGCATGCCCACCGCCCGGTCGATATCCTCTGCATCGAGATAAAACGGTGCGATGCCAAAACGCAGGATATCCGGCGCGCGGACATCTCCGATGACGCCGTGATCAATGAGGGCCTGCATGATGGGATAGGCGTTTTCGGCGGCAAAGGAGACATGGGACCCCCGCGCCTTAGGGTCGCGTGGGCTGATCAGGCGCAGATCGGGGCAAGCTGCCTCAACGCCTTTGATAAACCGTTGGGAGAGGTCTTCTGATGCATGCCAGAGGGCGGTCAGATCGAGATCGGCCCAGATGTCCAGCGCCGCGTCGAGCGCGGCCATTTGCAGGACAGGCGGGGTGCCAATCCGCATGCGATCCATGCCCGGTGCTGGCCGGTATTGGGGGTCAAAGGCAAAGGGCGCGGCGTGACCGAGCCAGCCGGACAGCGCAGGGTTTATCCGTTCGATAAGGTCGGGGCGGACATAAATGAAGGCGGGCGCGCCGGGACCTGCATTGAGATACTTATAGGTGCACCCCACCGCAAATGCGCAACCTGAACCAACCAGATCGACCTCTATCGCGCCTGCGCTGTGGGCCAGATCCCAGATCATCATCGCACCTGCCGCGTGGGCGGCGCGGGTGATGCGGGCCATATCATAGCGGGCGCCCGTGCGGTAATCCACCTGGGTGAGCATAACGACCGCGACAGTGTTATCTATTGCAGCCTCGATTTTATCGGGTTCAACAAGGCGCACGTCATGGCCCTGATTTTTGAGCGCGGTCAGGCCCTCTGCCATATAGAGGTCAGAAGGAAAATTCCCCCTGTCTGACAGGATCACGCGGCGGTCGGGCACCAGATCCAGCGCGGCCGCGAGCGCTTGAAAGAGCTTCAGTGAGAGTGTGTCGCCCACCATCACGCTGCCGGGTGCCGCGCCGATAATGGGCGCGATGCGATCACCCAAGCGCGAAGGCCCATCCATCCAGCCGCGTGTGTTCCAGGCGCGGATCAGGTCCTTGCCCCATTCGTTTTGCACCGTCTCTGCCAAGCGGGACGCGGTGGTTTTGGGCAGAGGCCCAAGGGAATTGCCGTCAAGATAAATGACCCCTTCAGGCAGGCAGAAGAGGTCTTTTCGCGGCAACCTCATGCGAGGATCGCTTGCATCAGGTGGCTGTCTGAATGGCGCAGAGCCTCGATCACGGTGAAATGGTCATGGCCTGTGTCGTAAATCGCTGATGCGTCGAGTCCGTGGCGCGCCCATGCTTCTTCAATCAGACGCGTCTGGCGAAGAAACTCAGGTCGTTCCTGCGCCCCGACCCATGCTGTGAAGGGCACCCCCGAAAGCGGGATCAGGGCGGCAGGGCTTTCCGCGCGGGCCTCTTCTTCGGTCAGGCGCAGCGTTTGGTTCAAGTCGATAAGGTACAGAGGCGCCAGATCGTGCAGACCGCTGATTGAGACCACGCGCGCAAGTCTGTCCGCCACCGCGCTTTGCAGCACATCTTTGCACATCATACGCGTGGCAAGATGTCCGCCAGCCGAATGCCCCGCGATGCGGATCGGGCCGGAGGTGGCCTTGGAAGCGGTGGTTATGGCAGATGCGATGGCCCGGGTGATCTGGGATATGCGGGCCTCCGGGGCCAGCACATAGCTGGGCATTGCAACCGTCCAGCCCGCGCGCAGGGCCCCTTCGGCCAGATGGGACCAGTAGGATTTGTCAAATCGACGCCAGTATCCGCCGTGAATGAAGACGAAAAGCCCGACAGTCTCCCCCTCGGGTTGGAAGAGGTCATAACGGTGACGAGGCGCGGGCCCATAGGGGATGTCAGTTTGCAAAAGGCCCTTTGAGAACCAAACGCTTCGGAAGGCCGCCGCATCTTTGGCCCAAACATCCGGCAGGGCGTGCGCGCCGGGGATATGGCCGGAAATTTCGAATGCATCGTCCCAGTCGATCATGGGGTGCACCTTTTTCTTTGTGCGGTTCACACGCAAATGTGACGCGGCGGCAGGGTTTGTCACTTAACTTTCGCATGAAGGATCACAATTTGTGACTCTAACGGTTTGAAAGGTCCGACGGGTCACCATGGAATTCGTATTTGCGTATCTTGCCGGGCTTTTGACGTTGATCAATCCATGCGTCCTGCCGGTTCTGCCGATTGTCCTGGTGGGGGCATTGAATGCCAGTAAGGCGGGGCCCGTGGTGCTGGCGGCGGGGATGAGTGTCTCATTTGTGATCTTCGGCGTCTTTGTCACCGCGTTTGGTTCTGCTATCGGGCTCACGCAGGATACCCTGGCGCAAATTGGCGCGGGCCTGATGATAGTTTTTGGGGTGACGCTGTTGGTGCCCGCCGTTGCCCATCGGTTTGAGATGGCCACAGCCGGTGTCGCCGCTGGGGCCGATGCGCGGATGAAAGATATCAACGCGGGGTCCAACCGGGGTCAGTTTCTGGGTGGTCTGCTTTTGGGCACTGTTTGGTCGCCTTGTATCGGGCCGACGTTGGGCGGTGCCATTGCGCTGGCCTCCCAAGGGGACAGCCTGATTTACGTCACCGCGATCATGATTGCCTTTGCCGCCGGTGTGTCCACGCTGATCATCGGTTTGGGCCTTGGTGCCAGAGAGGCGATCCGGACCCGGGCCAACGCGTTGCGCGGCCTTGCAGAGCGGTCAAAACCCATCATCGGGGGCACGTTTGTTCTGGTGGGGATGATGCTTTTGCTGAACGTGTATCACATGGCTGAGGCGTGGGCGCTCGAGGTGATGCCGATCTGGTTGCAAGATTTGTCTGTCATGTTCTGAGGAAAGGAAACGCTATGAAACGCAGAACTTTTATCGCGGCGGGCCTTGCCATGGCCGCGATACCGCTGAAGGCGAGGGCGGCGGGGTTTGTTGATTACATGCCCGGCCTGATTGACGAGAAACTGGCTGCGGGGCAGACCGTATTTGTCGATTACGGCGCCAATTGGTGCATCACTTGCGCGCGGCAGGAACGGGTGATCAATGCGCTGCGTGAGGCTGATCCAGCCTATGACGTTGCAATGAGTTTTGTGAAGGTGGACTGGGATACCTACAGAAGCGCTGACGTGACTGTGAGCCGGAATATCCCGCGCCGATCTACGCTTTTGGTGCTGCGCGGTGAAGAGGAGCTTGGCCGCATCGTGGCAGGCACCGGCGAAAGCCAGATCAAGGCTCTGATGGATCTGGGCCTGTAAGGGCACGGGCCCGTGCAAGGGCCCGCGTCACACCGGTTTTTGCCACAGACCGAACGCGAAATGTGAAATGCCCTGATCCCGGGCTTTCTGATCCAGTTGGATCAGTCGGTCGTGTATGCCCGGATCCTGCCGCTCTGCTCCATTCAGGAAACCGCCGCCCAGATGGATCATCGCGCCGCCCAGCACGGTGATATCGGTGCCGGTATGGCGTTTGTAGGCTGCTTCGATCCTGTCGCTTTGTGGCGCCTCGGACGGGTCACGCCAGAATTGCTTCAGACGTCGAAAGGGGGTGCCGCGCTTCACTCTTTTTGGATCGACATCGAGGATGTGTTCATGCTCTTTGAGGAAGCTGCGGATCATATCGACTTCGCTGCGTCGCCATTGCAGACGTGTGGGGCCGATATAGTCATTTATGACCAAGACCCCGCCGGGCTTTAGGGTGCGCACGCTCCAACCAACAGCGTGGTCGACATCGGACATGTGATGAAGGGCGTGTTCCCAATAGACGAGGTCGTATTCCCCGTCGAAATCGTGGGCGAACGCGTCTTCCAGATAATGGGTCACTCGGTCGCTTAATCCCCTCTCAGCGGCATGCTTTTTGGATTGAGAAACGCGGTGTTCGGAAATTTCAAAGAGATCGAAGCCCCTCACAAGGCCAGCCTCGATCATGTTCATTTCCGGGCCTCCTTCGCCGGCCCCGATGGATATCCCTCTGGCCAAGGCAACATCCCCGGTTGCCGCGCGAATGGCGCCATGTACGCCCGTTTCGTACTCAGCTGAGATCGATCTATTGATGTAGGAGGTGAATTGCGGATTGTCGCTCCACCGGGTGTTTGCGCGGCGAGCTCTGAATTTGCGCCCGGAGATTTTGTTGAGAATGGATTTGAAAGTCATGGGCGTTCCATCAACTGCGTGGTCCGAGATAGACGCGGTCCAGCGCGACATGCAAGTGCTTTGGCAGCGCGCGTTTCGTTGACAGCCCATGCCAAAACCAGCGAGAACGGCCGGAGCTTTGATCGCAGTCGCCACCGGACCCCTGATGCCTGAGACCCCGTTTCTGTCTGTCTGCATTCCCAGCTATGCCATGGGCGGGCATGGCGCCGCTTATCTGCGACAGTCGCTGGACGTGCTGTCCGGGCAGAGTTTCGATGATTTTGAGGTGGTTGTCGCGGATCAGTCCGAGGATCAGGAGATTGCGGATCTCTGTGTCGAATATGGCGCGTTGAACCTGCGGCATATGCGGACGGATCAATTGAAACGACAGGCATCCGCCAACACGAATGCCGCGATTGATGCGGCGCGGGGCGAGGTTGTGAAGGTGCTCTTTCAGGATGACTTCCTGAACGGATCGCTGGCCCTGGCCCGGATCGCGGCGGTGTTCGCCAATGCGGATTGGTGTCTGACAGGCAGTGCGCATACCAGTGACGGACAGACCCAGTTTCGCCCGATGGTGCCGCGGTATCATAATCGCATCCATTTCGGGAAAAACACCGTCAGCAGCCCATCGGTACTGGCCTTTCGCCGGGCTGGTGCGCCGCGTTTTGATGAAAACCTGGTCTGGTTGATGGACGTGGATTTTTACAGGCGCTGCGCCGATCAATTGGGCGCGCCTGCGATCCTGCCTGAGCCGCTGGTGGTGAATCGGTTGCATGACGGGCAGGTGAGCGCCGGGGTCGATCGGGGACTGGTTCGCAAAGAGCTGCGATATGTGCGCCAAAAATATGCGGGTGACATGTCTTGGGGGGACTGGCTGCACTATATGGGCCGGATGCGGCGGACCTTTTTTTAAATCAGGCCTAGCCTTGATGGAGCTGGAGAAGGGTAGCGTTGGCATAGTTAAGAGCGGCAATCCGCCTGCTATTTTGAGTTGCCTGGGATCATGGGGTGTGTGGCTTTGGTGGACCTCGCTTATTTCAGGGCCTGCATGGTGTCGAAGGTGGAATGTGTGTGGGATCTTACTGTGCCGTATGTGCGCCAAGCAGGGCATCGTAGACGTCTACTCTCTACCCCATCTGTCTTCAGCGGGCACCGTGCACGAGTGATTTCACCGCTTGCATGACATCTGCGGCATGGGTTGCATCCATCGCGGCAGGGTGCGGGTCGGCGAAAGCGCGGCTGTCATTGTCGAAATACGCACCCGTCGCATCCGCAAACCGCGCGCCGACGGCGGCATCCATAAGTATATCTGCACCAACGTTGAGGTCATTGCCTGCGATGCCAAACCCCTCTTTCACCATTTTGGAGGCTAGCAGTGACCCAGGGTTTATGGCCACCATGACCGGCCCGTCGGGCAGGGATTTGGCCCACTCCCTGGTCCAGATCGTGATTGCAAGTTTGCTTTGGGAATAGGCGTCCATATCCCCCAAGGCTACACCGCCCTGCAGAGCTTTCAGGTTCACCGCGGCTTGGGCTGCGGAGGAGAGGTTGATGACGCGCCCATCCTTGGGAATGCGTGGCAAGAGGCGTTCGGTCAGCAGATACGGGGCAAGCGTGTTGACGACAAACCGGATGTCCTGGCCGTTATCGAGCACGGGTGTCGGTGCTTTGAGCACCCCTGCGTTGTTGATCAAGACGTCCAAACGGTCATGTTTTGCGCCGATGTCATCCGCCAATTTTTCCACCGTTGTGAGGTCGCTGAGGTCTGAGGCATAGGTTTCGACCGCACCGCCCATCGCGGCCGCGGCGGCATCAAGTTTGGCCGTGTTTCGACCATGAAGCAGGATGGTATGCCCCGCCGCGGTCAGTTTACGGGCCGTGAGCAGGCCAATACCGTCGGTGGAGCCGGTGATCAGAATGGTCTTCGTCATCAAATTGGTCCCTTGTCAGGAGAAATCCGGCAGCACAGTCCATGCCAGATCGGCGTGTCACCTACGGCATAGGTTTCCAGCGGCAAAACGAGACCGATGCTAAGGCGTCCGGGCTTAAATTCGCGGTTGCAGACCGCGTTGATGGTCGGAAAGGCGGTGGCTTCGGTTTCGTCCAAGATGGTCCTGCTATTCTTGATGTCATGCCAGGTGCGGGAATACTTGGGCATGACAAACCCTATATGCCTTCTGGCAGTGTTTGATACCAGGCTCAAAGGGCGCAAGCTGGCGGAAGATCAACGGATCCTGTGCGTGCCGTGGGGTATCTGGCCACGCATGGTGTGCCGGGTGGGCCCGCATAGGGCAACCGCTCGTTTTTGACCTCGCCGTCGCGAAGCCCCAATTGATCATGGATGATGGCCACAGCAAGATCCATGTGTGGCTGGCGGGGGCGACGATTTCGTTGAATGCGGCATGGGGCGTGCATGACGACTGCGCATCCGGGCGCTTGGTGCGTGTCTTGCCCGGCTATGGGGCCGCAGAGGATAACGTGTCGCGGCTGATCTGTCCCAAATCCAATGTCCTGCCACCGCCGCGGCGGGATTCGTGGATTTTCTGATCGATGCGATTGGCAGTGCACCGCTATGGGCGCAAAACGGGCCGCGCTGACGCAGCGCGGCCCGTTATCTCATTCGGAACGTGATCCGGATCAGCCGTTGATCCAGGCGTTCACGGTGTCGGGATTGTCGGCAATCCAGTCTTCGGCCACTTCACGCGGGTCGCGCTTGTTGTCGAACATCTCGACGATCCAACCGTTGATTTCATCCCCGGTGAACTGCACGTTTGACAGCATTTTGGCGACGGCCGGGTTGCGTTCTTCCAGCGATTTGGAGAAGGCCACGAAGATGTCGTTGGATGCGATGACGCAATTGAATTCGGACACTTCCAGCCAGTCTTCGGCGTCCAGATCCACGTCTTCGCAACCATCGCTGCGGGCGGGTTCTTCCACCGCCGTCAGATCATATTTCACATGGATCGCTTCAGGCGTCCAATAGTAGAAGAGCTGCGGCTTTTCGGCGGTGTAGGCCGCTTCCAGACCAGCTTTGAAAGTGTCGGCAGAGACGATGTTTGGCTCCCACAGGCCGTCGAGGCCGTAGGATTTGAACTTGATCTGCCAGCGCTTGGTCGAGGCCCAGGTCACGTCACCGGCCCAGTATTCACCCTTGCCGTTGCCATCCGTGTCAAACATCGCGGCCACTTCGGGGTTCTTGAGGTCTTCGATGCTGCTGACCACGTCGGTCATGTAGCTTGGCACATAGATGTTGGAGGTGCCTTTGTAGGGGCTGTTCACGGCCACCGTCTGATTGCCATCGATGTATTCATCCCACAGCGCCTGCTGGTTGGGCATCCACAAATCGGTGAAGACGTCGATGGAGCCGTCGCCTTTGTCCATGCCGGCCATAATAACGGCGGCCTGATTCATGCCGGAGACGATCTCAGCCTCGCCGCCCATCTTCTCTTCGATGATGGTGGACAGCACGTGGCCGATGGCCTGTGCGCCGTTCCAGCTGAGGTCGGAAAACGTGACCTTTTCCTGGGCGGAGGCACCGGTGGCGCCCACGGTGAGGGCCGCGATGGCGGCGGTGGTTTTCAACAAGTGCATATATGGTCTCCCTGATTGGTTTTGATGCGTTGAAAGTCAGATGCGGCTGAAGGAATTTCGGATGCCGCGAAGGATACGGTCGATCATCATCGCTACAAGCGCGATGGCGATCCCGGCCAGAAGGCCTTTGCCCGCCTGGGCGTCACCCAAAGCGGCCGTGACAATCGCGCCCAGACCTTCTGCGCCAATGAAGGCAGAGATGGTGGCCATGGAGAGCGCGAGCATGATGGTTTGGTTGAGGCCCGCCATGATGGAGGGCACCGCCATGGGCAGCTCCACTTTGCGCAGGAGTTGCCGTTCGGAGGCACCAAAGGCCAAAGCGGCCTCTTTGGTGCTTTCGGGCACCTGACGGATGCCCAAAGCCGTCAGTTTGATCATCGGCGGCATGGCGAACACCACGGTGGCCAGCACGGCAGGCGGCTGAGAGATGCCAAAGAAGGCCACCGCCGGCACCAGATAGCTGAGCGAGGGGATGGTTTGCATCACATCGAGTATGGGCTCGGTTATGACGCGGGCGATCTTGTTTTTCGCCATCCATATGCCGATGGGCAGTCCCACCAGCACGCACACAGCCGTCGAGACGACCACCAGCGCCATGGTTTGCATGGCAATCTGCCAAAGCTCAAAGAGGGCCAGGAAAGCAAGGGACGAGCCCACGAAGACGGTCGTGCCCCAACCGGTATAAGCCCAGCTGAGCACCAGGAACAAAAACGCCACCACGGGCCAGGGGGTTTGCATAAACGCCACCTCCACCCGAATGAGCGACTGGCGCAGTACGTTTGTCATGGCGTCAAAGCCATCCGCGAAGGAGGCGCGCAGCCAGTTGATGGAGATGTCGATGCTTTCGGCGGAATAGGTGAAGAGCGTCACCTTGCGCCCTTCGACCGGTGGTTTGATCTGCTCGATCACCTCCACGTCGCCGTTCTCATCGGTGACACGGCGGTAGGTCACGTCCTCTGGCGGGTCGAGGCGGGCAAGCGTTGGGAAATCATCTATGAAAAAGCAGTCAAACCGGTCGCGGCCGTCGATGGCGGCGAACTCATCCACCAGCTCAGCGTTGCGGCGCAGGTCCCGCGCCTCGGAGCGGGCGGCGCTGCGTTCGGCGTTCTGATCGGACGTGCGATCAGAAATGGCATCGAGGGTTTCAAAGCGGGATTGAGCGAGCTCCGCGTCGGTAACGACGGCCTCTCGCAAGCCCGCAAGATCGACCACGCTATACTGGGTGAGCAGTATCTCGACGCTTTCCGCAGCGCGGATTTGATTGAAGCAGGCGCGTTCATCGAGACGCAATTGCGTGGCGCGATAGGTCGTGAGCGGGGCCACAATTGCAATGATCACCAGCCCCAGTAGGAGCCGGTTTATGACCGTGCCGGACGGGACCATGTGGTCGATGCGCCAGCGTGCATATTGGCCATAATACCATCTGTTGGCCATGCTCCCCATCCAGAGCCTGCCGCCTACGAACAGGATGCCGGCGGCCCAGGAATAGGTGCTGATCCAGCCCGTATAACGCGCAATCAGCGTGGAATTGGCATCGGGGTTAAGCTGCGCCTCAGCCAGCAGTGGCGAGAATTTCACCACCTGCATCAAGCACACCAGCGCCAGAACATCGATCGCGAGCGCCAGCCAGAACATCATCCAAACGCCGCGCCAGGCGGCCCAGGCCCAGGGCACAAAAAGCCCCCAGATGTTCAGTGACAGCCGTGAGAGTGTGCCCTTCTGGATGCGTTCAAAAGCATCAGAATAATAGGGTTCGGATCGTTCGACAAAATTGCTGACGGTCACGTTGCGGTCGATGATTTCCCGTTTTTCAGCACCACTCATCCCTCTGCTCCCCCTTGCAGACCGGTGAGAAGGGTGTCTTTGCTGACGACCCCCACCAGCATGTCGCCATCTTTGATCAGCACCGGCTTGTCGGAGCCGGTAGAAAGCCCCACGAGCGTGTCGAGATCGTCATCGGGTCTCGCCACGGGGTGGCCTTTGCCTTTGATCGGCCCGTGTTGATCGGGCGGCACCATGATCTTGGAGGCAGATACCAGTTTCAGCCGCGAGATGCCGGCCACGAAATCGGCGACGTAGTCATCAGCCGGGGCGGTGACGATGTCCTCTGCCGTTCCGATCTGGACTATCTCACCGTCCTTCATGATGCCGATGCGGTCGCCCATGCGGATCGCTTCATCCAGATCATGGGTGATGAAGACGGTGGTTTTCTTGACCTCAAGCGAGAGGTTTAGGAATTCATCCTGAAGGTTGCGTCGGATCAGGGGATCGAGCGCAGAAAAGGGTTCATCCATCAGCAGGATTTCAGGATCAGCGGCGAGGGCGCGGGCAAGGCCAACGCGCTGTTGCATGCCGCCCGACAGTTCCGACGGCAAGCGGTCGCCATAGCCATGCAGGCTGACGGTTTCCAAGGCCTTGTCGGCGGCTTTGGCACGGGTGTAGCCATCCATGCCGCGCAGTTCGAGCGCGAAGCCGATATTGTCGCGCACGGAGCGATGGGGCAGAAGCGCCATGTTCTGAAACACCATGCCGATCTTGTCGGCCCGGGTTGCGCGCAGTTCTTCTGATTTCATCGCGCCGATGTCTTGGCCCATGATCCGGATCGTGCCGGCGGTGGGTTCAATCAGCCGGTTGATGTGGCGTACCAGTGTGGATTTTCCCGACCCCGACAGGCCCATGAGGCAGAAGATTTCGCCCTTGGCGACCGAAAAGCTAGCATCCTTGACGCCCACAACGGCCTCATAGCGTTCCAGAACTTCGGCTTTGCCGATGCCCTCAGACCGGATGGCGGCCATCGCCTCCGGCGCACGCGAGCCGAAGATTTTCCAGACATTTTCAAGCTCTACAACAGCCTCACTCACGCCCGTGCCCTTTCTCTCTTGGGGTCATAAAACGGCATGGCGCAGACAGATGCGGGCAGGCGTTTCATGTGCCCGTCCAACTGACCTACTTCCAGGTTTCGACCCGTATCAGCGAATTCGACTGCCAGCCGGGCCATCGCGATGGTGCGTTCATAAAGGGGTGACCGAGTGGCCGAGGTGATAACGCCCACGGGACGTTCGCCATCAAACACATGGGCGCCATGCAGCGGCACGTCATCGCCTTCGAACCAGAGACCCCGCAACACTTTGCGCGGGCTTTCCGCATTACGGGTCAGCGCCGCTTTGCCGATGAAATCCGACTTTCCTAGGCTGATGGCAAAACCCAACCCGGCCTCAAATGCGTCCACGCCGGGTGCAAATTCAGCGTCAGCCGCGGCCAGCCCAGCTTCGATACGAAGAATATCCAGCGCAGCAGAGCCCATAGGTTCGATCCCGAATTCCTCCCCCGCCTCCATAACGGCGGCCCAAAGGCCGGGCGCATCATCGGTGGCGCAGAAAAGCTCATAGCCCAGCTCGCCGGTATAGCCGGAACGGGAGAGCATGAAGGGGATGCCATCGCGGTCGCCCACACGGGCCACGGTGACGCCGAACCATTTGACGTCGTCCAGCGCGGGCACGGTGGGTTGGGTGAAGACGATCTTGCGCAGCACATCGCGGGAGCGCGGGCCTTGCAGGGCGAGGTTGGGCAGGGCGTTCCCCATGGCGTGAATTCGGGCTTGCAGGCCTTCTTCGACGGCCAGTTTTTCCATCACACGCGCGCTTTCCTCCGTGCCGCAGCACCAGCGGAAGAGGTTCGGGGCAAGTCGGAAAAGCGTGCCGTCATCCACGACCGCGCCCGCCTCATCACAAATGAGCGCGTAGGTGCCCCGCCACACGGCAAGGCGCGCCACATCGCGGGTCATCACACGTTGCACAAGCGCCTCAGCATCCGGCCCGATGATGTCGTATTTCCGCAATCCCGACATATCCTGCAGCGTGACCTTTTCCCGGCAGGCCCAGTATTCGCCGATGGTGCCCGTCGAGGGGAAAGACACCGGCGCCCACAAATCCCGGGCCGGTGCGAAATGCTTGGTCAGTTTGGAGGTCTCTGGCGCAAAGGCGCTGTCCTGGCTGATCGCCATGGGTGCGTCCTCCTTTTCGCGATAGGCCACGGCGCGCCGGATGGGGGCATCGGGGCGGTAGATGCGAACATGCACATCGGTCGGATTCCAACCGTTGATCGGGTCGATGTCATCAGGGCAGGCCGTGGACACGCAGACCATCGCATCAACGGCCTTCAGCGCCACGTAATCGCCGGCTCGCGAATGGCTTTCTTCGGTCATCATCTGGTGGGAGTGATGATCGATCCACGTGTTCCAGAAGAAGTTGATCGCGGGCCAGGCCGGGCGTCGTGCCACGCCGAACGGGTCGAGCGCGCCGGAAATATTGTCTGAGCAATTCACATGCCCCGGAAACCCGCGTTCTTCGTAACCGCGCGCGGTGCAAGCCATGCCGAATGTGTCATGGCGCCCGCAGGTATCCTGCACAACCCGCATCATCGGGCGCAGATCCTGGTCGAAGAATTTGTCGAGCAGGCCGGGACCGGGATAGGCACCGCGCACCATGGACCGGGTCGCGGTACTGTCGATGGCGCGTTCTAGGCCCCGTTCCAACGCATCGGCGCGCAGGGCCATGAAATCGGAACACTGCTGCCCGTCGATATCTATGATTTGCACGATTTCGCCGGGCTTCACCTCATAGGCCTGTGCGGTGCCGCGAGAGACGGTGAATTCGTCGCGGATCTCGCCCAAGGGCGGTGGCAGAACGGGACTGTTCTGTGCGGCGGGTGTGCAGGAGACGATCAGCTGACCGGCATCCGCACCGGAAACCAGTTCGTGGATTTGAAGCGGCCGGACCACCCAGACGGTACAGGGTTTGACCGCGCGAAAGACGCGAAGATCGTCGATCATGACCTGTGTGGCAGGAAACTGATCGACCGGCACACCGCCATTTGCCGCGTACCATCCCAGCAGTTCCCGTGCGTTAAAGGCGTTCGTATCCAGATCTGTGGTTTTGGAAAGTCCAAGATGATCCGGGGCAGGGAGCCCGGTGTGGTCGAACACCAAAATGGCGGCGAGTTGCGGCGCTTTGCCGTCGTGCAAAGAGAGCATGTCGCCCGTCTTCAGCGTTATTCGGATCGCCTCGCGCGGGAAAAGAGAGCGGGTGATGGATTGTTTGGATGCGGCAAATCCGGGGAAGCTGCGGCGCGATCCCTCGAACCCCATATTGCTGAAATCCCGAATGACTGGCTGCGTCAGCACACGCGTCTCCCTCTGGCGATGTAACTGGTTACATAAGGTATGATTCGCGTCAAGTAATTCTTGAAACTGGTTACACAGTCGCTTTAGCCTGTCACTATGCCCCGTGGTTCGAAGAAAAAAGGCCCCAATCTACGAGATGTTTCGCGCGCGGCTGGGGTGTCGGTGGCCACGGTCTCCCGCGTTTTGAACATGCCTGATGTGGTCAACAAGGACACGCGCGAGCGCGTTGAAGCGGTGATCGAAAAGCTGGGCTTTGTGCGATCGGCTGCGGCGCTGGCCATCAATTCTGGTCGGACGCGATTGTTGGGGGCGCTGATTCCCACGCTGGAAAGTGATATTTTTTCGCTGACCGTGAGCAGCATGGAACAGACCTTGGTGGAGCACGGGTTCTCCCTCATCGTGGCCACGACCGATGACGACCCCGAAACTGAAGCCCGCAAAGCGAAGGAATTGGTGGATGTGGGCGTCGAGGGGTTTTTCATCACGGGCGTGACGCATGATGATGCGTTCTACGACTTGCTTCGGCGCACGCAGGTTCCGGCGCTTGCGATTTCGTACTTTGACGAAAGCTACCACCTGCCCACGGTTGGTTATGACAATCGCCTTGCTGCCGAGATTGCATGCGTGCATCTCAAGGCGTTGGGGCACCAACGCGTGGCGGTCATTCATGGCCCGCTCACGGGCAATGACCGCAATCGGGCGCGGGTGGATGCGACGCACGCCGCGCTCAAAGAACACTCATGCTGGTTTTTCGAAGAACCCATTTCGGTGGCAGGCGGTGTTGCTGCGGCCAAGCGGGTGATGGATCAGATCGGACGCGTTGATGCGATTTTTTGCATGTCGGATGTGATGGCCTTTGGTGTGCTGCATGAATTGCATCGCGCAGGAAAGGCTGTGCCCGGGGATGTGTCCGTCATTTCCATTCACAATCTGCCCGCGTCTGAATTCACCTACCCACCTCTGACGACCGTGGATCTGCCAGCACGGCAGATGGGGCAGCGCGCGGCAGAACGCCTTGCGCAATGGGTGGAAAACGATGTGCGCCCGACGTCTTTGTGTCTCGATATGCATCTGGTGGAGCGAGGATCGACGGCGCCGTTTGGGGGCAGCAAATCCTCCGGGTGGGACTGAACGGGGCGCAAGGCAGCTTTCGATAATCATTGCAAATCTGACACAAACCGACACTACTATGCGCAGGGATGGAGATTGGCCCAACCATCGAAGCCAAATGACGCTCAGCCTGTGTCATCGGGATCAACGAATTTGGGCCATCAGTTCAGGGAGAGAAGAATGAATTTGAACGTCAAGATGCTGATGAGTGCCTCTGCGATTGCGCTGCTTTCATTTGCGGCACCTGCGTCCGCGCAGGATTGCCCACGCGGTGATCTGGATGATCGGTTTTGTGATGTGGATGGGGATCTGATTGCGGATGTTCCGACGGATGCGGCCGAACAGATCGACCCTGACACGCTCATTTTCGCCTACACACCGGTGGAGGATCCTGCCGTTTACAAAACCGCGTGGTCGGATTTCCTGGAGCATCTTGAAGCAGAGACAGGAAAGGATGTGGTGTTCTTCCCCGTGCAGAACAACGCCGCCCAGATTGAGGCGATGCGCTCGGGCCGTTTGCACATTGCGGGCTTCAATACGGGGTCGAACCCGCTGGCGGTGAACTGTGCGGGGTTCCGTCCGTTCACGATCATGGCGTCGGAAGATGGCAGCTTTGGCTATGAGATGGAGATCATCACCTTCCCTGGCTCTGGCATCGAGGCTGTGGAAGACATCAAGGGCAAGCAGCTTGCCTTTACCTCTCCCACGTCGAATTCCGGCTTCAAGGCACCATCGGCCATTCTAAAGGGTGATTTTGATATGCTGCCAGAGCGGGATTTTGAACCTGTCTATTCGGGCAAGCACGACAATTCGATCCTCGGCGTGGCCAACAAGGACTATGTCGCGGCCTCCATCGCTAATTCGGTGAAATCGCGCATGATATCGCGGGATGTGATCGCCGAGGATGACGTGGTCACGATCTACAAGTCGCAAACCTTCCCGACGACGGGTTTTGGCACCGTCTACAACCTGACGCCCGAATTGCAGGAGAGCATCCGCAACGCCTTCTTCAGTTTTGAATGGGACGGCACCACGCTGGAGGCGGAGTTTTCCAAATCCAACGAAGGTCAGTTTCTTGAGATGACCTATCAGGAATTCTGGGAAGTCATCCGCAAGATCGACACTGCAAACGGTGTGTCCTACGCCTGCGAATGATCGGCATCACATGACGTTCGGCAGGCCCTCGTTGCGGGGCCTGCCACCTCTTTCGGAGCAGGTGAATGCTTGAACTGAAGACACTGGCCAAAACCTACAAGACCGGCGATCAGGCGTTGAAACACATTGATCTGACCGTTCCAAAAGGTCAGGTGCTGGCACTGATTGGTCCGTCGGGTGCGGGCAAGTCCACCATGATCCGCTGCATCAACCGGTTGGTCGAACCGACAGAGGGTGCCGCCCTTCTGGACGGGGTTGATTTGGTCAAGCTAGGGTCGGGTGCGCTGCGCAAGGCCCGGCGTGAGATGGGCATGATATTCCAGGAATACGCGCTGGTGGAGCGCCTGACAGTAATGGAAAATGTTCTGTCGGGGCGTCTGGGCTATGTGGGCTTCTGGCGGTCCTTCCTGCGGCGCTATCCGCAGGCGGATGTGGACGAAGCGTTTCGCCTGCTGGATCGCGTGGGTCTTGTGCATATGGCCGACAAACGGGCGGATGAACTGTCAGGCGGGCAGCGCCAGCGCGTGGGCATCTGCCGGGCACTGATCCAGGATCCTAAGCTTTTGCTGGTGGATGAACCCACCGCCTCGCTCGATCCGAAGACCAGCCGTCAGATTATGCGGCTGATCACCGAGCTCTGCCGGGAGCGCGATCTGGCGGCGATCATCAACATCCATGACGTGGCGCTGGCGCAGATGTTTGTGCCCCGTGTTGTGGGGCTGCGTTTTGGCGAGATCGTGTTCGACGGGCCGCCCAACGGCCTGACACCGGAAAAACTGACAGAGATATACGGCGAGGAAGACTGGGAAGCGACCATCGAGAAGGTTGATGATGAAGACGAGGTCGAGGCGGCAGAATGAGCAATCCAACCGCTGACGCGCTTGTCGGAAAGCCCTGGAAAAAGCCACCCTTCATCAAACGTCCATGGCTGCGCTGGGTGTTGATCCTCGGCTCCATCGCCTACCTGATCGCCGCCGTCATGACGATAGAAGTCAATTGGTCGCGCGTCTACGAAGGCTTGGAACGCGGCAAGCAATTCGTTTTGGCCTTCACCAACCCCGATTTTACCACCCGGTCGACGGATATCTGGGAGGGCATGGTTGAAAGCATTGTAATGACGGTTGCATCCTCCGTGGTGGGGATTGCAATTTCGATCCCCATCGCGCTGGGGGCTGCGCGCAATGTGGCACCTTTGCCCATTTACCTCATCTGTCGCGGGATCATTGCGATCAGCCGGGCGTTGCAAGAAATCATCGTGGCCATTATGCTGGTGGCCATATTCGGCTTCGGGCCGCTGGCAGGGTTCCTGACGCTCAGCTTTGCCACGATTGGGTTCCTGTCAAAACTTCTGGCCGAAGACATCGAAAGCATGGACCGAGTGCAGGCGGAAGCGATCAAGGCGTCTGGGGCCAGATGGATGCAGTGGATCAATTACGGCGTGCAGCCGCAGGTGATGCCGCGGCTCATCGGCCTGAGCATGTACCGGATCGACATCAATTTCCGCGAAAGTGCGATCCTTGGGCTGGTCGGTGCGGGCGGCATCGGGGCCACGCTCAATACGGCGTTCGACCGCTATGAATATGACACGGCCGCGGCCATCCTGATCACGATCATCGCCATTGTCATGGCGCTCGAATATCTCTCTGGCATCATCCGCGCGAGGGTGCAGTGATGCCGGTGCAGGACGCAGGCAACCTCAAGATATGGCAACGCAGGACGCAGCGCGAAAGCCTGACCCATTGGGCCATGTGGCTGACGGGCATCGCTGTTTTCGCCTATTGCTGGCAGCAGATTTCCGAGGCCACCACGTGGTTTTTCGTCTGGGACGCCCCGCGCATTACCGAAGACATTTGGACCCGCGCCACGCCGCCCCGATGGGAATACATCACGCAGCTTGGTCGCCCAATCTGGGACACGATTAACATCGCAACTCTGGGCACGATCATCGCGCTCTGCCTTGCCGTGCCGGTTGCGTTTCTGGCCGCGCGCAATACCACACCCTCGGCGCTGATCGTCCGGCCCATCGCGCTTTTGATCATCGTCTCCACGCGGTCCATCAACTCACTTATCTGGGCGCTGCTTCTGATCGCAATCATTGGCCCGGGTGTCTTTGCCGGTGTTGTCGCCATCGCGATCCGGTCCATCGGGTTTTGCGCCAAGCTGCTGTATGAAGCGATTGAAGAGATTGACCAGACGCAGGTGGAGGCGATCACGGCCACGGGTGCCTCGCGATGGCAGGTCATGGCCTACGGGATCGTGCCGCAAATCCTGCCCGCCTTTGCCGGGATCGCCGTCTTCCGCTGGGATATCAACATTCGAGAATCCACCGTGCTTGGCCTCGTCGGCGCGGGCGGGATCGGGTTGCAGCTTTCTGCCTCGCTCAACGTGCTGGCCTGGCCGCAGGTCAGTTTGATCCTGCTCGTGATCCTCGCGGCAGTGGTGATCAGCGAATGGGTTTCGGCGAAAGTGCGCGGCGCCATCATATGATGATGCTAAGCCAGGCGGAGGCGTTTGCCGCTTACGAAGCGGTGCGGGCCCGGTTACCAGGCCCTGTGCCTGGCAAGCCGCCACCGCAACCGATTGGGACCCTAGCCGATATTTCGGACGCATTCGACGTGTTCTTGCTGGATGCTTTCGGCGTTCTCAATATTGGCGAAGACCCGATTGAGGATGTACCGGGCCGGGTTGCACGGCTTCAGGCAGCAGGAAAACGGGTATTGGTTGTCTCCAACGCCGCGAGTGTGCCGCGGGAGGCATTGGTCGAGAAATACGCGCGCCTCGGATACAGCTTTGCGCCAGAGGATATCATCACCAGTCGCAGCGCCACAATAGCGGGCATGGAGGATGCTGCGAACCGACTTTGGGGCGTGATGGGCCTGACCGGTGAAACGATGCGGGATTTTGGGCCGCTGACATGGTGTGCTTTGGGCATTTAAAGGACGAGCACTTGCAGCCACTACAAGACGTCTTTAAAGGTAACAAAAAAAATGTCTGGTCACCCAAGCGCAGACCCGCCAAGTGCTCGAACGGCTGGAGGTCGACCGCCCGTTCGCCTTGCACTTCGGCGCCGCCGAGCCGCGGAAGAACACCGACCGCCTGATCGACGCCTGGCTGAGCGCGCACACCAATAC
>JBCCCZ010000014.1:0-32830 GCA_039033255.1 Pseudomonadota bacterium
ACGCGCGCCTGGCTACCATCCATGATAGCGACGCAGCTGTTTGTGGTGCCGAGGTCAATACCAATCACTTTGGCCATGTTTTTCGATCCCTTCTTCAGTAAGGCGATTAGAACGGTGATCTGACCCGTTTTGGCATCAGACCCCAATGAGGAGCACGCCCAGATAACATCTGGTCCGTTTATCCCGTGGGTATATAGTTAGCGTAAATGGCCCCTGCAACCTTTGGCATAGGCTGCGAGGGGCCAATTTTGCATCAATTTCAAATGGTCCGAGGATGGAAGACGCGAACCGACCCCCTGACAGGCCCGCACCCAGCCAGATGATCCGGGGGTTTGAGGTCTATTCGGGGTTTCTGGATGCCGCCGAACAGGCCGGGCTTGTTGATGAGATTCGCGATGTCGTGCGGGCGGCGCCGCTCTTTTCGCCGATGACGCCGTATGGCAAGCCGATGCGGGTGCGCATGACATCCGCGGGCAAATATGGCTGGTTTTCAGATCGCAAAGGGTATCGGTATGAACCGCAGCATCCGACCGGCGTGCCTTGGCCGCCTGTGCCGGAAAGGGTCATGATGATTTGGCGGACATTGGTGTCTCAGACGCGCGCGCCCGATTGCTGTCTGGTGAATTTCTACGATGACAGCGCGAAAATGGGCATGCATCAGGATCGCGATGAGGCGGATTTTGACTGGCCCGTTTTGTCTGTTTCCTTAGGGGATGAAGGCCTCTTTCGTATGGGAAATGCGACTCGCGGCGGCAAGACGGAGAGCATCTGGTTGCAGTCTGGCGATGTTTTGGTGATGGGTGGCGATGCGCGGCTGCTCTATCACGGTATTGACCGCATCCGTCCCGCATCATCTACGCTGTTGCCAAAAGGTGGGCGCATCAACCTGACGCTTCGCGTTGTTGATTGAACGTGGCCATGTTCAATCATAAGCTGTCAGGACATGTTAATGGAAGGGATCCACATGCCCCGCGATACAAATTTGATCCTCTGCCCTGTCAATCTGCGTCATGCCAAGTTGGATACAAGCGCGTATCATGAAGCGGTGGAGATGGCGCAGCGACGTGGTGCGAAGCTGCTTCTGGTAACGGTCGCGCCAGAAATGGAGCGCAACCTGAACATTCTGGATTCGACCGAATACTGGACCAAGGCGCTCGGCAAATTTCTGGCGGCCTATCCGGCAGAGGGCGTAGAGGTGGAAACGGTTGTGCCGCTGGGCGCTGTCCACCGGCAGATCGTGAAGCTTGCGGAAGAGCGGAATGTAGATGTGATCGTGATGGGGTCGGCCAACCCGAAGGTGAAAGACTACATCCTCGGCACGACAGCAAGCCATGTGGTGGCCCATGCGAAGTGTTCGGTCTACGTGGTTCGGGATTAGGCCTCCAAACGGGCGGGGGCTTGCCCCGGCTATTCTTTGGAATCGCGCCATTCGTACAGAATGTCTGGTGCGCCTTCTTCGTTCTTGGACCCTTCGCCATGCGCCACGGCTTTGAAACCGTGATATTCATAAAATCGACATGCCGCGTGGTTTTCAGCAAAACAATACAGTGACAAAAGCCTGCGTCCGGATTTGGCAAATTCGAGAAGCTGCGATCCAAGGCCTTGGCGCGTTTCGGCAGGCTCTAGATAGAGATGTTCGATCCGGCTTTGATCGAATGTCATGAAGCCGGCAATCAGGTCGCCTATACAGATAACCCATGTCGAGCTGCGGGGAACAACGGTGTTCGAGATCCAGGCTATCATATCCTTGGGGCTGTGAGGTTCTTTGATGAAAGGAAGCGCCACTTGTCGAGAGGTGACAAAAATGTCCCCTATTCGGAGTGCGTCCTTCGCTTTGGCGGGTCGGATGGTTGTGACCGGACACACACATCTCTGATCATGCGTCATTGTTGAACGGAACAGCAACCGGAGAAGACATTCACCCCGTCCTGGTTCGTCACCAACAGATCAATCGACAGGCCATAGGTGCGGTCTGACATGCCATCAAAGCACAGGTTATGGCCGACCATTGTGGTAAAGATCTGTTCCCCGCCATCCCCCAAACAACGCGTGGCGATCCGTGCGATTTGCGGAAGGGACAACAACCAGTGAACCGATTTGGGTTTGTCTTGTGCCGTCCGCGCTTGGTTCTTTGAATGAGGCCGACAGATCAGGCGCCACATCGAAGGACCAGGACGGTTCGGTGCCGTAGCAGGCAAAGGCACGCGGCAGGCCGTCTTCCACCTGACCTGCTTGGCGCTTCATGAATGTCAAAGACACCCAGCCTGACATCTCTTCGATGTTGATCAGGCCCCATTCCCCGGTCTTGTCGAGGTCCACGACCTCCAAACCTTCGGCATCCGGTGGCAGCTTGCTTACAATGTCGAACTGCGTTGACGGGCCGACGCGGACGTTCAACGTGTCGTTCTCAGACACGCCCACCACGTCATAAAGCGCCGGCAGCCCTTGGGCGAGTGCGGCAGTGGGAACAACCAGAAGAAGGCACGTAGTAACCCGGATCAACGACGGGCGCCCCAACTGCTGGACGCTTGTTGACGGGTGTAAAACTCGCCCATCAAGCCGATCATGAAGAGGGCGAGCCCCACATACATCGCGTATTCCCAGTCGGAGTTGCGCGGGAAGTAGTTGATGAAGGTGTAACCTCGCACCTGATCGATAATGTGAAAGAGCGGGTTCCAATCAAACATCGCAATCATCGCCGAAGGCAGGGCATTGGCCACGAACATCTTGCCAGACGCAAACATCTGCACGCGTCGGTAGACGGTTGAGAACATCGAGGTGAAGGTGGGAAACCACGGTTTCAGCGCAAAAAGAACCAGCCCCACGGCGCAACCCACAGCCCATGACAAAAGGAACATTGCGAAGGCGGATACCGGGTCTTCGATGACAAATTGTGTGACAATGGTGTGGTATCCAAACAGAACGAAGAAGAGCGACAGCGTTTGGATGTAAAGCGTGGACATCGCGGCCGACAGGATCGACACGGCCGTCGTCATCGGCGCGTGTTGCATCATCGGCGAGGTCGGGTCGCTGGCACCCATCACCGCGCTGACCGCTTTCACATGGGTCATGTACATGAAGATGCCCGACATGATGTAAAGCACGAAATCCCCGCGGATCGCTGACCCCTTCAGGCCCAGCAGCGTGAACATCATGTAGAAGGCGACCACAAGCGTGAGGGATTGAAAGATGCTCATCGCGAGCGCGATAAAGGCGTTGGAATGGCCCGCACGCACATCCCGCACCGTGGAATGGTAGATCACCATAGCGATGCTGAACGCGGATTTCAGGTTGTTTTGCGGTTTGACCTGCTGAAACATGTGCCCGTTCGCTTTAGACTTGCCTACCCTCGCACGGATTTCTTGCTGACCCGTTACAATCATAGCATAAGTCGGGATAAGCAATCTAGCAACTGAGGTGTCAACAAGCCTCACAAATTGGAGCGGTTTATTGGACAGTGAAGAATTCGTGTCGCAGGCCCGACGCTTGGCCATACTTGCAGGCGACAAGATCATGGAAATCTACAATTCCGACAGTTTCGACGTGAGGGTCAAATCGGATGAAAGCCCGGTGACAGAGGCCGATGAGGCCGCTGATGCCATCATTGCTGCGGGTCTGCGCGCGGCCTTCCCCGATTTGGCGCTGGTAACCGAAGAGCAGGCAGAGAGCCATGTCGAGACGGCCGATACCTTCCTCATTGTCGATCCGCTGGATGGCACAAAGGAATTCATCAACCGGCGCGGCGATTTCACTGTGAATATCGCCTACGTGGAAGACGGCTCGCCTCGTTTTGGCGTGGTCTACGCCCCGGCGCGGGAACGGATGTTTTATACACTCGCAAACGGTGGAGCAGTGGAAGAAAGCGGCCCGTTTGATCCTGAAAAGCCCGGTGAGACCAAATCAATCAATGCCTCAAAACCCGACAACGCCGCGCTGATGGTGGTGGCCAGCAAATCGCATCGGGATGAGGCGACTGATGACTACATTAACAAATACGGCGTGAAAGATATGAAGAGTGCGGGATCCTCGCTCAAATTCTGCCTTATCGCCACAGGAGAGGCTGATCTGTATCCCCGTGTTGGTCGCACGATGGAATGGGACACCGCGGCGGGCCATGCCGTGCTGACGGGCGCGGGTGGTGACGTGGTGCGGTTTGACGATCACACGCCGCTCACCTACGGCAAGGCCGATTTCGCCAATCCGTTCTTCATAGCCTATGCCCCAGGGGTGGACCTGAAACCGGCATGAGCGTTCTGATCGTCATCCCCGCGCGCTTCGCTTCCACCCGCTATCCTGGCAAGCCGCTTGTTGAACTGACAGGCGCGACGGGGGAGGCGAAATCGCTGATCCGCCGAAGCTGGGATGCAGCGCGATCGGTGCGCGGTGTGGATCATGTGGTTGTGGCCACTGATGATGACCGGATCAAAGAGGCGGCAGAGGGCTTTGGGGCAGAGGTCGTGATGACGTCGTCAGATTGCCGGAACGGGACTGAACGCTGTGCTGAGGCGCACGACGCGCTGGGCGGTCGTTATGACATGGTGGTCAACTTGCAGGGCGATGCCCCGCTGACACCGCACTGGTTTGTCGAAGACCTGATAGACGGGTTGCGTGGCGCGCCGGAGGCGGATGTCGCCACGCCGGTGTTGATCAGTGACGGCCGTGCCCATCGCAGTTTCTTGGAAGATCGCGCGGCGGGGCGTGTGGGCGGCACGACGGCGGTCTTCACCCGTGACCACCACGCGATGTATTTTTCCAAAGAGGTCATTCCCTACACTGGCAAGACCTATCCCGATGAGGCGCTCACCCCGGTCTATCACCACGTGGGTGTTTACGCTTATCGACCCGACGCACTTCGCGCCTACACCACCTGGGACGAAGGCCAGTTGGAGATGCTGGAAGGATTGGAACAATTGCGCTTCATGGAAAACCACCGGCCTGTTCTTTGCGTGGAGGTCGAAGCCCGTGGGCGGCAATTTTGGGAACTTAACAATCCGCAGGACGTTGAACGCATTGAGATGATGATGAGCGAAATGAACGTCGTTTAGGTAAAGAAAGACTTATGTTCTGTACGCTAAAGGCTATGTCTGCTAGACCGTCACAGCGCCAGCAAAATAAGGATGAGCAGGTCCGCGTACGCGCCAGGCAAAAAGATCGGGGCGGGCCACACAGGAGAACATGATGCGCAAAAAAGTGTCAAAGGCGATTTTTCCCGTTGCTGGTATGGGTACCCGATTCCTGCCTGCCACCAAATCCGTTCCAAAAGAAATCATGACGCTGGTGGATCGCCCTCTGGTCCAATATGCCATTGATGAGGCGCGTGAAGCCGGGATCAAGGAATTCATCTTCGTCACCTCACGCGGGAAAAGCGCGCTTGAGGATTACTTTGATGACGCTCCGCAGCTGGAACAGACTCTGCGCAAAGCGGGCAAGACCGAGCTTCTGGAAATACTCAAAAGCACCAATATGGACAGTGGTGAGATTGCGTATCTGCGCCAAGCCAAGGCGCTGGGTCTGGGTCATGCAGTGTGGTGCGCGCGGCGCTTGATTGCCAATGAGCCTTTCGCCGTGATCCTGCCCGATGACGTGATCGCGGGTGAAAAATCTTGCCTCGCGCAGATGGTCGAGGCGTTTGAAGAAACGCAAAGCAACATGGTCGCCGCGATGGAGGTGCCGGAATCCAAGGCATCCGCCTACGGTGTTCTGGACATCAAGGAAGACATGGGCGCCATCGTGTCCACCAAAGGCATGGTGGAAAAGCCTGCGTTGGGTGAGGCACCATCTAATCTGGCCGTGATTGGCCGTTACATCCTAACGCCCACGGTTCTGCAAAAACTGAATCAAAAGAAGACCGGAGCGGGCGGTGAAATTCAGTTGACCGATGCCATTTCCGATGCGCGTGAACAGGACGGGGAAGAGGTGTACGGTTTCCGCTTCAAAGGTCAGCGGTTTGATTGTGGGTCCAAGGCCGGGTTCTTGCAAGCGACGGTTTCTTTCGCATTGGAACGGGACGATCTGCGAGATGATCTGTGGGCCTTCATCAACGACCTCGTCCATGCTGAGAAAGCGGCGCAATAAGGTTCAAAGGTGGCTGTTTGACGAATATCCTGGTCACCGGCGGCGCGGGTTATATCGGGTCCCATGCCTGCAAGCTTCTGAAATCTCAAGGCTACACCCCTGTCACCTATGACAACCTGTGCACCGGTTGGCAGAACGCGGTGCAATTTGGCCCGTTTGAACAGGGCGATCTTCGGGATGAGGCGCGCATGGCGGACGTGTTCGCCAAGCACCAACCGACCGCCGTGATGCATTTCGCAGCACTGTCCCAGGTGGGCGACAGCATGAAAAATCCCGGTGCCTATTGGGACAACAATGTCGGTGGCTCACGCGTTCTGATGCAGGCGGCAGTCGATGCGGGCTGTCTCAATTTCGTTCTGTCGTCGACTTGCGCGACTTATGGCGATCAGGACAATGTCGTGCTGGACGAAGACTGCCCCCAAGAACCGATCAACGCCTATGGCGCGTCCAAACGCGCGGTGGAGGAGATGCTGGGTAATTATGAAGCTGCTTTCGGCCTCAACCACGTGATCTTTCGCTATTTCAACGTTGCGGGTGCCGACCCGGAGGCGCAGGTGGGGGAGTTTCATCAGCCGGAGACCCATTTGGTGCCCCTGATGCTGGACGCGATTGCGGGAAAGCGGGATGCGCTGACGATTTATGGCACCGATTATGATACGCCCGATGGCACTTGCATTCGCGATTATGTCCATGTGATGGATCTGGTGGAGGCGCATGTGCTGGGGCTGAAGTGGCTGGAAGAGGGCAAAGGCAGCCGGGTCTTCAACCTCGGCACCGGCTCAGGGTTTTCCGTGCGCGAAGTCGTGGATCATTCGGCTGCCGTGACTAACCAAAAAGTCCCGATCATTGAGGGTGACCGCCGCGCAGGCGATTGCACCAAGCTTGTCTCTGGCTCGACGCGGGCGGAGACGGAATTGGGCTGGCAGCCCAAGCTTTCCACACTGGATCGCATGGTTTCTGATGCCTGGCGGTGGCATCAAACTGGACATTACGAAAAATAACGCCGATTCTGCCCAAAACGAATGGGCAGCATGGCAAGCAGCACCTTATCCACGGCCTGGTTGAGATATCGCTTGCGGTGGAAACGCCGCACGTTGCTTTATCGCGCGCTGCGCAAGCGGAGGCAGTTGAACCGGGTCTCTGACAAGACCGGCCAGATCCAAAAACACCACATCATCGCCGCTGTGACCGTGCGCAATGAGATGGTGCGCCTGCCTTATTTCCTTGATCATCACCGCAAGCTGGGCGTCGATCATTTTCTGATCGTCGACAATGACAGCGATGATGGCACAAGCGATTATCTGGCCGCTCAGCCCGATGTCTCCCTTTGGTCCACCAAACACAGCTACCGTCTTTCGCGGTTCGGGCTGGATTGGCTGACCTGGCTGCAAGGGCAGCACGCCAGCGGGCATTGGTGCCTGACACTCGATGCCGATGAGCTGCTGATCTACCCTTACTATGAAACCCGCCCGCTGCCCGCCTTGATCGAATGGCTGGAGCGTACAGGCCGCCGTTCTTTTGGCGCGCTTATGTTGGATATGTATCCCAAAGGGCCCTTGCAGGATCATCCCTACACCGCCGGTGAAGACCCGACAGATGTTCTAAGCTGGTTCGACGGTGGCAATTACATGATCCAGAAGCAGGAGCGCCATCAGAACCTGTGGATCCAAGGTGGTGTTCGTGCCCGGATGTTCTTCGGCGATGAACCCCGTCGCGCGCCCACCATGGGGAAGGTGCCGCTGGTGAAATGGCATTGGCGCTATGCTTATGTGAATTCCTCCCACGCGATCCTGCCGAGGGAGCTTAATCATGTCTATGACGAGCAAGGCGGCGAAAAGACCTCCGGCATTTTGCTGCACACGAAGTTTCTTAATACGGTGGTGGAAAAGTCGGCCGAGGAAAAAGAGAGGCGGGAGCATTTCAACAATTCCGAGCTTTATGAAGACTACTACGACGCGCTGATCGAAAACCCTGATTTGTGGTGCGAATATTCCACCCGCATCACCGGCTGGCGGCAGTTGGAAGCGATGGGTCTGATGTCGCGGGGGAACTGGATATGACCTGTGTCGCGCATTATGCGGGATCATCCGTCACATCGCGCGTTGAACCGCAATTAAAGTGGTTTAGTGTTAATTTTTGCCGTGTATGGTGCCGCAAGAATTTTGCGTCTTTGAGAAGGTTGGATCAGTGGGTGTTCTGACGTCATATGGCATGCGCTGGCGCCGAAAATACGCGAAGGTGCGCGCGTATCGGAAGCATTTTGCGCTGCGATCCGTGTCTGATCACACGTCGGACATCCGCACCGGTGACATCCTGCTGTTTTCCACCTTCCGCAATGAACATGTGCGCCTGCCCTATTTCCTGGATTATTACCGCCGTCTGGGCGTGTCGCATTTCCTGATGGTCGACAATGACAGCGATGATGGCGGGCGACAGTATCTGGCGAAGCAACCCGATGTGTCGCTTTGGACCACGAAATCGAGCTATCGCAGATCGCGGTTTGGGGTCGATTGGCTCAACTGGTTGCAGCGCAGCTATGGTCACGGGCATTGGTGTCTGGCGGTCGATCCCGATGAACTGTTTGTGTATCCATTCTGTGATACGCGCCCCATTCGCGCGCTCACAGATTGGCTGGATACCTCTTCGGTGCGGTCTTTTGGTGCGATGCTTTTGGATATGTATCCCAAAGGCCGGATTGATGCGGTGCCCTATCGCCCCGGGCAAGACCCGATTGAAATCGCCGCCTGGTTCGATCCCGGCAATTACGTGATTGATCGCAACCCGTCTTACTGGAACCTCTGGATTCAGGGTGGACCGCGCGCGCGGGTTTTCTTCCCTGATCTCCCCAAGAAAGCGCCTGCGCTCAACAAGATCCCGCTTGTGAAGTGGGACAAACGCTATACCTATGTCTCTTCAACTCACACGCTTTTGCCGCGTGGTTTGAACCTGACCTACGATCAGTGGGGCGGTGAAAAGGCAAGTGGGGTGCTTCTCCACACCAAATTTCTGAGCACCTTTGGCGACAAGGCGGAAGAAGAGCTGGAGCGCAAACAGCACTATTCCGGCAGTGTCGAATACAAGGCATATGCCGAAAAAATCCAGAAAGATCCGGACCTTTGGTGCAACTGGTCCGAAAAATATATAAACTGGCGTCAATTGGAGATCCTGGGCCTGATGTCAAAAGGGAACTGGGCATGAGGATAAAAAAGGCAGCGTTGGGATGAGCGTCGGCATCATCATGTTGGTGCATACCGCCTTTGATCGCGCCGAACAGGTGGCGCGGCACTGGGCGTCTGCGGGCTGCCCGGTGGTGTTTCACGTCGACCAGAACGTGAAGGATGAGGTCTATCACGCCTTCGTCAAATCCCTGTCTGATCTCGAAGACATCCGGTTCGTCAAACGCCATCGCTGTGAATGGGGCACATGGGGGCTGGTGTCGGCCACCCAGACGGCGGCGCAGCGCATGCTGGATGACTTCCCGAATGTGCGTCATGTCTATCTGACCTCCGGATCCTGCCTGCCTTTGCGCCCGGTGCAGGAGCTTTTTGATTATCTCGATGAACGCCCGCAGACGGATTTCATTGAATCTGCGACAACCGCTGACGTGCCCTGGACGGTAGGCGGTCTTGACCGCGAACGCTTCCTGCTGAGGTTCCCATTTTCCTGGCGGCGGCAACGGATGCTCTTTGACATGTATGTCAGATTTCAGCGTCTCATCGGGTACAAGCGCGACATCCCAAACGGCATTGTGCCTCATATGGGCAGCCAATGGTGGTGCCTCACGCGCCAAACCCTGTCGGCCATTTTGGAAGATCCAGAACGCAGGCGCTATGACCGGTATTTCCGATATGTATGGATCCCGGATGAAAGCTATTTCCAGACGCTGTCGCGACTTTATTCCCGCCAGATCGAAAGCCGGTCCCTCACCCTTTCGAAGTTCGATTATCAGGGCAAGCCGCACATGTTCTACGATGATCACCTGCAGCTTCTGCGCCGCTCTGATTGCTTTGTCGCGCGCAAGATCTGGCCCTTTGCCAACCGGCTCTATGAGGCGTTCCTGAAGGATCCGGGCGACGCGATGAAAAAGACGGAACCAAACCCAGGCAAGATCGACCGCATTTTCGCCAAGGCGGTGGAACGGCGAACACGCGGGCGGCGCGGGCTTTACATGCAAAGCCGCTTCCCGGCCGAAGGTCGCGAAAACGGGTTAACCTGCGCGCCCTATTCCGTGTTCGAAGGGTTCACCGAGCTGTTTGAGAATTTCGAACCCTGGCTTGCCCAGACGACCGGCGCTAGGGTGCATGGCCATCTTTACGCGCCTTACAGGGTGCAGTTTTCCGAAGGCCAGACCGTGATGAATGGCGCGATGAGTGACAGTGCGAAATTGCGTGATTACAACAAGCTGGCGTTTCTGACGAGCCTCATATGGAATACCCGTGGCGAACGCCAGTGTTTTCAGATGGGTCCGATGGATTCGATTGAAGATATAGAGTGGGACATCGCCAAGGATCCCAATGCGCAGGTATCTGTCATCACTGGGGCCTGGGCCATTCCGCTCTTTAAATCCAACAGGAACTTCGCCGATATCAGGAAAGAAGCCGCGCGCCTCCAGCGGGTCGAAAGCACGCATTTGAACGCATTGCGATCAGAATGGGCCAAGGCGCGCATTCGCATCTGGACTATGGCGGAGTTCATTGAGGCTCCGATGGAGCCATTGCAGACTGTCATCGATGAGATTGGCAAAACGCGGCGCAAGGCTTTGGCTGAAGCGCCCAAAATGACCGACCTCACAGGCTTCCCGCAATTCCTGCAAAGCCTGAAGAACCAGGGTATGCATCCCTATCTGATGGGCGACTTCCCGATCGATTCAGGTAAACCTGACAGCCAAGAACCCAAGCCCAAGCCCTATTTGATCAAGTAACCTTATGACAGATCGGTTCGATTACTTCGTGGTGTTTGCAGAGATGCGCACTGGGTCCAATTTTCTGGAATCGAACCTCAACGCGATGGATGGCATCACCTGCCATGGGGAGGCGTTCAATCCCCATTTCATCGGTTATCCCAACAAGACGGAAATCCTGGGCTACAGCCGGGCCAAGCGCGATGAAAACCCGGCCGGATTGATCTGGACCATTCGGGAAAAGACGGATGGTTTGGGCGGCTTTCGGTTCTTCCATGATCATGACCCACGGGTGATTGATCTCTGCCTTGACGATCCGCGCTGCGCCAAGATCGTTCTGACGCGCAATCCGGTGGAAAGCTATGTGTCATGGAAGATCGCGAAGGCCACGGGGCAGTGGAAGCTGACCAATGTGAAGCGGCGCAAAGAGGCCAGCAAGATTGATTTTGAGGCGTCCGAGTTTGATGCCCATGTGAGTGAGTTGCAGCAGTTTCAGGTGTTCCTCCTGAACCGGTTGCAAACGACCGGGCAGACGGCGTTCTATCTGGCCTATGAGGATTTGCAGGATGTGGGCGTGATGAACGGTCTGGCGAAGTTTCTCGGCGTGGATACGCAGCTTGAGGCGCTGGATGCCTCGCTTAAGAAACAGAACCCAAGTCCGCTGTCAGACAAGGTCGAGAATTTCGAGGAGATGGAGAGCGTGCTGTCCGGCATGGATCGCTTCAACCTCACCAGAACGCCCAATTTTGAACCCCGGCGCGGGGCGGGTGTGCCGGCATTCGTGACCGGGGCGAAGGCACCGATCCTTTACATGCCCGTCCGATCAGGGCCGGAAGCGACAGTGCGGGACTGGATGGCGAAACTGGATGGGGTGGCGGAAGATACGCTGCCCACTCAGCTCAATCAAAAAGCGTTGCGCCAGTGGAAGCGCCGCAACAAGGGCCATCGCAGTTTCACTGTGCTGCGCCATCCTCTGGCGCGCGCCCATGATGTGTTTTGCACCCGCATTTTGCCACGTGGGGAAGGAACGTTTTCGGATATCCGCAAAACCCTGCGCAATTTTCACAAACTGCCCATTCCGGGCGATTGGCCGTCTGAGGATTACATAGCTGAGATGCACAGGGAGGCGTTTCTGGCATTCCTGGAATTTCTGCGGGCGAACTTGGCGGGGCAGACGAATATCCGGGTCGATGCCCATTGGGCCACGCAGGCCGAAGTGTTGCAGGGGTTTGCAGGGTTCTGCCTGCCCGATCACGTTATTCGAGAGGAGGAGTTGGCCACCGCCCTGCCGGATTTGGCGCGTGCGCTGGGCTATTCCAAACCGCCCAAGGTGGCCGCGTCTGCGCCAGACACACCTTTTACCTTGTCCGAAATTTATGATGACGCGCTCGAAGAGGCTGCCGCGCAGGTCTATCAACGCGATTACATGCTTTTTGGATTTTCGAGTTGGGCGCCTGTTTAAGCAGCTTTGACCGGCAACGCCTCTGTCATGATGGTGTGCAGGGTCGCCGGGTTGCGGTTGGACCGTAGTTTTGAACAGATGCTGGGCTCTTTCAGTGTGCGAGAAATCAGGGCCAGTGCCTTGAGGTGCTCCACGCCCGCATCTTCCGGGGCGAAAAGCGCAAAGATCAAATCCACAGGTTGGCGATCCACGGATTCGAAATTCACCGGCTTTTCCAGCAACAGCATTGTCCCGATCACGCGATCCACACAGGCCAGACGCGCATGGGGCAAGGCCACCCCATGGCCAACACCTGTCGGCCCCAGGCTTTCGCGTTCCAGCAGGGCATCAATCGCAGCGTTGCTGTCGATGCGATAGGCGCTGTCGGCCAACCCACCCAATTCGTGAAATAAACGCTTCTTGCTCGACACACCGGAAAGCACCCGTATTGCCTCCGGTTTGAGGATCGTGGACATGTCCATCGTTGTTCGCTCCGTCTGAAATTCCGTTCCCCGATTAAGGCGCGAGGGTTACGGATCAATCCAGCCTATGTTTCCATCGTCACGTCGATACACAACGTTCACGCCGTCCTTGCTTTCGTTTCTGAAGACCAGCACCGGGGCGCCCGCAAGTTCCATCTGCATCACGGCTTCCCCGACCGAAAGGGAGGGAATTTTCGCTTCCATTTCGGCAACGATCACAGGCTGCAAGCTATCGGGTTCCGAATCCTCTCCCTCAGGTTCAGTGGCGAGGATATAGGAGGACGCACCCGAGAGTTCAACCGGTTCCGCGCGCGTCTTGTGATGGTCTTTCAACCGGCGTTTGTAGCGCCTCAGCTGTTTTTCCATTTTCTCCCGGCATTGGTCAAAAGCTGCATAGATTTCATGATCTTGCGCCCGGGCTTGCGCTGTCAGACCGGTGGACAAATGGATCGTTGTTTCGCAGTTGAAAGCGCCCCCGGACTTGGAGAAAACCACATGCGCGTCTGTCGGTCGGCCAGCAAACTTCTCAATAACTTCAGATAGTTCCTGCTCCGCGTAGTTTTGCAGGGCGTCGCCTACATCAATTTGTTTGCCGCTGACTTGGTATCGCATGGGTCCTCCTTCGATTGATGCAGACAGGACACAGATGCGGACGCATCCGTTGGTTTCGTTCCGACATCCTAATCCCTTGTAACGACCTGCCGTCTCAATCTTCGTCTGCGATGAAAACCGCGAGTGGATAAGCATGGGCGAACCGGGCAGGTCATACGTTCATTTGAGGCTTTACCGGGTCCGCTTGTCAATGACTTTCCGGGTCTTGTTAACCTTTGAGTTTACCGCCGCCAGTGCCGATCAGGTGATACGAAAATTATCGCCGAGATAGACGCGGCGCACATTTTCGTTGCTGACAACCTCATCGGGTTTGCCGGACATAAGGACCTTTCCGTCATGAAGGATGTAGGCGCGATCGACAATCTCCAACGTCTCGCGCACGTTGTGGTCGGTGATCAGAACGCCAATTCCGCGTGTCTTCAGATCAGCCACCAGACGGCGAATATCACCCACGGAAATCGGATCAACGCCCGCGAAAGGTTCATCAAGCAGAAGATATTTCGGATCAGCGGCAAGACAGCGGGCAATTTCAACCCGTCGCCGTTCACCTCCGGACAGGGCCAAGGCATGCACACGACGCAGATGTTCGATGGAAAACTCGGCCAAGAGTGCCTCAAGACGTTCGCGGCGGCGGTAACGATCTTTTTCAGAGATATCGAGGATGGACATGATGTTGTCCTCGACCGACATGCCGCGAAAGATCGACATTTCCTGCGGCAAATACCCTATTCCTAACTTCGCACGGCGATACATCGGCAAGGTCGTCACATCGCGCCCATCGATGACAACGCGACCGCCCTCCGGCTGCACCAGCCCCGCGATGGCGTAAAAGGTCGTCGTCTTGCCAGATCCATTGGGACCCAGAAGCGCCACAACTTCACCCTGCTGCATGGTCAAAGACACATCCCGAATGACCACCCGCTTCTTATAGCTTTTGCGGATGGACCCCACGACGAGGCCGGTGTTTTCGTGAACAAGATGCAGGCGGCGCGCCGGGCTTTCTTCAGACATGCGTTACTCCCCGCCCTCCTGTAGCACAGTTTTCACACGGCCAGACATATTCGCGGTGCCGGAGACGGTGTTGACGGTCATTTCCTCAGCCGCAACGGCGCTGGGTCCCTGCAGCAAAAGCACATTGCCGCGCATGTAGATGAGGCCGGTTTCCAGATTGTAGTCTGCGGTGGAGGCCTCCGCCGCGTCTTCACCGCTGACGAGGGTGACACCGCCCTTGGCGCGCAGTTCCTCAATCCCGCTTTCGTCTTCCTGATAAATCACTAGAACCTCGGGCGCGGAGAGCCGCATGGAGCCTTGGCCGATCATGACATTGCCGGTGAAGACGGCGGTGCCATCGTTCTGGTTCACATCCAGATTGTCCGCCGTCACCTCAATCGGCAGGCCTGAGTTTTCCTGCACATTTCCGAACGCCACCTGTCCCGTCTGCGCGGCCGCCATACCCGCAAAAGCGAAGGCAGCGATCAGAAAGCTATGCCGGATCAAGTTGGCCAAGCGTTAGTCCTCTTGCGGGGTGCCGGGCTCATATACCAGCTTGACCCCATCGGTGAAACGCAAATGCGCGGTTCCCGTGTCTGCGTTGTGTTCCAGCACCATGCGTCCTGCTGTCAGATCGCCGGGCGGGCCGACGCCCGCGACCGGGCCGGGGCTTTCGGCGAAAAGCCTGTCGAATTGCGTGTTCAGGGCATCCGTTGTGATCGTGTAACCTGTGGTCGTCTCCAACAGCACATCACCCTCTAGCGTGGCGCTGTTGCTGCTTTGGTTCATTTCGCCACGACGGGACGTAATATCAATACCTGTACCCGATGACAGGCGATACTCTGCCGCCACGTCTTCGGCAAGGAAGACGCGCGGGTTGGTGCTAGAGGGGCGGGTGTTTTCGGTCAGAACCAGCACCTCATCGCCGGACCTTGTGACACCGGCGAAGGTGGCGTTCGTTGCGCCCTGATCCTCGGCCCGTTGTTGCAGGTCAATGGTCGTGATCGGCACGGCCTCAGCAGGATCAAAGCCGTCCGAGAAGAGGAACATCGTCGATAGGATGCCCAGCGCGGTCATGGGCAGCACGATTTTCATCAAGCCCACGATCCGTGAATGGAATTGATCCCGCCAGCTCATGATCAGTGCGCAAAGATATCCATGTCCGGCCAGCCTTGCAGATCAAGCATGGCGCGGGTGGGGAGAAAATCAAACGCAGCCTGCGCAAGGTCTGTTCGGCCTTCCCGGGCGAGCATAGTGTCTAACGCGTCGCGCACCTGATGCAGGTACAGAACGTCGGACGCCGCGTATTCCACCTGAGCGTCAGTCAGTGTGTCAGCCCCCCAATCAGAGGATTGCTGCTGTTTGGAAATGTCGATGTTCACCAATTCTTGAAGCAGGTTCTTCAACCCATGGCGGTCTGTGTAGGTGCGCACCAGCTTGCTGGCGATCTTGGTGCAATAGACCGGGGCGGTCAGCGTTCCAAACGCGTTCAGCATGGCCGCGATGTCGAAGCGGCCAAAGTGGAACAGTTTCAGCACATCGGGGTTTTCCAATAGTGCGCAAAGATTGGGGGCCTCCTTCTGCCCCTGGTCGATCTGAACGACATGTGCATTCCCGTCCCCGCCGGACAGTTGCACCACACACAGCCTGTCACGATGCGGGTTCAGCCCCATGGTTTCGCAATCAATGGCCACCACGGGGCCAAGATCCAGCCCATTGGGCAGATCATTGCGATAAAGGTGGTTGGCCATGGGGGTTCCTTTCGCCAAAAAGGGCAAGCAGTTGCATGCCTCTCTATGCCACGGAAGTTTCGCGATACTCAATGGTCTGGGCCAGGTCGCGTATGGACGCCGATCGTCAAGCGACAGAGACTCTCAGGGTGTAAAGAAAAATTGACACCTTGCACGCAAGCCCAGTACTATGGGGTCAATCTGATGGAGGCACCGCGCATGTCCGAATTCACCAATATGACCGTCCGTCGCGACGAGAAAATCCCGACCGCATTGTTGCGGGGTATCCTGGTTTTGTTGGCCTTTGTTCTGACACTTGTTTTCTATGCCCGCATCACGGATCGACCTTTGGTGGCGCAGCCGCCGGACGGGGCCATCGTGGCCGAACGGGTCATCTATCTGCAAGGAACGCCCACGGGCGCGGCCCGAATTTTGGACGTGAACGGGGATGAAATCATCCGATATGCCACCGGTGATGGGGGATTCGTTTCCACCATTGATCGGGTGATCCGCCGTGAACGGCTGCGCAACAAGGTGCCGGGCGATGGTGTCTTGCATGTGCGGATGCGCGAAGGGGAGCGGCTGTCGGTCTTTGATCCCTCGACGGGCCGTGAAATTGAACTTGAGGCGTTCGGGCGCGATAACATCGCGAAATTCGCCGCACTTGTTCAGTAAAAAGCAGGTTTTTGACAGCTGGCGTCGCCACGCAATCGCGTGCCGTAAAGCCGGTTTGACGAAGGTCTTCGCAACGGCATGTCCTCGCTGGAAAAGCGTACAAATTCATTGACATCCTAGACTGTAAACTTAAACTGACAGATGAATTACAACGGACCGACTGAGTCTGACTTGGGAGATTGCCGCTGTAGTTACACGAGGCTGATGGTCTGCTTCGAACCATCTGACGGCCCCAAAGGCCGCTCAGGCGATATCGGATCAGCCCGCCCTTTCGCGTACCAGGCGCCCGGTGACGGGCCAGGCGTCTCATAAAGAAAGGGCCCTTTTGAGGATCGGCCATTCGCGCGCCACTTCACTGTCTGGGCTTCGGCCCAGGCGCATTTGTCCAAGGGGCACGCTGTCTGATGCATGAAACATGCTGCAATTTCTTTGCTGAGATGCATCAGTCAGCGTTTCCTTTGGCTCAAAACTTCCCGAGAAAGGAATAAATCATGGCGATGCTTTCTTTTGAAAGAAAGTACAGGGTCCCAGGGGGGACCTTGGTGGGTGGTGACCTTTTCGATTTTTGGGTCGGGCCCTACTACGTCGGTTTCTTCGGGGTGACGACGGCATTCTTCGCGTCGCTCGGCACGATACTGATTTTCTACAGCACGGCGATTGACGGGGTCTGGAATCCATGGCTGATCTCAATCGAGGCTCCCGATCTGGACGTTGGACTTGGCCTTGCACCGCTCAATGAAGGCGGGTTTTGGCAATTGATCACCATCTGCGCGCACGGCGCATTCATAAGCTGGGCGCTTAGGGAGGTGGAGATCTGTCGCAAGCTGGGCATCGGATACCATGTTCCGATTGCCTTTGCGGTGGCGATCTTTGCCTACACGACACTGGTGGTGATCCGGCCTGTTTTGATGGGTGCCTGGGGGCATGGCTTCCCCTATGGCATCTGGACCCATCTCGATTGGGTGAACAACGTGGGCTATGCCTACGGTAACTTCCACTACAACCCCGCGCATATGGTGGCGATCACGTTCTTCTTCACCACGACGCTGGCACTGGCGCTGCACGGATCGCTTATCCTGTCAGCGGCCAACCCTGAAAAGGGCTATGAGATGCGCACGCCAGAACATGAAGACACGTTCTTTCGTGACTTCATTGGCTACTCGATCGGGCCGCTCGGCATTCACCGTCTGGGTCTTCTTCTGGCGCTTAATGCCGGGTTCTGGTCGGCGGTGTGCATCGTGATTTCAGGGACTGTCTGGTTCGATGCATGGCTCGACTGGTGGTACTGGTTCCCGGATATGCCCTTCTGGGTTGACATCGAAGGAGGCGTCAATGGCTGAGTATTTCAACATCTTCACGCAAACTCAGGTCGATGGCCCTGCTGAAATGGGCATGGTCGAAGATGTCGATCTGAAGGAGCGGACCAAAGGTGCCTCATTCAACCGACTAATCGGTTGGTTCGGCAACGCCCAGCTTGGCCCTTTCTATCTGGGTGGGCTTGGTGCGGCGTCCATTGGGTGCGGCCTCATCTGGTTCTTCATCGTAGGGATCAGTTATTGGGATCAGGCTGGCTATAACCCGGCGGTTTTCGTGCGCGATCTGTTCTGGCTTTCGCTGGATCCACCGTCGGCCGAAGTGGGCCTTGGCATTCCGCCATGGGATGACGGGTTGGCCTGGTTTGTAGCAAGCTTCTTCCTGCTCGCATCTGTCATGCTGTGGTGGGCAAGATCCTACTACCTGGCCAAGTCATTGCGCATGGGCAAGCATGTGTTCTGGGCTTTTGGAGCCGCGATCTGGCTTTTCATGGTGCTGGGCTTCTTCCGCCCGATTGCCATGGGCAGTTGGTCTGAGGCGGTGCCTTACGGGATCTTCACCCACCTGGATTGGACGATGACCCTGTCGGTTGTGCATGGGAACCTGTTCTACAACCCGTTCCACGCGCTTTCGATCGTGTTCCTCTATGGCTCCACGCTGCTCTTTGCGATGCATGGTGCCACGATCCTTGCCGTCTCCCGTTTTGGTGGGGATCGGGAACTGGATCAGATCGCAGATCGCGGGACGGCCACGGAACGCGCCGCGCTCTTCTGGCGCTGGACCATGGGCTTCAACGCCACGATGGAAGGCATTCACCGCTGGGCATGGTGGTTCGCGGTTCTGACCACGATCACTGGTGGCATCGGTATTCTTCTGACCGGTCCGGTTGTCGACAACTGGTTCGTCTGGGCCCAGGAGCACGGCTACGCTCCGCTGGATAATTAAGGAGTAGGATGGACATGTCTGCCAACTACAAATCCACCGAAGCCCCGTTTGACGTATCGGATGCCCGCCGTTCGATTATGAACCAGATGGTCAAAGGCTTCGTGATCGCGATGGTCACGTTCTTCGGCCCGGTTCTGTTCATTCTGGTGATCTATTGGGTCGGCTTGCTGTTGCCGCCTGAATCCAAAGAGGCAGCAGATCCGACGCCGGATAGTTTCCCCATTGTAATGGAAGCCATGGAAGCGGTTGAAGAGGGCACCGTCGTGGAAGAGTGACGCCAGGGTGATCCTGTCGCAATAAACGAAAGCGCCCGCCATGAATTTGGCGGGCGCTTTTTGCTGCGCTCATCAGTCCTTGCGGACTGCCTCGCTGGTTAAAGTTTGTTCACGGGCCATTTCAGAACCATATTGCCGTCCTGGTCGGTGGGCACCTCGCCTGCGCGCATGTTGACTTGAAGCGCGGGGATGATCTGTTTGGGTACGGCGAGCTGCGCATCGCGCTCGGTGCGGAACTTGATGAACTCCTCACGCGATTTGCCGCCTCCTACATGGATGTTCTGCGCCTTCTGTTCGCCCACCGTGGTTTCCCACGAAATTGCCCGCCCGCCGGGGCCGTAATCATGGCATATGAACAGGCGAAGATCATCGGGCAGGCTCAGCACGCGCTGAATGGAATCGTAAAGTTCTCCGGCGTCGCCGCCCGGGAAATCTGCGCGGGCTGATCCGCCATCGGGCATGAACAGCGTATCGCCAACGAAGGCCGCATCGCCCATGACATGGACCATACAGGCGGGCGTGTGCCCGGGGGTGTGGATCGCGAAACAGCGCATGCCGCCCACCCTGTATTCGGCACCGTCCTCAAACAGCGCATCGAATTGTGACCCGTCGCGCTGAAATTCTGTTCCTTCGTTGAAGATTTTGCCGAACGTGTTCTGCACCGTCATGATGCCCAACCCGATGCCCAGCTTGCCGCCCAATTCATCCTGCACATAAGGCGCGCCCGACAGATGATCGGCATGCACATGGGTCTCGATGATCCACTCGAGGTTCAGCCCCTCAGTGCGGATATGCTCCACCATCTTTTTGGACCCTTCATAGGTCAACCGCCCGGCGGCCTGATCAAACTCCATCACCGCGTCGATCACCGCGCAGGCGTTGCTGTTCGGATCCTGAACCACGTAGCTGATCGTGTTTGATGCCTCATCAAAAAAGGCAGTCACATTAGGTTTGGTGGAAAGATCGACGGATGGAAGGGTCATAACGGGCCTCACACGGTGCGTAATTGTATCATGACCCTCACGGCACCATATGGCAATGATCACAGAGGCAAGGAACGATCCATGGTGCGGCAAGATAAGCCTGAGACCCCGGTATCGCGTGTGACGGCCATATTTGAGCTGCAGAAAGCGGCCTGTGGAAACGATCCCGTTCCCAGTTTTGGCGCGCGTCAAAACAGGCTCAATCGGCTTCAAAGACTAATTGAGGATCATGAGGCGGAGATCACCGCCGCCATTCATGCCGATTTTGGAAACCGCGCGTCCCATGAAACCTTGCTCGCGGATATCGTGCCATCGATGCAGGCCATTGCCCATGCCAGGCGCAATTTGGGTCGTTGGATGAAGACTCGTCGGGCTGCGACCGACCCGATGTTCTGGCCTGCCAAATCCCGGATCGTGCCGCAACCCAAGGGCGTGGTGGGGATCATCGCGCCGTGGAACTACCCGCTGTTTTTGATCATAGGCCCGCTGGTGGCGGCCCTTGCCGCAGGCAATCGGGCGATTGTGAAGCCCAGCGAATTCACCCCGCGCTTCAGCGAGGAATTTCAGCGCATCATGTCCGGGGTGTTCAAGCCGTCCGAGGTTGCCGTTCTGACCGGCGATGCGGATGTGGCGCGGGCGGTGACGGACCTGCCGCTCGATCATTTGCTTTTCACAGGTTCGACCCGCGTCGGGCGCATGGTGGCGGAAGCGGCTGCGCGGAATCTCACGCCCGTGACGCTGGAACTTGGGGGCAAGTCCCCGGTCATTCTGGATGCGTCGGCGGATGTCGATCTGGCGCTCAAGCGCGTGGTGCGGGGCAAGATGTTCAACGCCGGTCAGACCTGCATCGCGCCGGATTACATGCTGGTGCCGGAGGGCATGGTGGACGACGTGGCGGAGCGCGCGATCAAGGTTGCGCGCCGCATGTACCCCGATGTTGCTAATAACGGTGATCTGACCTCGGTCATTGATCCACGCCACTTTGATCGGTTAATGAGTCTTGCCAAGGATGCGCGAGATAAAGGCGCGACCGTGCTGCACCATGCAGAGGCGGCCCCGTCCCAGGGCCGCATGCCTTTGACGGTGCTGACGGGTTTGACCGACGACATGCATGTGATGGGCGAAGAAATTTTTGGCCCGATCCTGCCCATCATACCCTACAGCAATTTCGACGATGCCTTGGCCTATATCCGGGCGCGGCCGCGGCCTTTGGCGCTCTACTGGTTCGGCACGCATAAAGGCCGCGAAGGTCGGATCATGTCCTCGGCCATGGCTGGTGGGATCACGATCAACGACACGTTGCTGCACGTCACGCAGGAGGCGCTTCCATTCGGGGGCGTCGGCGACAGTGGCATGGGCGCCTATCACGGGATTTTCGGGTTTGACACCATGTCCCACCTGAAGCCGGTTTTTGTGCAATCGCGTTGGACCGGCGCGGATATGTTCGCGCCGCCCTTGTCCGGCATGGCCCGGAAAATGATGCGCTACGCCGCCATCTGGGCCCGGCGTTAGGAAAGGTCGCCGAAAATTTATGCGCCATCTTGAGCAAACCGGAGTATTTTGACCGTCATCTACCGCAGAAATTGAAATCAGCGGGGCAATTCCCATCTAGAGGGATAGCGAACACGGGAGGCAATAGTGCCATGGCATATAAGAAAACAGACGAGGCCGTCGCCGGTCTCACGCCCATTCAGTATCACATCACCCAGCAGGCGGGCACCGAACGGCCCTTTACCGGCGAGTACAACAGCCACAAGGAGCCGGGGATTTATGTGGATGTCGTCTCGGGCGAGCCGCTTTTTGCCTCTGCCGACAAGTTTGAATCGGGCTGCGGCTGGCCGTCTTTTACCAAGCCGATTGAACATGCCCATGTGACCGAACACACGGACGCGAGCCTGGGTATGGTGCGCACCGAGGTGCGGTCAAAACATGGGGATAGCCATCTGGGTCATGTGTTCCCCGATGGGCCGCGTGATCGCGGCGGGCTACGCTATTGCATCAATTCCGCCGCTCTCCGGTTTATCCATCGCGATGAGATGGAGGCCGAAGGATATGGCGCTTATCTGGAACAGGTGGAGGATGTGGCATGAGTGAAGATCGCGCCGTACTGGCCGGTGGCTGCTTCTGGGGTATGGAAGAGCTGATGCGCAAACTGCCGGGCGTGAAATCGACCCGCGTGGGGTATACGGGCGGCGATGTGCCCAATGCCACCTATCGCAATCATGGAACCCATGCCGAGGGGCTTGAAGTGATCTATGACCCCGCGCAGATTTCCTATCGTCAGCTTCTCGAAGTGTTCTTCCAGATCCACGATCCAACCACGCCCAATCGTCAGGGCAATGATCGCGGGATGTCTTATCGGTCAGCAATCTACTACGTGGATGAAGACCAAAGGGCGGTGGCCGAGGATACGATAGCGGATGTGAATGCCTCTGGCCTCTGGCCCGGCAAGGTCGTGACCGAGGTGGAGCCGGTGGGTGATTTCTGGGAAGCCGAGCCCGAGCATCAGAACTATCTGCAGCGCATTCCCAACGGCTACACCTGCCATTTTTACCGCCCGAATTGGGTGCTGCCCAAGCGTGACGCAGCCGAGTGATTTAACAACAATCGGGTTTGGTGGTGGATGCCATTGGTGCACGGAGGCTGTCTTCGCGTCCCTGCGCGGCGTGGCCACAGTTGAGCAGGGATTTGCGAAATCCGGGCCGCCCAATGACGGTTGGTCAGAGGCAGTGCGAATCGAATTTGACCTGAGCCTCATTCCACTGCGCGTACTGACCGAGGTGCATCTACGCACTCATTCGGCGACGTCTAGCCACAAGATGCGCGGGAAGTATCGTAGCGCTGTTTATGTCGTGTCCGAGACGCAAACCGACGAGGTGCATGACCTGTTACAGGAATTGCAGAATGAGTTCGAAACGCCCCTTGTCACGCAGGTGCTGCCGATGACGGGCTTCCGTCTTTCTGATCCGCGATTTCATCGCTACTTTGAGCGCAACGAAGGCGGGCCGTTTTGCACCCGCTATATAGACCCTAAACTGGCTTTTCTGCGCGAGAGGTTTTCCGAGTTTGCAGTTTGACGTTTTTTGCGCCTCCGGCGGGAGTATTTTTGGAAAGATGAAGCCATTTAGGTTTTGACGAAAAGTTTGCGGGGCATGTTGCAAAGAGGTTCAGCCCTGCCGCTTTCCGTGATCAGGATCGTCTCTGTTGTTTCCAGCCCCCACGTGTCCATCCAAAGCGCAGGCATGAAGTGGAAAGTCATGCCGGGCTCCAGAACAGTTTCGTCCTCGCTGCGGATGGAGGCCGTGCGTTCGCCCCAGTCGGGTGGATAGCTGAGGCCGATGGGATAGCCCGCACGCCCTTCGCGGTGGATGCCGTGTTTGGTCAGGACGTCGAGAAAGGCATTGGCGATGTCGCATGTGCGATTGCCGGCGCGGGCGGCGTTCAAGCCGGCCTCAATCCCTTCCATTTGCGCCTCTTCCGCCCGGCGCACCTCATCTGACGGATTGCCAAGAAACACGGTGCGGCAGAGCGGGGCGTGGTAGCGGCGGTAGACGCCGGAGAGCTCAAAGAAGGTCGCCTCGCCTTCGCGCATTTCGTCGCCATTCCACGTCAGATGCGCGGCGGTGGCATCCATGCCGGAGGGGGTGAGCGGCAGGATCGCCGGGTAATCCCCCCAGTCTTCCCCGACGCCGGTGATGCCTGCGTGGAATATTTCGGCCACCAGTTCATTTTTGCGCAGACCGGGGCGCGCGAGGTCGATGGCGGTTTGCACCACCTTCTCGGAAATGCGCGCGGCGCGGCGGATGTAGGCGATCTCTTCGTCCGATTTCACGATGCGCTGCCAGTTCACCAGCGCGGTCGCGTCGACCAGCGTGGCCTCCGGCAGTTCGTCAGACAGCACGGCATGGGCCTTGGCAGAGTAATAGTAATTCTCCATCTCCACCCCGATGCGCGCGCCGCTGAGCCCCAGATCGCGCAGCACCCCCGACAGATGCTGCATCGCGTGGCGTTCCGTCGACTGCACGTATTCGTCGCCATAGCCAAGGATGCTGTCATCCCCCATCCAGCAGGTGCGCCGACCACCCAGCATGTCCATGTACCGCCCCCACCAGATCGGATCGCCGTCCATACGCAGGATCACCCCCTGATGGACGTAAAAGGACCATCCGTCATAGGCGGTCAGCCAATTCTGGTTGGATGGGTCCGTGATGAACATCGCATCGAGGTCTGCCGCGTCCATCGCGGCACGTGTTTTCGCGATGCGGCGGTCGAATTCGGATTGGGAAAAGGGTAGGTCTTTGCCGGTCATGGGGGCCTCTTGAACAATCCACCGAACACTGGCCGATTTTTGAACCGCTTGCCAAGTTTTCCTGCGCGCCACCGACCCACAGGTTGTTTTTGGTTGACCGTGGTGTGTGTGTCTCTAGGCTGTTGCATCGGACGTGCTGATACGCGGGGCACGGGGAAGGCGCGCGCCTCTTTTTTACATTGAAACCCGTAAGATGCGCTTTGATTTGTTCTGATCACGGACCAACCGTGGCGGATGACACAGGGAGATGGTTTTGGCCGAATCGCAAAGCAGCGATGCGTTTGTTGCATTTGAACGCGTGCAGAAAAGCTATGACGGCGAGACGCTTGTCGTAAAAGACCTCAACCTGGAAATGCCGAAAGGCGAGTTTCTGACAATGCTCGGGCCGTCAGGGTCGGGCAAAACCACCTGTCTGATGATGCTCGCCGGGTTTGAGACAGCCACGCATGGGAAAATCCTGCTTGATGGTGTGTCCATTAATAACATTCCGCCGCACAAGCGCGGCATTGGCATGGTGTTTCAGAACTACGCGCTTTTTCCCCACATGACGATTGCCGAGAACCTCAGCTTTCCGCTGGAAGTGCGCAAGATCGGCAAGTCGGAGCGTGAGGCGAAGATAATGCGTGCGCTGGATATGGTGGAGATGGGGGCCTTTGGTGGCCGCCGTCCGGCGCAATTGTCAGGCGGTCAGCAGCAGCGGATCGCGCTCGCCCGCGCGCTGGTGTTTGAACCGGAACTGGTGTTGATGGACGAACCGCTGGGTGCGCTGGACAAACAGATGCGCGAAAAGATGCAGTTCGAAATTACCAATCTTGCGCATTCACTGGGCATCACCACCGTCTATGTGACCCATGACCAGACCGAGGCGCTGACCATGTCGGATCGTGTCGCCGTGTTCGATGACGGCCGCATTCAACAGATCGCCCCGCCCGATGAGCTGTATGAAAGCCCGCAAAACAGTTTCGTGGCGCAGTTCATTGGTGAAAATAACACACTGGGCGGCACCGTGAAGGACATCAAGAACGATATTGCGCTGGTGCAATTGGACAATGGCGATCTGATAGACGCCAAGCCTGTGAACGTGACCCAAGCGGGGGAGCGAACGACAATTTCGATCCGCCCGGAACGCGTTGAACTCAACCGTGAACGGCTTGGCCCGGATGCCCACACGCTGAAGGCCGAAGTCGCCGAGTTTATCTATATGGGCGATGTCTTCCGCACCCGGCTCAAGGTGGCCGGAAGCGAGGATTTCATCATCAAAACCCGCAACTCCGCCGATCAGCAGCGCCTGCAACCGGGTGCCGAGGTCGAGATCGGCTGGTTGCCAGAGGATTGCCGCGCGTTAGACGCGGTTTAGAAGATCAAAAGTTTCGCGCGGACCCCGTGTGATAACCCTGAGGCTCTTTTGCTTTCACCCGTGGTGGGGGGCCGAACTTTCAACGAACGGGATGACCAAGGGAGTCAAACATGAAAATGACCAAAACACTTCTGGCCTCGACCGCGGTTGCGGCGATTGCCGGCGGCGCGATGGCCCAGGAAATGACGATTGTGTCCTGGGGCGGTGCCTATTCCAAGAGCCAGTTGCGCGCCTATCATGAGCCTTACACGGCCAAGACCGGCGTCACCATCATCAACGATGACAGTTCTGCCGAAGCGGTGGCCAAACTGCGCGCAATGAACGAAGCCGGCAACGTGACCTGGGATGTGGTTGACGTGGTTGCGGCTGACGCGATCCGCCTGTGCGACGAAGGTCTGGCGATGGAAATCGACCCGGATGTGCACCTGGCCGCCGCGCCCGATGGCACACCTGCCTCTGAAGACTTCGGCGACCTGCTGGTCAGCCCCTGCTTCATTCCGCAGATCGTGTACTCCACGACGTTCGGCTACCGCACCGACCTGGTGGGTGACACACCGCCGACAGACGTTTGCGCCGTCTTCGACACGGAGACCTACCCGGGAAAGCGTTCCCTGGAAAAGCGTCCGATCAACAACATGGAATGGGCTTTGATCTGTGACGGTGTGGCCAAGGATGATGTCTACTCCGTTCTGGAAACCGAAGAAGGCCAGAACCAGGCGCTTGCCAAGCTCGACACCATTCGTGACGACGTGATCTGGTGGTCTGCGGGTGCCGACACGCCGCAATTGCTCGCCGATGGCGAGGTTGTGATGGGCTCGACCTACAATGGTCGTCTGTTTTCTGTGATCGAAGAGCAGGACCAGCCGGTTGCCATGCTCTGGGACGCGCAGGTGTTTGACCTTGACGGTTGGATCATCCCCACCGGTCTGAGCGAAGAACGGACGCAGCAGGCGCTGGACTACATCATGTTCGCAACAGACACGCAGCGTCTGGCCGATCAGGCGAAATACATCTCCTATGGTCCGGCGCGTGCGTCTTCTGCACCGCTCGTGGGTCAGCACGCGGATCTGGGCATCGACATGGCACCGCACATGCCGACCGACCCGGAGAACGCCAAGAACACGTTCCTTTACAACTACGAGTTCTGGGCTGACTACCGTGACGATATCGACGCCAAATTCCAGGCGTGGCTGGCACAATAAGCCGGTCTGACACTTTGGGGAGGGGCGGCGTACGCCCTTCCCCACCTTCGTTTTCCTGGGTTTGGAAACGGCACTTTGGGGACGGCATAAATGGCAGACGCAACACAATCCGCGCCGACACAGACGGGACCAATGCTGGCCGCCGACGGCACGCCGCTGAAGCAAAGCCTTGCGCGCTCCTTGCGTAACCAAAAGCTTCGCGCGCTGGCCCTGATTGCACCCCTGCTGATTTTCGTCCTGTTTTCCTTCGTCATTCCGATTGGCAACATGCTGTTCAAATCGGTCGAAAATGACATTGTGGCCGATACCCTGCCGCGCACCGTGGTGGCGCTGCAAGATTGGGACATCGAAAGCAACGAGCTTCCCGATGAACCCGTCTATGAGGCCTTTGTGGCTGACATGATTGAGGCCGTCGCCGCCAAGCAGCACACCCGCCTCGGCACGCGGCTGAACTATGAAGAAACGGGGATGTCCTCGCTTTTCCGCAAATCTGGCCGCCAGATCCGCAGGCTTGATCCGGTAGAAGATGCGCCCTTCAAGGACAAACTGATCGACATTGATGAGGATTGGGGCAAGATTGAAACCTGGTCCGTAATCAAGACGCATTCCGTGCGCATCACCAACGGCTATTTCCTGAATGCAATCGATATGCAGCGCACACCCGAGGGGGCGCAAGCGCAGCCCGAGGATCGGCAGATTCTGGTGAAGTTGTTTATCCGGACGCTGATCATGTCACTGGCGATTACCGGGTCCTGTATTTTGCTGGGCTATCCGATTGCGTGGATTATCGCGAACAATCCGGCGCGCATCGGCAATCTCTTATTGATCCTCGTGCTCTTACCATTCTGGACCTCGCTATTGGTGCGCACGTCCGCCTGGATCGTCATGCTGCAACAACAGGGCGTGGTGAATGAAATCCTCGTTTGGCTGAACGTGATCGCCGACGACGCCCGATTGGTTATGATCCGGAACGAGATCGGCACCATCGTGGCCATGACGCATATCCTGCTGCCCTTCATGATCCTGCCCATGTATTCGGTCATGCAGACGATCAACCCAAGCTATCTGCGCGCGGCGAAATCGCTGGGCGCCACGAATTTCACCGCCTTCTGGCGCGTCTATTTCCCGCTGACGGTGCCGGGCATCGGGGCGGGCTCGATCCTCGTCTTCATCCTTGCCATCGGCTATTACATCACGCCGGAGATTGTGGGCGGCACGTCGGGTATCTTCATCTCCAACCGGATCGCGTTCCATATCTCAAGTTCGCTCAATTGGGGCTTGGCGGCGGCGCTCGCCTCCATCCTGCTAGCGGCGGTGCTGATCCTCTATTGGGCCTATGACAAGATCGTGGGCATCGACAACGTGAAGCTGGGATAGGGCAGATGGCGACGTTCAAACTCACCCATGTGGAACGCAAACCGATGTCGTTCACAATGCCGGTCATCGCCGTGGCCGGTGCGATTGCCGGGTTTCTGGTGGGCACGGCGAACGAGGCAGGTCTGAACGGGCTGCTGATCGGTGCCGTGCTGTCTGCAGCCGTCGCGTTTCTTTGCATTAACGTGCTGGGCGACGGGAAAGAGAGGTTTGGCCGTTGGGGCCTTTTCCTATTGCTCGTGGCCATTGGCACGTTTTTCGGCGGCGCGCTGGGCTTTGTCGTGGCCGCACTCTTTGGCCTGTTCTTCCAGTGGTTCATCTATTGGATTGGCGAAGGACGGTATCGCGCAAAGCTGGCCCCTTACCTAACGCCCGGTCAGGTGTTCTGGCACTATGGGTTTCGGTTTCTCTGCGGTGCGATTTTTGTTTTCCTGATCGCGCCCATCCTCGTCGTCATGCCGCTCAGCTTTAATGCCGAGGATTTCTTTACCTTCACCGAAGGCATGCTGCGCTTTGATCCAGAGGCCTATTCCCTGAAGCACTACCGCGATTTCTTCACCAACAATGAATGGCAGCGGTCGTTCAAGAACTCGCTGATCATCGCGCCTATCGCCACCGTCATATCCGTCACATTGGGCACGCTGGCCGCCATCGGCCTCAGCCAAAGTCACGTGCCGGGGCGTCGTGCCATTATGGCGATCCTGATTTCCCCGATGATCGTGCCGCTGATCATCTCGGCCACGGGCATGTTCTTTTTCTACTCCGATATTGGCCGGTTCCTCGAAGGCACCATTGGCCTCGACAAGAACACGACCGGCTACATCAAGGTTATCCTTGCCCACGCCGTGCTGGGCATTCCCTTCGTGATCATCACGGTGACAGCCACGCTTGTGGGCTTTGATCGGTCGCTGACCCGCGCCGCTGCGAATATGGGCGCGGGGCCTGTGACAACCTTCTTCCGCGTGCAGATGCCGCTCATCCTGCCCGGCGTGATCTCCGGCGGGCTTTTTGCTTTCATCACGTCCTTTGATGAAGTGGTCGTGGTTCTCTTCGTCGGCTCGGCATCTCAGAAAACGCTGCCGTGGCAGATGTTCACTGGCCTGCGCGAACAAATCTCACCCACGATCCTCGCCGTGGCAACGATCCTTGTGGCGATGTCAATCCTGCTGCTCTTGACAGTCGAACTGCTCCGCCGCCGGTCAGAGCGTTTGCGGGGTATGAGCCCGGGCTAAGCCGCGCTTTTCGCGGCCTGTTCCGGGCGCACGAAGACGGGTTTGTCGGGCGATGACATATCCGCCTGATACGCGTACCCGCCGAGGTCAAAATCCTTCAGCCCGTCAACAGATGTCAATCGCCGCTGAATGATAAACCGCGCCATCGCCCCGCGAGCCTGTTTGGCAAAGAAGCTGATCACCTTGGGGCCTGCGGGTTTGTCTTCCATGAAAACAGGCGTGATCACGTTCAGATCGAGCGCGTTCAGATCGACCGCGCCGAAATATTCCTGACTGGCGCAGTTGATCAGCGTGTCACTGCCCGTGGCCTTGGCATCTTCATTCAGCTTCTCGGCGATCTTGTCGTCCCAGAAATCGTAGAGCGATTTGGCCCGCGCCGTCTTCAACCGGCTGCCCATCTCAAGGCGGTAAGGTTCGATTTCATCCAGCGGGCGCAGCACGCCATAAAGCCCAGACAGAATGCGAAGACGATCTTGGGCAAACGCCATTTCTTCGGCATCCAGAGACCGTGCCTCAAGCCCCACATAAGTGTCGCCTGCAAAGGCCAGCGCCGCCGCCAATCTCTCCTGCCCGCCGAAGTCTCGGAACCGGTCTGCGTTCAGGGTCGCGAGGTTCTCACTGATCCCCATCAGCTTCTGCAACTGGTCTGAGGACAACCCGCGCGCCGTGTCGATCAGGGCAGCCGTATCCTCGGCAAAGCGCGGCGCCGTGGTTTTGACACCATCGACCGGCGTCATATCCATCTTCTTGGCAGGCGACAGGGTAATCAGCATGGGCAATTCTCCTTTGACTTGGATTTAGTCCGCCATCTGCAGCACGTCCAGAAACGCCGCACCAAACCGGTCATTTCGCCGCTCCCCCAGAAGGCGCGCCATTTCGTTTTCATTGCGCGGACGCGTCTGCGCCACGCGAGAGATAAGCGAGGCCGAACAACTGAGCGGTTTTTCCAGACCGTCGATGCCATTGTGCAGGCCAGACTGTACCTCCATCAAACGATCGTAAAGCTCCCCCTCGGACCGGCCCGCCATCTTGCGACGGGTAGGGTGCATCGCCTCCGCCTCACCATTGATCACCTCAAGGAACGTCGCGCCGTACTGTTCCAGTTTCTTGGCACCCACACCGTTGATCTGGGCCATCTGATCGAGGTTTGTGGGCCGCAGCTGGGCCATCTCAATCAGCGTGCGATCGTTGAAGACGATATAGGCGGGCAGGCGTGCGGTCTCCGCCAGTGCGCGCCGTTTTGCCTTGAGCGCGGACAAGAGCGGCGCGTCTTCCTCAGAGACGAGCGCGCGGGCCTCGGATCGCGCGGGTTTGGCGGGCGCGGTGTCACGGCGCAGCTCAATCGTCTCTTCCCCGCGCAGGATTGGATGCGCCTTTTCCATAATCCTCAGCGCGCCGTGGCGTTCCGGATCAGGCCGCACCAGATCAAGTCCGAGCATCTGCCGAAACACGGCCTGCCAGGCGCGTTTGGGCATTTCTTTTCCGACCCCAAAAGTCGGCAAATCATCATGCCTCCGGGCCTTTACCTTGTCCGTCAGATTGCCCGTCAGCACATCTATCAGATGGCCTTGCCCGAAGTACTCCCCCGTCCGCAACGCGGCGGAGAGTGCCTTTTGCACCGTCTGGGTGGCGTCATAAATCTCCGGTGGTTTTTCACAAAGATCGCAATTCTCGCAAGGCTCCGCCTCCTCTCCGAAGTAAGATAGCAATACCTGCCGCCGGCATTTCATCGCCTCGGCCAAACCCAGCAAAGCATTCAAACGCCCATGATCCGCCGCGCGCCGTTCAGGTGGGGCAAGCCCTTCGTCAATCTGGCTGCGGCGCAGGCGGATATCGTCAAACCCGAAAAGCGTTAGCGTCTCCGCCGGGGCCCCATCCCGGCCCGCACGGCCGATTTCCTGATAATAGGCTTCGATGGATTTGGGCAGATCGGCATGGACGACCCACCGTATGTCCGGCTTGTCCACGCCCATCCCGAAGGCCACGGTGGCGACGACGATCAGCCCGTCTTCCTGATTGAAGCGGGTTTCCACATAGCGGCGATCATCGGCCTCCATCCCGCCGTGATAGTGCGTGGCGTTGTGTCCGCCGTCGCGCAGCGCTTGCGCCAGCGTTTCGGTTTTTGCCCGCGTGCCGCAATAGACAATTCCGGATTGTCCTTTGCGCACGGCGATGAATTGAGTGACTTGGCTACGCGGTTGGTTCTTTTCCGCAAAGGCGAGGTGAATGTTTGGCCGATCAAAGCCGTGTAGGAAGGTGGTGGGGGCTTCGCCATCAAAGAGCTTCTCAATGATCTCTTCGCGGGTCTCGGCATCAGCGGTGGCCGTGAACGCCGCTAGCGGCACATTCAGCGCCCGGCGCAGTTCGCCAATGCGGAGGTAATCAGGTCGAAAATCATGGCCCCATTGAGACACGCAATGGGCCTCATCCACCGCGATCATGCTGACCCCGATCCGGCGCAGCATTCCCATGGCTGACCCGGCGGCGAGGCGTTCCGGCGCGATGTACAAGAGCTTCATCCGCCCGGCGTGCAGCGCCTCCCATACCTCATCGGTTTCTTCCTCGGTATTGCCAGAGGTCAGCGCGCCCGCCTCCACGCCCACGGCTTTCAAAGCGCGCACTTGGTCTCGCATCAAGGCAATGAGAGGTGAGATGACAACCGTCACACCATCGCGCATCAACGCGGGCAGTTGGAAGCAGAGCGACTTACCACCGCCTGTGGGCATGATGGCCAGCGTCGGTTTTCCCTCGGCCACCGTATGGACAATATCCTCTTGTCCCGGCCGGAAATCTGTGAATCCAAAGATGTCGTGCAGGAGCGTGGCAGCGCTTTGCATCGTGGCCCTCAAGTAGCTTTGCGGTAGGGCACTATGGCCAGACCTGTAAGATTTTATTCAATTGCTCGTTTGTATGAATCTCGCACACTAAGATTCA
>JBCCCZ010000015.1:0-32326 GCA_039033255.1 Pseudomonadota bacterium
CTGCGGGTCGGAGGTGATGATCTTGAAGGCCTCGGTGACCTTTTCCTTGGTCGCGCCGCCGCCCACGTCGAGGAAGTTGGCGGGCTCCGCGCCATAGAGCTTGATGATGTCCATCGTCGCCATGGCCAACCCTGCCCCGTTCACCATGCAGCCGATTTCACCGTCGAGAGCGATGTAATTGAGATCGTATTTGGACGCTTCGAGTTCTTTAGGGTCTTCCTCTGTCACATCGCGCAGTTCGGCTATGTCGGCGTGGCGGTAGACGGCGTTGCTGTCGAACCCCATCTTGGCGTCGAGGCATTTGAGATCGCCCGCATCGGTGACGATGAGGGGGTTGATCTCCAGCATCTCCATGTCTTTTTCGAGGAACATTTTGTAGAGCGTGCCCATCAGAGCGACGCATTGCTTGATCTGCTTGCCTTCCAGTCCGAGCATGAAGGCGATGCGGCGGCCATGGAAGGCCTGATAGCCTGTGGCGGGATCGACCGAGAAGCTGAGGATCTTTTCGGGTGTGGAGGCTGCCACCTCTTCGATATCCATGCCGCCCTCGGTGGAGCAGACGAAGCTGATGCGGGAGGAACCGCGATCGACCAGCAGGGCCAGGTACATTTCCTTTTCAATGCCGGAGCCGTCTTCGATGTAGATGCGGTTGACTTGCTTGCCTGCTGCGCCCGTTTGCTTGGTGACCAGCGTGCGGCCCAGCATCTTTTTTGCTTCATCGGCGGCCTCGCCAGCGGATTTGGCCAGACGCACGCCGCCTGCTTCCCCGGCGCCCGCTTCCTTGAACGAGCCTTTACCGCGACCGCCTGCATGGATCTGCGCCTTCACAACCCAGAGTGGGCCATCGAGGGCACCGGCGGCGGTTTTGGCTTCTTCGGCTTTGAGGACGACGCGCCCATCGGACACAGGGGCACCGAAGGACCGCAGCAAGGCTTTGGCCTGATATTCGTGGATGTTCATATGACTGTCCCGTTTGGCATTGATTGATAGTATCTCACGCCGAAAGACCCCGATTGAAAAGGGGATTTCGCTGATATGCGATCAATTTGAAGTGTTTTGGGGGATTTGTGATCACACGGGTTGAGCGTGTGATCACAAATTTTCGAAACTGCCTTAAATGATGCAGTGAAAATCACCGGGTCGGATGATTCTCTTTTGTTTTTATGGGTTAGGCGAGAGAGCCGTCGATTTCCTTGCAGGCGTCGACAAGGCCTTTAACCGCCTTCACGGAGGTGTCGAACATCTCCTGCTCTTCCGCGTTGAGCTTGATGTTCACGATCCGCTCGATCCCGCCTGCGCCGATCACGGTGGGCACGCCCACATACATGTCTTTGACGCCCAGATCGCCCTTGCAATAGGCAGCACAGGGCAGGACGCGTCTTTGATCCTTGAGGTACGCTTCGGCCATTTCAATGGCGGAGGTGGCGGGGGCGTAATAAGCAGAGCCGGTCTTCAGCAGGCCAACGATTTCTGCGCCGCCGTCGCGCGTGCGTTGCACGATGGCGTCCATTTTCTCCTGCGTGGTCCAGCCCATCTCCACCAGATCCGGCAGGGGGATGCCTGCGACAGTGGAGTAACGCAGGGAGGGCACCATCGTGTCGCCGTGGCCGCCCAAGACGAAGGCAGTGACGTCTTTCATGGAGACTTCAAACTCTTCAGCGAGGAAGTGGCGGAAACGCGCGCTATCCAGAACGCCCGCCATGCCGCAGACCTTGTTCGCAGGCAGGCCGGAGAATTTCTGCAGGGCCCAGACCATCGCATCGAGCGGATTGGTGATGCAGATGACAAAGGCGCCTGGCGCGTTGGCGGCGATGCCTTCGCCGACGGACTTCATGACCTTCAGGTTGATGCCCAAGAGGTCATCGCGGCTCATCCCCGGTTTGCGGGCGACACCTGCGGTGACGATGCAGACATCTGCGCCTGCAATGTCAGCATAATCCTGTGTGCCTTTGAGATCGGCGTCGAACCCTTCGGATGGGCCAGATTCCGCAATATCGAGCGCCTTGCCCTGTGGAATACCTTCGGCGATGTCGAACATGATGACATCCCCCAATTCCTTCAGCGCTGCGAGATGGGCGAGGGTGCCCCCGATTTGTCCGGCCCCGATGAGGGCGATTTTGGGTCTGGCCATGGGACGAACTCCGATTGCTTGCCGATTTGACTGTCGTGCAAAGGGCTAGTCCCAAAGACCGGGTCGCGCAAGTGCGCCGCAGTGCAGCGCCCTGGGTGATTTGTGGCGGTATGCCGTGGTATATGACAATTTTATAAATTAAAAACAGAGATTTAAGACGAACCTCACGCGGCATCAATGCGCGGCATGTTTACGCTATCGGTCACGGTTTCGTGCCGGGGCAGCGGCGCGCAAACCTGTTGTTCTGGCTATCGCTGCCGAATCTTATGCCGGAACAGTGTCCCGTTCCGACATAGCGTATCATGTATCAAGCGTCATCACCCGCAACGGGTGCGGCCTCAGACAGCGTCTCATATGATTGACCGCTGGCCACCATGCAGGTCATGCCATTCACGGAGGTGACCGTGATCGTCCATGTGCCGGTTTCTTCCGAGGCAAACACCTCCACAACCGCGTTGTTGGAGCCGAGCCCCACTGATTGTCGTGATTCACCGTACCGGTCAGCCAGACGTTCGATCACGACATCCCGAGGTGCACAATTTGCCGAAGCCGCCTGCGTGGTGAAACCGGTTGCCAACACCAATGCAACCGCAGACTTCATAATCTTCATGTTCATTAGAACCCCCTTTCTAGGGTTGGGTCCCTGTCCATTCCGACTTCAGGGTGACGATGTCCTATCAAGTGAAGGTTAACGCAAAGTACGCAGCAGCATTTTCTGCAGCGCGGCAAAATATGGGTTGAACATTTCTGTCAAAAAGTGCCAATTCCGCGCACGAAAATTACCCTAAAGGTCAAGCATGGATCTCGGCACCCATCCCTATCGCTCTGTTCTGTACATTCCGGCATCAAAGGAACGCGCGCTGGAAAAGGCACGTAGCCTGCAAACGGATGCGATCATTTTTGATCTGGAAGATGCGGTTGCGCCCGAGGCCAAGGCCGATGCGCGCCAGACCTTGAAAGACGCGTTGCAATCGGGTGGCTATGGCAACCGCGCCAAAATCGTGCGGATCAATGCGTTGACCACGGAATGGGGAAATGAAGATGTGCGCGTTCTGCGCGAAGCAGGTGCGGATATCTTTCTGTTGCCTAAGGTGAACAATCCCTCTGACGTGGATGCGCTGGCGGATTTGCTGGACCCGTTGATGTCGATCTGGGTGATGATGGAAACACCCACTTGTGTGTTCAATGCCCCCGAGATCGCGGCGCACCACCGGGTGCGAGGGCTGGTGACAGGGACCAATGATTTGACCAAGGATCTGGGTTCTCGGTACCGGCCGGACCGTTTGCCGCTGATGACCGCGCTGCAGCGGATCGTGATGGCCGCGCGCGCGGCCCGTGGGGTTGTGGCGATTGATGGGGTTTATAACCGCTTCCGTGATGGGGAAGGTTTGAAGGCGGAATGCGAACAGGGGCGGGATCTGGGATTTGATGGAAAGACGTTGATCCATCCCATGCAAATTGACGTAACAAACACCGCGTTCGCACCATCGGAGTCGGAGATTGACCTGGCTCAGCGTCAAATCGCGGCGTTTGAGGAAAGCCATGCCTCGGGTCTTGGCATTGCGGTGGTGGACGGGCAAATCGTGGAGAACCTGCACATCGTGGCCGCCAAGCGAACGCTGGCGAAGGTTGAAGCGATCGCAGCCATGGCAGCGGAGTGACAGAATGAAGCTTTACCGGTTTCTCAGCGCGGATGACACATCTGCCTTCTGCCACAAGGTGACGGAAGCTCTGAACACGGGATGGGCGCTGCACGGCTCGCCCACCTATGCGTTTGATCAGGCCAATGGGGTGATGCGCTGCGGTCAGGCCGTGGTGAAAGAGGTTGAGGGCGACTACGACCCCGACATGAAGCTGGGAGAGCAGTGATGGCCAAAACCAACGCAGCCAAAACCAATAGTGGGCGTTTTTTCGAGGATTACACCGTGGGAGAGACGATCCATCACGCGGTACCGCGCACCGTGTCGGGGGGGGAACGCGCGCTCTACCACGCGCTTTATCCGGCGCGGCATGCGATTTATTCGTCGGATGCGTTTGCGCAACGCTGCGGGCTGCCGGGCGCGCCGCTGGATGATATCGCGGCTTTTCACGTTGTGTTTGGCAAAACCGTTCCAGATATTTCTTTGAATGCACTGGCGAATTTGGGCTATGCGGAGGGGCGGTGGCTGAAACCCGTCTGGCCGGGGGATACGATCCGGTCGACCTCTGACGTGATCGGGTTGAAACAGAATTCCAATGGGAAATCGGGCGTGGTCTGGGTACGGACAAAGGGCATGAACCAGCGGGACGAGGTCGTGCTGGATTACGTGCGCTGGGCGATGGTGCGCAAGCGTGATGTCGGATCAGATGCGCCGAAGGCGGTTATCCCGGATCTGAAACCGGCGTTGGATGCAGCCGATCTGGTGGTGCCGGCGGGGCTCGATTTCACAAACTATGACTTTACGCTGGCAGGTGAGCCTCATCGCTGGGGCGATTATGATGTGGGCGAAACGATCGATCACGTGGATGGCGTGACGGTGGAGGAAGCCGAGCACATGATGGCAACGCGGCTGTGGCAGAACACGGCGAAAGTGCACTTTGATGCAACGCTCAGAGAAAACGGCCAGCGACTGATCTATGGCGGTCACGTGATTTCCATGGCTCGCACGCTGTCGTTCAACGGGTTGGCCAATGCCCAAATGGTGGCGGGGTTGAACGGCGGGACCCACGCGAACCCCTGCTACAGTGGCGACACGATCAAGGCTTGGTCGGAGGTGCTTGATAAGGCAGAGACCTCCGCGCCCGGGGTCGGTGCGCTTCGCCTGCGTCTGGTGGCTACGAAAGGTGGCATGCCGTTTGAGCTGAAGGGTGAGGACGGGAAATACCTGCCGGATGTGATGCTTGATCTGGACTACTGGGCGCTCATGCCTCTGTGAGGCCGGGTGCCTCCGGCGGGAGTGTCTCTGGCCCAAAAAACGCCCCCTGAATCGGGCTTCTTTTTGGCTGAAAGTACTCCGGGGGAGGCGCGGGACGCGACGGGGGCTGGCCCCCTCTTTTCAGAGAGGCGAAGAGACGGCATGCTTTGGGCATGTTTCGCGCTTTCATCACCGCAGTCTCTTTCGTGGCGAGCGCGCCGGTCTGGGCTTGCGATATCGCGCTTGTCTTGGCTGTCGACGTGTCGGGATCTGTCGACACTTCGGAGTTTCGCATTCAAATGGATGGGTTGGCCGACGCGCTTAGGGATCCGTTGGTAACCGAGGCTTTGTTGGCAGGGGGGGCCGCGATCACTGTGTTGCAGTGGACGGGCACGACACGGCAGGTGGTTTCTGTGCCGTGGGTCGAGGTGACATCGCGTGGCGATCTTGAGACGCTGGCTGGGCAGATTGAAGGTGCACCGCGCGAATGGCGCAATTACTCCACGGCCATAGGGGAGGCGCTCGATTTTGCGCGGATGCAGTTTGAGACGGCGCCTGTTTGTCGGCGTCGCGTCATTGATATCTCTGGCGATGGAACATCAAACGAAGGCATAGCACCTGGCGACATGCGTGCGCGACTGGAGGATCAGGACATCACGGTCAACGCCCTGGTGATTGAAGGGGAGGAGCCGGATCTTACCGCCTATTTCAGAGCCAATGTGATTTCAGGCGGTGGTGCCTTTGCCGTAACAGCCAGCAGTTTTGATGAGTATCCTCAAAGGATGCGTGAAAAATTGTTGCGGGAAGTCACGAGCCCCGTGTCATTTTCACCGTTATCGGTAACGCAAGAACCCTTGTGATCACATGCAAATGGGCGTGATCACGAATCCCGCTGAAATCGGCAATATTTATCTTCTTCGATCAATTTTCGGTGCATTCAGGCTTTGCTTACCCGTTTTAGGCGTTAAAAAGGGGTCGTCACCCTAGCCAGAGACGCTGTGCGCCCCATCTTGAACGGGGTCAAACGCGTCCAGCCCGTTTGGAGGAAGCACACATGGCCGATGTGAACCGTGGGAACCGCCCGCTGTCACCGCATCTAACGATTTATCGTCCTCAGCTCACATCGGTGACCTCGATCCTGACGCGGATCACGGGCAACGCGCTTTTGTTCGCGTCCCTTTTGATCATCTGGTGGTTTGTGGCCGCCGCTCATTCTGAGGCGCATTTTGCCTTGGCGGACTGGGTGATCACATCGTTTATCGGTGATTTGATCATGCTGGGGTCTGTCTGGGCACTTTGGTATCACACGCTGGCCGGTGTGCGGCACCTTATCTGGGACAGCGCCATCATGTTGGATATTCCCACCGCCGAAAAGCTGGGCTGGGCGGTGGTCGGCGGGTCATTTCTGTTGACCTTGCTGACGGCGCTTTTGGTCTGAGGGATTGGCGATGAGCATCATCTCCGGCCTCAAACGATCCATCATAGGCACCGCAATCTCCGGCATGAAGCAGGCCTTCAGCCACGGGGCACTGAGCGAATCGGTGCATCACTTTTTGATCATGAAGCTGAGCTCGGTCGCGCTTTTGGTGTTGATGCCAGTCTTCGTGTTTACCTTCGGCCCAATGTTGGGAGAGCCCCATGCGGCGGTCGTGGCCTATTTCGCGCAACCCTTCCCGGCTGTGGTGGCCGCCCTTACCATCATTGTCACGTTCAAACATTTCAATGACGGTGTTCAAGTGCTGCTAGAGGACTATGTCCATGGTTTAGCACGCAAAGTGTCGATCATCGTAATGACTTGCCTGAGTTATTCTGCCATGTTGTCAGGTCTTGCGGCGCTCGCCATCATTGCGTTCTGAACGCGCAAGGGATTGGAAAAATGGCAGCTTACGAATACGAGACGCATGATTATGACGTCGTGGTCGTCGGTGCGGGTGGTGCGGGATTGCGCGCCACGCTCGGCATGGCCGAACAGGGCCTGAAAACGGCCTGCATAACGAAGGTTTTCCCCACCAGATCGCATACGGTGGCCGCACAGGGCGGTATCGCGGCGAGCTTGGGCAACATGGGGCCCGACAGCTGGCAGTGGCACATGTATGACACTGTCAAAGGCTCGGACTGGCTGGGCGATACCGACGCGATGGAGTATCTGGCCCGGGAGGCGCCAAAGGCGGTTTATGAGCTGGAACACTATGGTGTGCCTTTTTCGCGCACCGAAGAGGGCAAGATTTATCAGCGCCCGTTTGGCGGACATACCACCGAATATGGTGAAGGTCCGCCGGTGCAGCGCACATGTGCCGCCGCTGACCGGACGGGGCACGCGATATTGCACACGCTCTATGGTCAGAGCCTCAAGAACAACGCGGAATTCTACATCGAATACTTCGCCATTGATCTGGTGATGACCGATGGCATTTGCACCGGTGTCGTCTGTTGGAAGCTGGATGACGGAACGATGCATGTCTTCAATTCCAAGATGGTCGTGCTGGCCACGGGCGGCTACGGCCGCGCGTATTTCTCGGCCACCTCGGCGCATACATGTACCGGTGATGGCGGTGGCATGGTGGCGCGTGCGGGGCTGCACCTGCAGGACATGGAGTTTGTGCAGTTTCATCCAACCGGGATTTACGGGTCGGGCTGTCTGATCACCGAAGGTGCGCGCGGCGAAGGCGGGTATCTTACCAATTCCGAAGGTGAGCGCTTCATGGAGCGCTATGCGCCCAATTATAAGGACCTTGCGCCGCGCGACTATGTGAGCCGGTCGATGACTATGGAAATCCGCGAGGGTCGAGGGGTAGGGATTGAGGGGGATCATATTCACCTCAATCTTAGCCACCTGCCGCCGGAAGCGCTTCAGTTGCGCCTGCCCGGGATCTCAGAGAGCGCACGGATTTTCGCAGGCGTCGACGTGACCAAGGAGCCGATCCCGGTGCTGCCGACGGTGCATTACAACATGGGCGGTATCCCCACCAATTACTGGGGTGAGGTGATCAGCCCCACGGATGATGACCCCAACCGCATCGTTCCAGGCCTGATGGCCGTAGGAGAGGCGGGTTGCGCATCGGTGCACGGGGCAAACCGCTTGGGGTCGAATTCGCTCATTGACCTCGTGGTGTTTGGTCGGGCGTCGGCCATTCGCGCGGGTAAGGTTGTGGATCGGGAAGCTGCGCGGCCATCGACCAACAAGCCAGAGGTGGACAATATCTTCGCCCGTTTTGATGCCATGCGCTATGCCGATGGGGAGGTACCCACGGCTGAGCTTCGGCTGGAGATGCAAAAGACCATGCAGGCCGATGCCGCCGTGTTCCGCACGTCAAAGACGATGGCTGAAGGCGTGGAGAAGATGGATGTCATCGCCAAGAAACTGGATGATATCAAGGTGACCGACCGTAGCCTCTACTGGAATTCTGATCTGATGGAAAGCTTGGAGCTGACGAACCTGATGCCCAACGCGCTGGCCACAATTTATGGCGCGGAGGCGCGGCATGAAAGCCGGGGTGCCCATGCCCATGAGGATTTCAGCACCCGAGACGATGAAAATTGGCGCGTGCATACTGTGGCCAAGGTGGATGGGACGGAATGTAGCCTGACCTACCGCCCGATCATCGAGGACCCGCTGACGCCGGAAAACGATGGCGGGATTTCATTGAAGAAGATTGCCCCGAAGGAAAGGACATTCTGATGCGGTTTTGGACTGCAGGTGCTGTGGTCCTTCTTTCGGCCTGCGGGGCCGCGCAGGATGCGGCGGATGTGGTGGCACGGGACCGGGCCAAACTGGTCGTAAATAGTGTCGTGCAGGATCGGTTTCCGGGCGTGGATCCTGCCCCCGTCACCGATTGCATCATCGACGCCGCATCGGCTGGTGAAATCCTGCAGATCGCAAGCGCGTCCGTGTCCGGGGTGACGGCCAGCACTGTGGAGACGGTCCTTGAGATCGGCACGCGGCCAGAATCGGTGAGCTGTCTTTCCAGAAATGTACCACGGATCTTGGGGCCTCTTCTCGCGGTTTGATGTCCAACTGCGACCATTCGACCATCGGATTGGCGTACAACTCCGGTCCTGGTGGCTTATGATGCACTGAACAGCGCTGATTTGTCCGAATTATCACGTCTTTGGGTGATCCAAATGGTAAGACACCCTATATAAGTTACGAGGGTCCGGGAGAGGTGGACCTGTACCGAATACGAAACGAAACCGCGACACTGAACCAAGGTAAATCCCTAGGAGGCATTGATGGTCCAACTGGCCCTTCCTAAAAATTCTCGTATTACCAGAGGGAAGACCTGGCCCAAGCCCAAAGGCGCAAATAACGTGCGCAAGTTCCAGATTTATCGCTGGAACCCCGATGATGGGCGAAACCCGCGAATTGATACCTATTATGTGGATCTCAGCAAATGCGGCCCGATGATCCTGGATGCGTTGCTGAAGATCAAAAATGAGATCGATCCGACACTGACCTTCCGTAGGTCCTGTCGTGAGGGGATTTGCGGGTCTTGTGCTATGAATATCGGCGGGATCAATACGCTGGCCTGCATCCACGGGATCGACGAGACGCCCAATGGCACGGTGAAGATTTACCCGCTGCCGCATATGCCGGTGGTCAAGGACCTGATCCCCGATCTGACCCATTTCTATGCGCAGCATGCCTCGATCATGCCATGGCTGGAGACGAAAACGAACCGGCCGAAGAAAGAATGGCGGCAATCGATTGAGGATCGTGAGAAGCTCGATGGGCTTTACGAATGCGTGATGTGTGCGTCCTGTTCGACATCCTGCCCTAGCTATTGGTGGAACGGCGACAAGTATCTGGGGCCGGCGGCGCTATTGCATGCCTATCGCTGGATCATTGACAGTCGGGATCAATCGCAGAAAGAGCGGCTGGATGATCTGGAAGATCCCTTCAAGCTTTACCGCTGTCACACGATCATGAACTGCGCGAAGACCTGCCCCAAGGGTCTGAACCCCGCCAAGGCGATCGCCGAGATCAAGAAAATGATGGTGGAGCGCGCGGTTTGAACAGGGCGCGCAGTCTTTAAAAGACTGCGGACGAAATCTTTTAAAGATTTCGGGCACCTAATCTCTGGTACGCGCGAATGCGTTAGATCGGTTTTGAGTATTTCTAGCAAGATGAAACCGGGGTGGGGCTTTACACCGGTCGGTTATGCGACTTGTCTAGGCGGGTGCCAAGATGAGGAGCGCAAATGAAAATTCCCGCAGATGCTGACACGCGCCGGTCTGTGAGGCCGGTGATTTGTTATCCCAATGAGACGCTGCCAAAGCCGGACATGGCGCTCTACCGCGCTGCGAGAAAAGGGGCTGTGAAGGTGGCAGAGATGGTGGCGAGGCCCAGGGACGCCAGTTGTTTTCATGTGAAGGCAGGGCAGTTTTTTCGGATTTCCAGTATCGAGGGGCCGCAGGTGGGGGATTTGAATCTGTGGAATGCCCATGATCTTGGAGAGCGGTTTTATTCCGGCAAAGCCCGGGCGCTGCATGGGACGCATCTGACGCTCGGTGAGCGGATGTGGTCTTCGTTTCCTCACTTGCGCCCGATGGCGACGATCACGGAGGACACGCTTGGCTGGTACGGGTTTGATGAATTTGGCGGGTCGGTCCATGATGTGATCGGCACGCGGTGTGATCCCTATACCGGCAATTTGCTGGCTGGGTCGCAGTATCATCATTGCTGTCATTCGAACCTCACCCGGGCTTTGGCGGAAGAAACGGGTATGAGCCTGCAAGAGGCGGAGCCCCATGTGCATGATGTGTTGAACGTTTTCATGTGCACTGGATTTACCCGAGATACGGGGCAGTACTTCATGAAAGCCAGCCCGGTGCGGCCGGGCGATTATCTGGAGTTTTTTGCCGAGATTGATCTGCTTGGGGCGCTGTCGGCCTGTCCGGGAGGGGATTGTTCGTCGGAGCATTCCAGTGACACTGCCGCCTGCTATCCGCTTCTGGTGGAGGTGTTTGCGCCCAAGGATGGTGCGTTGGATGGGTGGGAGCCGCCTGCCGCGAACGGGTATGATCGCAGCCATGGTATTGGCGATGAGTGACGAACTGCCAGACACCCAAGCCGCGCGCGTTGATTGGGTGATCAGAGCGCCCACGAATGAAGAGATGCGGCGGCGATATGATATTTGGTCGGCGAAATACGACGGCGATGTGGGATCTTTAGATGATTACATCGCGCCTGCGGAACTGACCAAGGTGGCGGCGGATGTGCTGGATCGCGACGCGCATGTGATTGATGCGGGTGCGGGCACGGGGCTTGTGGGGGCTGCGCTGAAAGACGTGGGATTTTCGACGCTGACGGCGCTGGATTACTCAGCGGGCATGTTGGAACTGGCAGAGGCCAAGGGGATCTATGATGCGCTGCATCAGGTGGATCTGAGCAAGGAGACCGCGCTGCCTGCAGCAATGGCCGATGCGCTGGTGACCTGTGGGACGACCACGCAGGTGCCGCCTTCGGCGTTGCGCCAATATGTACGGCTGGTGCGATCCGGGGGCAAAATCGTGTTTGCGGTGGTCACCGGGACCTGGGAAGAAAATGGCTATGGTGAGATACAGGCAGAATTGGAGGCGGCGGGGCGGCTGCGCGTCGTCTCGAAAGGCGCGCCGTTTCAGATGATGCCCACGACAGAGCCGCAGTTTATCTGTGAGATCTGGGTGATGGAGGTCCTCTAGATGCCGGGTGCGGAGCTTTTTGTGGCGTTTTCCATCGCCACGCTGGTTTTCGGATATTTGCCCGGGCCATGCGGCGCGGTGGATGCAGCGTTTGGGTGGCACAATCCCCATTGGACTTTGGGGGAAACTGGCGATCAGTTGAACCTAGCTGCCTGCCCGGATCAGGGCATCCACATGCAACGCGCCTGCCCGTTCCAGCGCGCCGAGGTCATAGCCGCCCTCAAGGCAGGACACGACGCGGCCCTCTGAATGCGTGGCCGCGATGTCGCAAAGCTTACCCGTCACCCATTCGAAATCGGCATCCGTGAAGTTGAGGTTCGCCAACGGGTCGGCCTCATGGGCGTCAAAGCCTGCGGAGATAATGAGGAGTTCGGGTTTGAAGTTCTCAAGCGCGGGGAAGACCATGCCTTCGTAGGTGGAGCGAAAAGCTTGCGATCCGGTGCCGGGGGCGAGGGGGATGTTGAGGACGTTGTTATGGTCACCTGTCTCACTGGCCGCGCCGCTGCCGGGCCATAGAGGCATTTGGTGCGACGATATGAAGAGCGTGCGGGCCTCTGATTTCAGCAAATCCTGCGTGCCATTGCCGTGATGGACGTCAAAATCCACCAGCGCCACGCGAGAGAGGCCGCGTCGGTTGAGCGCATGTTTGGCCGCGATGGCGACGTTGCCGAAGAAACAGAACCCCATGGGTGTGGCGGTTTCCGCGTGGTGCCCCGGCGGGCGGCAGGCCACAAAGGCGTTTTGCGCGGTCCCGTCCATCACCATATCCACGGCCTTGATCGCGCCTCCGACAGCGCGACGGGCAGCGGTGTAGGAACCCGGCGACATGAATGTATCTGCGTCGATTTGCACGCTGCCTTCGGTGGGCGCGGCGGCGGCGATTTTTTCGATGTAGCTTGCCGGGTGGCAAAGCTGAATGTCGTCATCGGTGCAGTCGGGGGCTTCGACCCGCAGCAGGTCTTTGCCCTCAAGAGCGGGCAGAAGGTGGTCCAGTCGCGCGACGCGTTCGGGATGGCCCGGTGGCGTGACGTGGTTGAGGAAATCAGGGTGGGTGATCAGCGCCGTTGTCATGCAAACTTCTCCGAAAATCAGGCCAAGCCTAAGCCAACAGACCGGCTTGTCCAGACATGTCTTGTCCGATCTGTCCCCCCATGCAATTCTTTAGCCATGGAAGAGGACGCAGGCGCCGCAACAGGCAGTGCAGAGCCGACAGGTACACCCGCGGATGACGCGAGTTCCGCGCCCGTTGAGACGCCTGTGGATGTCACGGAGCAAGCCCAGGATCTTGCCTTGGGCCTTTGGGATTTGCTGCATGGGTTTTTCCTGAACCTGTTGCGACCGTGGAATGCCTATCAGTTGGGTATGATCGTTGCGCTGCTGCTGATGGCCTTTGTTCTACAGCGCGCTCTGGGGCCACGCATTCTGGATTGGATGCGCACACGTGAAGGTTGGCCCAAGTGGCGGTTGCGGGTGCTTTTGGTGCTGCACAAGCGATTGTCGCTGATTTTCTTCGTGCTGCTGATCTGGCCCGTCTTCTGGGTCATGCAGGAAACGACCTGGCCCAGCCGATCCTACCTGATCGGGATCGTGGCGCAGCTTTCCCTGGCCTGGCTGCTGATCGCGATTGTCACGCGGTTCATCGGCAATGGGATCGTGCGGTCGCTGGTGCGCTATGTGGGGTGGGCGTGGGTGACGCTCAGCATCTTAGGCGTGACCCAAGAGGCGCAGGTGCTGCTCGACAATGCCGCAGTGGAGTTTGGCGGCATTCGCCTATCTATCTGGATTGTCCTGCAGGCCATCGCGGCGCTTCTGGTGCTGCTTTACGGCGCGCGGTTCCTGTCGACGGCGACCGCTGCGCAGATCCGGCGCAACGATGATATTTCGCCATCGATGCAGGTTCTGGCGATCAAGATCCTGCAACTGTTCCTTTATGGTGCTGCGTTCTTCATTGGTCTCAATGCTGTGGGGATCGACCTGACCGGGCTTGCGGTGCTGTCTGGGGCCATTGGTGTGGGCCTTGGTTTTGGCCTGCAAAAGGTGGTGTCGAACCTGGTATCGGGCGTGATTATCCTGCTGGATAAGTCGATCAAGCCAGGGGATGTGATTTCCTTAGGTGAGACCTTTGGCTGGATCAATTCGTTGGGGGCGCGCTATGTCTCCATCACCACGCGGAACGGGACCGAATACCTGATCCCAAATGAGGATCTGATCACCGGGCAGGTTGTCAACTGGTCGCATTCCAATGATTTTGTCCGGCTGGATATCTATTTCGGCACGGCTTACAGCGATGATCCCCATGTGGTCCGCAAGATTGCGATTGAGGCCGCGCAAGGGGTGAACCGCGTGCTGACGGATCGCGCGCCGGTGTGTCATATCGTGGGGTTCGGGGACAGCTCCGTCGATTACATCCTGCGGTTCTGGATCAGGGACCCCACTGGCGGGCTCACCAATATTCGCGGGAACGTCTATCTGGCGCTGTGGGACGCGTTTCAGGAGCATGATATTTCCATTCCGTTCCCGCAGCGGGAGGTGCGTATGCTGCCAGATGATGAGGCGGTAGAGGCGAAACCGGCTTAGGCGATGGGTGGCGCAAAAAGGCCACGAAGGCCCAGACACGCATGTGATTCATTGAAATGTCATGAGCTGCTTGTTAAATTTAAGTTAGGCCCCAAGGCTGGGGCATAACCCATAAGGAGGCTTTACCCCTGTCTTTTACGGCTGATGCGGCCATGACCGCAGACAATGGTGCAACTGTAGCGGTGCCCCCTCAGGGCGCTTCAAGCGAAGAGCAGCTGACGCGCATCCTTTCTTCCCTCTCAGACGACAAAGCCGAAGACATCGTGCAGATCGACCTGCGCGGGAAAACGGCGATTGGCGACTACATGGTGATCTGTTCCGGCCGCTCGACGCGGCAGGTGACGGCGCTCTCGGAAAAGCTGGCCGATCGGTTGAAGTCTGAGTTGGGCGTTGCAACCAAAATTGAAGGCAAGGATACGGGCGATTGGGTGTTGTTGGATACGGGCGATGTGATTGTCCATGTGTTCCGACCTGAGGTGCGGGACTTCTACCAGCTTGAAAAGATGTGGATGCCAAGCCCCAAAGCCGCCGCCACCTGAACCATGCGCGTGCATGTTTGCGCGGTGGGCCGCCTGAAGACGGGGCCGGAGCGTGCGCTTATCGAAGACTATCTGCAGCGGTTTGACCGCACGGGCCGGGCCTTGGGGCTTGGCCCTTCGTCTGTACATGAGGTGGATGAGAGGAAGGCCTCTGACATGCGCAGTGAGGCCGTATTACTGGATCGCGCGGTCCCGGACGGGGCGTTGCGGGTGGTGATGGATGAGCGGGGCAAGCTGGTCAGTTCCGTGGAATTCGCAGACATGTTGGCCCGTTGGCGCGATGACGGGCGCGGGGATGTGGCCTATATCATTGGTGGGGCGGATGGGCTTGATCCGGCGTTTCGGGCGCGGGCCGATATGGGCGTGTCCTTTGGAAAAATGGTGTGGCCGCACATGCTGGCCCGTGTGATGCTAAGTGAGCAGCTATACCGCGCGGCCACGATTTTGGCAGGAAGTCCTTATCATCGCGTGTAGTCAGGACCTATTGACAAACAATTCAACAATCATTTAATTGTTTGTTATGACGAAGATGAATCTCAATCTCGATCAAACGACGGAGCTTGCTGACACGTTCGGGCTTTTGTCCGATCCCACGCGGCTTTCGATCGTGGTGGCCTGCATGGATCAAGAACGCGCGGCGGGGGAGATCGCGGAAAGCATAGGCTCGTCGCCCTCGCTGGTCAGCCATCACCTGCGGCTCCTGCGATCTGCCCGCATTCTGAAGGCGGAGCGACGCGGCAAGCAGGTGTTTTACTCCATGGCTGATTCCTGCGTGCACCGTGTTGTGAAGATCATGATTGAGCATCTCTTCGTATGCCATGAAGAGTTAGTCGAAACCTAAAGGATCAAAACAATGCCCGAAGTCACCCAACAAAAATGCGCCTGCGAGGCTTGCGTTTGCATCGTTTCCATCGATGACGCGGTCAAGAAAGACGACAAGAACTACTGCAGCGATGCCTGTGCCGATGGCCACCCGGATGGATCAGGCTGTGGTCATGCAGGTTGCGCCTGCGATAGCTGACCCCTTTTCCGCGCTAAAGCACCGCAAGATGAGCGTTTTAAAATGCTCTATTTCACTGCTTTGACCAAGAAACCGCGGCTTTGCCCGCGGTTTCTTAAGTTACGCTATAGGTTCGCTGGGTTTTTACGGAGCCCGGAAAAATACGCCCAAAGGCTTAGGATCAAAGCGGCAGAAGAGACGATTGTCATCACTGTGCCGGGCATGAAATGGACAAAGCCGCCTAGGTCCAGAAACACGAAGTACCCGACATCTGTGACCCAGCCGACAATCGCGGTCATGAAGATCATCGTTACGGATTGGCGCCAGATGAAGACGGCCCCGATCAAGGTGAATGTGCCGATCCAGAGCAAGTTGAAGCCGTGTTGGTTGATGATGGCGCCAACGGCCGGATGATAATCATTGGTCAATGCGGCGGGGTCGACAGCGTCTGCGACGGCCGCCACGGCCCCGCCTGCGTCCTGCGACATGACAACCACGCCCGCGAACATGTGGACAAGCCCCCAGACGATCCAGAGAACCGCCGCGAGCTTCAACGCATCTACGTGTGTGCTGGTCATTGGGATGTTCCTTGGTTTAAATCCTGCGGCAGGTTTGACGAGGAATTGTAAGGTAGACTTATTCCACTAAAACAACTTTGTGGACATAGTCAACAAAAGTCATGTCATGAAGAATACAGATCTTGCCTTGTTGATTGATCGCTTCATGCGGCGCATTCACTTTGGCCTCCAGTCCAAGTCGCATACATTCGACACGGCCAATGTGGGGCCCGGCGGTGGAATCGTGCTTTTGACGCTGTCGGATATGGGAACGACTGGGCTGCAGGACCTGACGCGCCGCGTGGCCCGTGACAAATCCCAAATGACGCGCACGGTTCGAAGTCTGGAAACCAAAGGACTGATCGCGCGCCGCGCATCCCCTCATGATGCGCGCGTGACGCTGATCTCTCTGACGCAAGACGGCGAAGCGGTTGTAAAGGCGTTGCAGAGCGCGGTCGCGGATACCATCAGTGAAATACTCGCGCCGATCTCAAGCGAGGAAGAAGACGCGCTCAAGAGCGTTCTGGAGCGCGCGTTGATCTATAGCAATCCCGATTGAGGAGCGCGTGCAGCATAACGACGTTACCCCAAAAAAAGCCGCGGATCACACCGCGGCTTTCTTGTTTTCAAAATTTGGCTTACTGGCCGTTCAGAGCATTCAACCCCTTGAGGATGTCGATGGCATAGGCCAGCTGGTAATCCTCTTCGCGCAACTCTGCCACTTCCTCGGCGCGTTGAAGGTCCTCTTCGATCACTCGAAGCTCTTCTTCGCTCAGGCTGTCATTGTCGAGGCTGCCGCGCAGGTCGGCCTCCGAGCGGCCGGGGCGATCATCCTCTTCCTCGTCCTCAGTCGCAGCGGGGCGAGGTTGTTCGACGAAGATGTCGGGCGACACGCCCAGGGCTTGGATAGAGCGACCCGAGGGGGTGTAGTAGCGCGCCGTTGTCAAGCGCATGGCACCGTCGCCGCGCAGGGGCATCACCGTTTGCACGGAGCCCTTGCCGAAGCTTTTGGTGCCCACGACGATGGCGCGGCGATGATCCTGAAGCGCGCCGGCGACAATCTCTGACGCGGAGGCCGAGCCCCCATTGATCAGCACCACCATCGGCAAGCCGTTGGCGAGATCGCCATCGGTGGCGTTGAAACGTTCGCCGTCCTGCGGATCACGGCCACGGGTGGAAACGATCTCACCCTTGTCCAGGAACGCATCAGAGACCTTGATCGCCTGATTGAGCAGACCACCGGGGTTGTTGCGCAAATCGAGCACGATGCCGGAGATGGCATCACGGCCACCGGCTTCTTCGATCTGTTCATTGAGGCCGCTTTCCAGATTGCGATAGGTCTGATCGTTGAAGGTGCTGACCCGCAGCACCACGGCGTCGCGTTCGGTGCGGGCGCGCACGGCGGTCAGTTTGATCGTGTCTCGGATGATGGAGACGTCAAAGGGCTCGGCCTCTCCTTCGCGGACCACGGTGATCACGATCTCGGAGCCAACCGGCCCGCGCATCAGATCGACTGCCTCATTGAGGTTCAGGCCCAGAACGCTTTCGCCATCCACATGTGTGATGAAATCTCCGGCTTCCATCCCGGCCTCATCGGCAGGGGTGCCGTCCATCGGCGTGACGACTTTCACGAACCCTTCTTCCTGTGTCACCTCGATCCCGAGCCCGCCAAATTCGCCACGCGTCTGTACCCGCATATCGGCGGCATCATCAGGCGACAAATAGCTGGAATGAGGATCAAGCGACGTGAGCATGCCGTTTATGGCGGCATCGATCAGGTCACCTTCGTCCACCTCTTCCACATACTGAGAGCGGATGCGATCAAAGATATCGCCGAAAAGGTCCAGTTGTTCATACACATTGGATGTTTTTTCCGCCTCTTGGGCCAGCAGGGGCGCGGCCACCTGGGTTGTCACCACGGCGCTTGTCAAAGTGCCGATTGCGGCCGCCATCAGAAACTTTTTCATCTCAACCTTTATCCTCTATTCATCTTGAACCAGAGCTCCGGATCGACCGGTTCGTTCTGCTCCCGAATTTCTATGTAGAGCGTCTCGGAGTTTGCAACACCCGCGCCCTCTTCACCTTGGGGCACAAGCCCGTCACTGCCTTCGTCCGGACCTGCCATCAGGCCCACGGGGCTACCACCGGGCAGCACCTCTCCTGGGGTACCATAGACCACATCGAGCCCGGCGATCACAAGTAAAATACCCGACTGCGGTTCCAGAATGATCACGTTCCCGTAATCCAAAAGGGGGCCGCGATAACGCACAGTGGCGGGCGCCGGTGTGGTCACAAGGGCGCGGGGGCGTGTGGCCATGACGATGCCCGGTCGAGTGATACCTGCGGCGTCTGCTTCGCCGGCGCGTCGCAGGATTGTGCCGGTCACGGGCAGCGGCAAAAGGCCCTTGCGGTCGACAATGCCCGGCAGGCTGCCGGGGGATTCATTGATGGCGATTTCGCTCAGGCCGCTTGCAAACCCTTCGAGGGTTTCGGTCGAAGCGATGAGCAGCGCGGTTTTCACCGGATCCTCGGTAAATCGCTGGGGCAAATCGGTGCGGTCTGCCAGGGCTTGGCCAAGCTGCGCGCGGGCGGTTTGTGCGCCTTGCAATCCGTCTGCCAGCGTGCCCAACGCACTTTCCTGCAGAGCGCGCAGGACGGAGAGTTCATAGAGGTCCTCGCGCAGGCGGGTGGTTTGCGCTTCCAGCGCCGGGGTGACATCGGCCACGATCATACCGGACCGCGCGGTGCCCAGAGGGCCCGAGGGGTGCAGCAGAAGGGCGGGGGACGGATTGGCGCCGATGGTTTGCAACACGCCCAGAAGCCGGGCGATGTCTTCTTCCCGCGAGGCAAGATCACGGGCGAGCACGTCTTCGCGGATGGCGGCGCGGCGCAACCCGTCGCGCATCGCTTCCAGACCGTCTTCAAAGGCGCGGATTGTTTGTGTCAACGCACGGACGCGATCCCGCGCGCTACTCGCTTCATCCAAAAGTCCGGCGGCGTCGTTCAGTCGGTCAGCGGCGGCGCGGGCGGCATTGGCTGGGTCACTTTCCTGCGCAAACGCGCTGCCTGTGAGGGCAAGGGTAAAAGCAACGGCGCGGAGGATCATGTGATCAGGGTCTTCCCGGTCATTTCAGGCGGTGTATTGAGTGACATGAGATGTAAAACCGTCGGGGCAAGGTCTGCAAGCCGCCCGGGGCGGAGTTTTGCCTTTTTTGGGCCGTTCACGAGGATAACCGGCACGGGATTGAGCGTGTGAGCGGTGTGGGGTGACCCTGTGATAGGGTCGATCATCACCTCGCAGTTTCCGTGGTCGGCTGTGACGATCATCGCGCCATCTGCCGCGTTCAATGCCTCTAGGATACGACCCAGCCCATGGTCCACAGCCTCACAGGCGGCGATGGCCGCGCCAAGGTCGCCGGTATGCCCGACCATATCGGGGTTTGCGAAATTGACGACAATCAGGTCGTAGCCGTCTTCGATTGCGCCCACGACCTGATCCGTGACACTGCTGGCCGACATCTCCGGCTGCAGATCATAGGTGGGCACTTTGGGCGATGGCGACATGTGGCGCACCTCCCCCGGCTCCGCCTCTTCCTTGCCGCCGTTGAGGAAGAAGGTCACGTGGGGGTATTTCTCCGTCTCAGCTGTGTGAAACTGCCGCAGCCCTTGCGCGCCGATCCACTCGCTCAGTGTGTTGGGCGGGCGTTCATCGGGGAAGATGCAATCCATGTAAGTTGCGTGATTGTCGGAATATTCCGTGAAGCCGCTGACAATGGCAAATTCGGGCCGCATCCCTGTGTCGAACTTGTTGAAGCCCGGATCGGCGAAGGCAGCCATAATCTCGCGTGCACGATCGGCGCGAAAGTTGAGGCAGAGGACGCCATCACCATCCTCCATCCCGCGATAGTCGCCCAGCACACGGGGTTTGACAAACTCATCCGTGCGGCCTTTGCCATAGGCGTCAGCGATCCCTGCGGAGGCGTTTTTGGCGGTGTAACCCTTGGCGTTGCAAAGCGCTTGATAGGCCAGTTCCACCCGCTCCCAGTTGTTGTCCCGGTCCATCGCGTAATACCGGCCTGAAACCGTGGCGATGAAGGCTTCATCCGGCAGAGCGCGATCCAGCGCTTCGAGATAGGATTTGGCCGAGATAGGCGCGACATCGCGGCCGTCGGTGAAGGCGTGGATGGCGACGGTAAGTCCCTGATCTGTGAGCATCTTTGCGGTGGAGATCATATGCGCAATGTGGGAATGCACCCCGCCATCGGACAGGATGCCCAAAAGATGCGCCACTCCCCCGCTTTTCTTCAGTGCTTGCACAAAGCGCACGACACCGGGCAGGGTGGCGAATGCGCCGGTTTCAATCGCGGTATCGATGCGGCGCAGATCCATCTCAACCACGCGGCCGGCGCCGATATTGATGTGGCCCACCTCGGAATTGCCCATCTGCCCGGCAGGCAGGCCCACATCCTGGCCATGGGTGATCAGGGTGGCATGAGGGCAGGTGGCCATCAGGCCGTCAAATTGCGGCGTATGGGCGAGCGCAGGCGCATTGGCCTCGGTCGCCTCAGAAAGACCCCAGCCATCGAGAATGCACAACACAACCGGTTTTGGGGGGGTCATCGCCTGTCCTTGATCTGCCGTCTTGCAGCTTGTCTAGAGCCATGGCCCAAGGGACGAAAGACCGTTTGCGCTACCGTTTTCTGCGGCAGAATGCCTTTGCCGCACCGGCGAGGCGCGCCCGTGAGGGAGCGATGAGCGGCTCAGCGCTGTTTGATCGTCCGTAGCACATCCTGAGAGGCAAAACCGTCCGGGTTCATCCCCACCGATTGCTGGTAGGCCCGGATCGCACGTCGCGTATTCGGACCCACAAGACCATCGATCTTTTCAATCCCGAAGCCTTTGCGCTTCAACCTCCGCTGCAGCTCTTTTTTCTCATCAAAACTCAGGGGCACGTAGCCGCGCGGCCATGCCTTTTGAATGGGTGGACCGCCAGTGATGCGATCCGACAAATGCCCCACCCCGATCACATAAGCATCTGCCTTGTTGTATTTCTCGATCACCGCGAAATTGTCGAAGATCATGAAGGCAGCACCTTGGCTGCCCGCAGGCAACAGGATCGAGGCCTGCCCGTAATCCGGTACCGCCCGCCCGCGCATATCCGTCACGCCCAGCTGCGCCCATTGTGACGGGCTGCGCTTGATCGACCGCTTGGCATTGGCAGCATTGAACCCACTCGGCAAACGCACTTCCACGCCCCAGGGCTGCCCCTTTCGCCAACCAAAACGCTTGAGGTAGGCCGCCGTGGAGGCCAGGGCATCGGCCGGGTTGTTCTTCGTCCAGATGTCACGCTTTCCGTCACCGGTGAAATCCACGGCATAGGCCAGATAGGAGGTCGGAATGAACTGCGTGTGCCCCATAGCCCCCGCCCAGGAGCCTGTGAAATTGCCTACATTCACATCGCCCGATTGCAGGATCTTCAGCGCCGCGATCAACTGACTTTCGAAAAACTTGTCCCTGCGCCCGTCAAAGGCCAGCGTGGCCATGGCATCTATCATCGGATAATCGCCCATCCGCGTGCCGTACCGGCTCTCGAGCCCCCAGACAGCCACGACCACCTCGGCCTCCACGCCATAGCCGGCCTCAATCCGTTCCAACAGGCGGCGATGTTTGCGTAGGGCGGCCTGACCTTCGTTCACACGGGGCGGGGCCACAGCGTTGTCCAGGTAATCCCAGATCTGGCTTTTGAATTCGGCCTGATTACGGTCCTTGGAGATAACATCGGGGTCGTAACGCGCGTTGCGGAACGCGCGGTCAAAAACCTGCCCGTTGATGCCTTGAGCCAATGCGCGGCCTCGGAAGCCACGCACCCACGCGTCAAATTCGGGCGGGTTCGCGGCGATGGGTTGGGCGATGTCATCGCTCTCAGCCCGCAGGTTTTCTGGCCGCAGCTGAGGGCGTAGTATTGTCGCTTGAGCCAACACCTGTACGTCTGGCCGCGCTTGCGGTCGTAGGGAGGCGTCAATCGCTTCAGCCATGGTTTGAGTGCTCAAACCGGTTAGCGTCAAGATCGTTGCGGTGATCCAAAGTCTGCTCATGATCCGGCCTTCTTCAAAGTGCCTGTTTTATCACATACTACTCTTAAGCGGGCATGACGGGAAGCCGGGATCGACCTGAGGGCGGGAAACGGCCTTTCAGGGGGTTTGATAGCTTTCCATTTCGGCTTGCAGTTTGGCCCGATAATCGCGCAGCAGGGGCACGCGGCGGGGGCGGAATGAGGCACCAGTTTCCGCCAATTCGCGCATCCGGTCGAGGCGAAAGGCGCGGAAATCCTGGCGTAAATGGCAAAAGGCCAGCAGGTTGTGGGAGGTTTGCATGAACACGATGCTCAGCGGGTCGACCTCGCGTTTGGTCTGGCGGCCTTCGACATCTGTGTAGGCAAAGCGGATGGTCCGTTCTTCCCAAGTGGCCCGGCGCAGCGCGCCCACGTCGATCCCAGGTTCCGGCATCGAGGCCCCATAACGAAAGGCCGTCAACACGGCGTGTTCCAGACGGTGAGCCTGACGCGCAGGGAGCCGGGCGCGCAATTTGGTGAGCGCATTTTGTGCAGCATGGGCCAGCACCGGATCGCCCAGGTGCTGCACCTCCCGCAGGCCAAGAACCAGCGCCTCAATCTCATCTTCCTCGAAACTCAGCGGCGGGAGGGCCGCATCCTCAATCAGCGTGTAACCAAATCCAGACGCCCCGTCGATCACCGCACCCAGGCCGCGCAGAGCATCGATATCGCGATAGATCGTTCGCGGTGTGACATGCAGCGCTTCCGCCAGTTGCGCCGCAGTGGCGGGGGGTGGGGCGTTACGCAGCGCTTGCATGAGTTGGAAGAGGCGGTTGGTGCGGGTCATGAGACCAATGTGCAAGAGGATGCCGACATTTTCTGACAGTATCACAGGCCGTCCGGCTCCGAAGTGTTTAAAAGACGTCGGACGCATTCCTTTAAAGAATGCGCGCCCGTCAGCGGCGGCTGCGCTGAACCTTGCGCTTTGTCTTTTCGGTCTTCTTTTTGGACTTTGCAAATCTGCGCCGGGGTGGTTTCCCGCGCCCTCGCGCCTGGCCTTTGGGCAGGGTCTTTCCGTCAATCTCCACCAGATCCAGTTCCAACCCACCCGTCACCGGCGCGGCCTCGGTCAGGCGCACGATCACCCGCTGACCCAGCCCGATCACCGTGCCGGTCTCCGACCCGGTCAGCGTGCCCGCATCCCGGTCGAAATGGAAAAACTCCCGCCCCAACCGCCGCACAGGCAAAAGCCCATCCGCCCCTGTGCCATCCAACCGCACGAACGCGCCGAACTTGGCGATGCCGCTGATGCGCCCGGTGAAATCCTCCCCCACGCGTTCTGACAGAAATGCGGCCAGATAGCGGTCGGTCGTGTCGCGCTCGGCCACCATGGAACGCCGCTCTGTCTCGCTGATATGTTCGCCCGTGCTGTCCAGCCGCTCAATATCGACAGGCCGCAGACCATCGTCGCCCCAACCGTGTGCCATGATCAGCGCGCGGTGCACGATCAGGTCGGCATAGCGGCGAATGGGGGAGGTGAAATGCGCGTAAGACTTCAGCGCCAGCCCGAAATGTCCGAAATTCGCGGGCGCGTAGTAGGCCTGCGTCATGGCGCGCAGGGTGGACATGTTGACCACGTCTGAATGATCCGTGCCAGCGGCGGCATGGAGGAGTTGGTTGAGATGCCCGGTTTTCAGCGCTTGTCCCTTGGCTAGCGTCAGCCCCGCGGCCTCGGCCACATCGCGCAAGCTTTCCAGTTTTTCAGGTGGCGGTTCTTCATGCACGCGGAAGAGAAGCGGGGTTTTCTTGGCAATCAGCGTCTCGGCCGCGGCCACATTGGCGAGGATCATCATTTCCTCTATCAGCTTATGCGCCTCCAAACGGTCGGCGAAATTGACTGATTGCACTTGGCCATCGTCAGTCAGAACCACCTTCCGCTCCGGCAGGTCCAGGTCGAGCGGCTGCCGCGCGATGCGGGCATCCTTAAGCGCGTCATGAGCGGCATAAAGCGGGCGGATCACGTCCTCGATAAGCGGCGCGCAGGCCTCATTGGGCGCGCCATCCATCGCCTCCTGCACCTCACGATAGTTGAGCGAGGCAGGTGAGCGCATCAGCCCGCGCACGAAGCGGTGCCCGACTTTTTTCCCATGGGCATCCACTTGCATCCGCACGGCGAGGCAGGCGCGGTCGACCCCCTCGTGCAGGCTGCACAGATCACCCGACAGCACGTCGGGCAGCATGGGAACGACGCGGTCGGGGAAGTAGCTCGAATTGCCCCGCTTGCGCGCCTCCGCATCCAGCGCGCTGCCAGGCGTCACGTAATGGGCGACATCGGCAATCGCGACCCAGATCACATGACCGCCTTCGTTCTTCGGGTCATCATCGGCCTGGGCAAAGACCGCGTCATCGTGATCGCGGGCATCGGAGGGGTCGATGGTAATCAGCGGCAGGTCGCGCAGATCTTCGCGGCCTTCCAGTCCAGCAGGCACCATGGCATCGGCTTCCTTGATCACCTCATCGGGGAAATCATCGGGAATACCGTGCTGGTGAATGGCAATGAGCGACACCGCCTTGGGTGCCATTGGGTCACCCAACCGGTTCACGACCCGCGCGCGCGGCAGGCCCATCCGATCCTTGGGGCCTGCGCTTTCGCCCTCCACCAACTCACCATCCTGCGCGCCGCCCGTGGAATCTGCGGCCACGGCCCATTCCTTGCTGTCACCCTTGTCGATGGGCTTGATCCGCCCACCTTCAGAGCGTTCGGAAAAAAGCCCGAGGATCTTGCGCGGATTGGTCCCGATCCTGCGGATCAGCCTTGCTTCATAGGCGTGCGACTCCCCTTTCACCTCTTGCAGACGCGCCAAAATCCGGTCGCCTTCACCCATTGCGGGATCAGAGGCGCGATGCACGATGATCGCCACCGGCGCGTTCCCCTCGCCCCGCCATTCCATCGGCTCAGCCAACAGATCGCCATCCGGTGTCTGCCCGGCCACTCTCAGCACCGCCACAGGGGGCAGCTTGTCGGGATCGCGATAGGTCTTTTTGCGCTTGGTCAGATGACCCTCTTCCTCCAGCTCCTTGAGCATGCGCTTAAGGTCAATCTTCGCCGCCCCCTTGATGCCAAAGGCGCGGGAGATTTCGCGTTTCGAGGTCTGGGCGGGATTGTCCGAGATCCATTGAAGGATATCGGCTTTGGTGGGTAATTGACTCATGAACTTGAAGTAGCACGCACCGACCAATTGGTCATCCGGCTTCTTTTTGGCCAAAAATACTCCCGCCGGAGGCAATAAATCTCACCGCAGTCGTACCACTCGGAACATCGCAGCAGCCCCCCAACCCGCGAAGATCGCGATGGCCAGTGACATCAGCCCGTAAACAAGCGGCATCTCGCGCGAGAGGTTGAACAGCCAGCGTTCCAAACCCACCTTCTTGACGTCGATCTGGGTCTCATAGAGGGATATCACCTCGCCCGCCCGGGTCAGGAAAATGCGGATGGAATATTGGCCTTCAGTCAAGTTCGCGGGCATGTCGATGGCGGCGCGGAAGAGCGTTTGCTGATCCACCTTCACGGAATTTTCCACGATCTTGTAGAGCTCGTTGTCTTCGCGAATGCGGATCACGGCTTCGGTAAAATCCTGCGCACCGCCGGAGCCGGTCGCCGTGCCAAACGCCGCCCCTACCGATTGGATCGCGCGGTTGATCGACACGCGGTATTGCAGATCCTGCACGTCGGTCAGCGCGGTTTCAAAGGGTGCGCTGGTAGCGACTTTGTAAAAGCTAGGCGCGCTGTCGATCAGCACGCTGTCGGTGTTGACCCAGATCCCGAAGCGGCGTTCCTTGCGGCGGACAAGAACCGGTTCCGAGGGGCCGGAGGCTGCCACGACGACTTGCAACGGCGGGCCAGAAGGGATGGGTTCTTCGCGTTTCACCGCGCCAAAGACGAGGATCTGGGAGCCGTCAAAGTTGGCCGTGATTGCGACTTCGTCCTGGCTGAGGCCCAGAACCACCTCTTCGGCCCTCGCGGGCAGGCACAGCAGGAACAGGCAGAGCACGAAGCGCAGCATCAGTGGCCTCCTGCCGCGCCGAGGGAATAGAGTTCCGACGGCATGATCAGCAGATCAAGCGCGAGTTTTCCGCAGACGACCAGCACCATGATGGCCAGCAGAATGCGCAATTGTTCGGCTTTCAGTTTCGTGCCCAAGGCCGTGCCGATCTGCGCGCCGATGACGCCACCCACAAGCAAAAGCACGGCCAGCACCACATCCACGGTGAAGTTGGTGGTGGCATGAAGCAGCGTGGTGAAGGCGGTGACAAAGATGATCTGGAACAGCGACGTTCCCACCACGACCTTGGTGGGCATGCCCAGAAGATAGATCATCGCAGGCACCATGATGAACCCGCCGCCCACGCCCATGATCGCGGCCAGGATGCCCACCAGAATACCCACCAGAACGGGGGGAATGACCGAGATATAAAGCCCCGAAGTGCGAAAGCGCATCTTGAAGGGCAGTTTGTGGATCCAGTTGTGTTTCTTGCGCTTGGGCGGCGGCCCACCCGCGCGGGATTTGCGGATGGCGCGCAGGCTTTCAATGAACATCAGCCCGCCGATGATGCCGAGGAACACCACATAACAAAGCCGCACCAGCAGATCGACCTGACCCAGTGATTTGAGATAGTTGAACACCACCACGCCAAGGGCGGCACCAATCAGGCCACCCACCAGCAGCACGGTGCCCATTCGGAAATCCACCGTCTTGCGCCGCACATGGGCCAGAACACCGGAGAAGGAGGAGGCGACGATCTGGTTCGCCTCAGTGGCCACAGCGACGGCAGGCGGGATACCGATGAAGAAGAGAAGCGGCGTCATCAAAAACCCGCCGCCCACGCCGAACATACCCGACAGGACACCGACGATCCCGCCCAGTCCCAGTAGCATGAAGGCGTTCACGGACACTTCGGCGATGGGAAGGTAGATTTGCATGATCCCCCTTAGCCGTGGTGTTGCCGTGGCGCAAGGTGACGGGGCTGTCGAAGGGGCCTTAGCCGCATCACGAGTTGTGAATTGGTCTTACAATGCTGTGATTTTGCACCATTTATCGGCGTGTCTCAGCGTTCCGTCGCGATTTTGAAGGCAGCGAAGACGAAGAATGCGCCGAGCGCGGCTTCGATCCAGCGACGGGCGCGGGCGTAGGCTTTGCGCACCGGCGTGGTGGACAGCATCAGCGACCACGCTCCATGGGCGGCAAATGAGATAAGGAACGCCCCGAAGACAAAGATCAGCGTGATCGTCAGGCCCGCGCCAATCACCGCACCAACAGTGGCGATGGCGAGCCAGAAGGCAATGGCCTTGGGGTTGGTGACTTGTAGCGCGTACCCTTGCCAGAAGAGCAGATGCGCGGGTTTCGGGACCGTTTGTTCGGGCGAAACAGCCGGTGGGTTGATGGCTTTGGCAAATGCGCCCCAAGCGAGCCAGACAAGATAGGCCGCACCGAGAATGCGCAGGCCTGTCATGGCCCAGGCAGCTTCTGACAGCAAAAGGCCCACGCCCATCAGCGTCAGGATGTTGATGGTCATGGACCCGCAGGCGATGCCAAGCGATGCGATGAGGGATGGCCCGCGCCCTTGGGTGGTGGAGATGCCAAGGAGCATGGCCACCGCTGGGCCGGGAGAGGCAGCGCCCACGAGCAGGATGGAATAGGCGGCAAAGATGCCGGGTAGGTACGGGGTGAGGTCAGTCATTTTTTGACAGTGGCTGGGTGTCTTCAACAGGTCAATGGGGACCAGCCCCCACGTCGAACCCCATTGGGTTCGACACTCCCCCCGGAGTATTTCCGGAAAAGTGAAGCAGGGGTCAGAGGCTCTTGATCAGGATCAGCGCGTCAATGCGAGGGCCTGCCGGGGATGTGTAATAGTCCGGGCGGCGGCCTGTCACTTGGTAGCCCGCGGAGTGGTAGAGGGCGATGGCAGGGGCGTTTTCAGAGGATACTTCGAGGAAGAGCGTTGAGGCACCATTGGCCTTTGCGTGGGTTTCGAGGGCTTTGAGAAGAGCTCGGGCGTGGCCCTGGCGGCGGTGCACGGGGTCGGTGGCCAGTGTCAGAAGTTCGGCCTCGCCCGCTACGATGCGGGTAAGTGCGAGGGCGTTTGGGGTCTCGACCAGGTGGATATGGGGGGAATCTAGAAGCGTCGTGAATTCCTCGGCTGACCAAGGGCGCATGGTGCCGGTGAAGGCGGCCGCGTGGCGCCGGGCCAAGGCGTGCATGTCAACCATCAAGGATCACGGGCGGGGCTTCGCGTGGCGGGGCGGCATCGGCGGGGCGAATATAGAGAGGCGCCGGACGGGAAAAGGGTGGCGGGGCGCGGTGGGCGATCCGGGCGATATTGGTGGCCAGTTGCGCGCCGTCCGGGCATTGGGCGATGAATTTTGCGTCTTGCGCCGGGATCAGGCGGGGTTCCTCGCCCGGAGGCGCGATGTAGATTTGGTCTTGTGGTGCCGGGACGGCAGGGATCTGGCCTTCGATTGCGGTGAGCATCGTGGCCTCAAAGGTGGTGACGCCGATGGCTGGAACCCCGAGAGAGAGCGCGAGGCCGCGTGCGGCAGAGACGGAAATGCGGATGCCGGAGAAATTGCCGGGGCCAATGCCCACGCCGATGCGGGTAATGTCGGCCCAGCTCATGGTATGCTCGCTAAGCATGTTTTCAATCATGGGCATGAGGCGTTCTGCTTGGCCGCGGGTCATGTCCTCGGACCGGGCGGTCAGGACGTCTTCGCCAGACAGCAAAGCGGCCGCGCAATGCGCGGCCGATGTGTCAAAGCCCAATGTGAGGGCGTCAGACCCCAACCGGGCGCACCTCTGTCACTTCGGGGATGTAATGGCGCAGAAGGTTTTCGATGCCCATTTTTAGCGTGATGGTCGACGACGGACAGCCTGCGCAGGCGCCTTGCATGTGCAGATAGACAACGCCGCGCTCAAACCCGTGAAAGGTGATATCGCCGCCGTCTTGAGCCACGGCCGGGCGCACGCGGGTGTCGAGCAGTTCCTTGATCTGGCCCACGACCACCGCATCATCACCTGTATGTTCGGCATGGCCGCCGCTGGTGTTTTCTTCCAGCATGACCGGCTGGCCGGATTGAAAGTGTTCCATGATCGCACCAAGTATGGCGGGCTTGATGTGGTCCCACTCGGTCGCGTCGGCTTTCGTGACAGTGACAAAATCGAGACCGAAGAAAACGCCCGTGACGCCATCGACTTTGAAGATGCGTTCGGCCAGCGGAGATTTGGTTGCGGCCTCAGCGCTGGGGAAGTCTGCGGTGCCCGCATCAAGCACGGCAAGGCCAGGCAGGAATTTCAGCGTGGCGGGGTTGGGCGTGGATTCGGTTTGGATGAACATGGGGTGCGCTTTCGGTTGTCTGCCTTTGATATGCGGCCGGGAGGGGCGGCTTTCAAGGTTTGGAATTATTCTAAATTGCGCGCGTGTGGGTGTCAAATCAACCAATCAACTTGTCTCGAATTCAAATAGATCGAAGACCCGTCCGTCATTGTTGATGGAAGATGGAATAGTTTCGTTTTCGATTTGCTCGGATATGGTGGCTTTCCAGAATTTTAATGCTCGTTCGTTGCCATTGATGACCCGAATTTCCCATTTGCCTTGAAATGCCTCAAACAATTGCTTTGCCGCATATCGCCCGACGCCCAGCCTTCGATACTTTGCCAAAACAAAGAAGTCTTCAATGTCCCAAACGATCGGCTGTTTTGAGATCACGGAAAATCTTTGAACCAGGGCAAACCCTGCCAGCTGATCATCAACCCGAAACAAAAACGGGTGCAGGTCATGATCGGTCCAATAGTCCTCTAAACCGTCCCATTTGTATCGGCCATCGTGTTCGACGTCAGTGCCTTCGGTCGCACTGAATTCAAATAGATAAAGCTGAAGCAAATTGCCGATCACCGGCATTTCTGACGCGGCTGCTTTCCGAACTTTTACTGCGAGTGTCATCTTTGAACTGTGATCGACTGGCCAATTTGCAAACACGTGTGCCTTGAACCCGCTTAGGGTTTTATTCAACCGCGCGGATCAGTTTGCGTTCCAGCACGCGCAGCACAGTGCGCAGGTCACTGCCGCGCTTCAAAATTTGCCCGTCCATGCCGATCACCGCGTATTGCCCCTGCCGCCCGCGCAGTTTGGGGCGTTTTTCGATGCGGTAGAGGGGGTTTTCGGCTGTTCGGCGGAAGACAGAGAAGACGGCCACATCGCGCAGATGGGATATGCCGTAATCGCGCCATTCACCGGCCGCGACCATGCGTCCGTAAAGGGAAAGAATGACAGAAAGTTCTGTGCGGTGAAAGGTGACCTGGGCGGCTTGTGCGCCGGGGAACTGGGTGGGGCTTTGAAAGCTCATTGGCTTAGGTTTGCGTTCCCTTGGGGATAAATCAAGGAAAATCGCCTAGGTGATGGCCTCAAGGCGCTCCTTGGAGAGATCGCCGGGCACAATCGTCACCGGCACGCTGAGATCACTGGAGTTTTTGGAGATCTGTGTCACCAGAGGGCCTGGCCCTTTCTTGTCGGTGTTGGCACCGAGGACCAGCACGCCCACTTCCGGATCATCCTGAATCTGCGCCATGATTTCCTTGAAGGGCTCGCCTTCGCGGATCACCAGTTCGGGGTCAATGCCCTGGCGGTCGCGCATCCATTTGGCGAAGACCTCATAGTGCACTTGAATGCGTTCGCGGGCCTCTTCGCGCATGATGTCACCCACGCCGACCCAGTGGTTGAATTCATCGGGCGGGATGACGGCCAGCACCTCCACCCCCGCGCCGGTGTTCTTGGCCCGCATCGCCGCAAAGCGCATGGCGTTGAGGCATTCGCGGCTGTCGTCGAGAATGACTAGGAATTTGCGCATTGGGTCCTCCTGGGGGTCTTGAGCGCATGATGCCCGGAAGATGGGGGGGAGGCAATGGGCGGGGTGGTTTGGTTCTTCACCCTTACTTGCGTGCATGTCCGTTGAGCGAACCAAACCTGTCGTTCATCTTACGTGATCGATGGGTTCTATGTGCGCGACGGCTGAGGGCTGTAGAGCAACAAAATGCCAAATACAATCATAGTGGCGCCAGACGCTTTCTGGAGTGTTGGAAGTTTGCCAAATGCAAAATGAGAGGCAACTTTTCCGAATGACGCGTAGCCCAATATTGCGACGGCCTCCATCACCAGAAACGCAGCACCGAGCATCGCATAGCTTTGCCAGTATGCATCGACAATGACAAACTGAGGAAAGAACGCAGCAAAGATCAAAATTGCTTTCGGGTTGCTCATGGCCACAAAGCACTCTGATCTGAACGCGCGACGCAAAGACATCTCTTCATCAGAAAAACCTTGCGGTGTCATGGTCTTGGCACTGCGCCAAAGCGACATGCCAAGCCAGATCAGGTAAATGGCACCGAGGACCTTTGCGATGCTGAAAACAAAGGCTGATGTGGTCAACACAAGGCCTAAGCCCAAGGCGCTGATCGCGATCATCGGCACAAAAACCATCAGTCTGCCGAGTGCGGCCTTCTGGGCAAAAACAACACCCGACCTCGCGCCGTTTGTCATCGCAAGAAGGTTGTTCGGGCCGAACGCAAGGTTCAGCGCGAAGCACGCGGGGATAAACAAAAGCCATTCAATCATTTCGAGCTACCTGATTGTCGCGTGTCAGAGGTGCAAACCCACGTGTGATTTTCGTCGCTGCATAGGAACATTGCAACATGCGCTCCAGCCAGTCATTCAGTCAGAAATGCGCCAATGAGAGGCTCGCTTCAGCAAAAAAGGGTCATCCTGGTTTGGTCCCAATGATCTCGGCCGCGGTTTTGGATTTCCTGACGGAGACATCCTTGAACCCCGCCGCGCGCAGCCAGTCTGC
>JBCCCZ010000016.1:0-31294 GCA_039033255.1 Pseudomonadota bacterium
AAACTGCGGGCATATGCTTATCTTACCACCAAGCCTCGCGCCCCACTGACCCCCGCCGCAGAAAAACGCCTGCGTGTGTTGGGCAGCCTCGACACGCTCGGCGCTGGCTTCACCCTGGCCTCGCAAGACCTCGACATTCGTGGCGCCGGCAACCTGCTGGGGGAAGAACAATCCGGGCAGATGCGCGATGTGGGCTATGAGCTTTACCAATCCATGCTGGAAGAAGCGATTGCCAAGATCAAAGCGGGCGAAATAGAAGGTCTTTCAGAGGCCGACGACCAATGGGCGCCCCAGATCAATCTCGGCGTGCCGGTCCTCATCCCTGAAGACTACGTGCCGGACCTCGACGTCCGGCTCGGATTGTATCGCCGTCTCAGTGGCTTGCAGCGCAAAGTTGAACTGGAAGGCTTTGCCGCCGAACTGATCGACCGCTTCGGCAAACTACCCAAGGAAGTCAACACCCTGATGCTGATCGTCCGCATCAAAGCCATGTGCAAACGCGCCGGGATCGCCAAGCTCGATGGCGGGCCAAAGGGCGCGACGATCCAGTTCCACAACGACAAATTCGCCTCGCCCCAGGGCCTCGTGGAGTTCATTCAGGATCAAAAGGGGCTGGCCAAGGTCAAAGACAACAAGATCGTGGTCCGCCGCGATTGGCGCAAAGAAAGCGACAAGATCAAAGGCGCCTTCGCCATCGCCCGCGATCTGGCGGAAAAGGTCGTGGCCCTCAAGAAAAAGAACGCAGGCGAGGCAGTCCGTCAGGACTGACGAGCCGCCCGCAACAGAAACACTCCCTTTACCAAGACGGCACACCCTCCTCTCAACCCGAGGAGCCGCGCCATGCCCACCGTCGAACAGATTGCCAAGGAAATCGTCGCCCGAGAAGGCGGCTACGTGAATGACCCCGATGATCCCGGCGGGGCCACCAAGTTCGGCGTCACCATCCACACAATGCGCCATCTGGGTCTTGACCTGGACCGTGATGGTGACGTCGACACGGCAGACGTGAAACAGCTCACCCGCGATCAGGCGGAAGCGATTTTCATCAAACACTATTTTGAGCGCCCTCGCATCGCGGACCTGCCCGAAGCCCTGCGGGCATCCGTTTTTGACATGTACGTCAATGCAGGCGCAAACGCGGTGAAAATCCTCCAACGCCTGCTGCGCCAGATGGGCCAGGACATCACCGTGGACGGTGCCATTGGCCCGCAAACAGCTCAGGCCGCGCAAACCGCCTTTTTTGCCGCCCCCAATCATCTGGTGGATGCCTACGGGATCGCGCGGCGCAACTACTACTTCCGCATTGCCGACAGGCGGCCAGCCAGCCGCAAATACGCCCGCACCCGCGCAGGCGGCAAAGGCGGCTGGATCAAACGCGCCGAAGACTTCATATCGCCCCGCTTCCACCTGACAGAGGCCGAATTTCACGCGCGGGTGGCAAAGTGGGGCTGATCGGTAACGTCTTCAGCTTCCTCTTTGGCGGTGGCCGCAACGTCATCACGGAAACCGCAGAGGTCTTTCGCATCAACGCCGAGGCCGCCGACAAACGCGGCGCAACCCTGCAAACGGCCGCGCTGCAGCAACTGGCGTCCGAATTTCAGCATCAGCGGCGCGGGGCCTTTGACAAGCTGGTGGACGGGCTCAATCGCCTGCCCCGACCCGCCATGGCGCTTGGCACCATCGCCCTTTTCATCTCCGCCATGTCCAACCCGGTGTGGTTTTCCGAACGCATGCAGGGCATATCGCTGGTGCCGGAGCCGATGTGGTGGCTACTGGGCGTCGTGGTCAGCTTCTATTTCGGGGCGCGTCATCAGGCGAAAGGGCAGGAATTTCAACGCACTCTGGCCGAAACCATGTCTCGCACGCCGCAGGTGATCCGCAATATCGAACGCCTGCGCGCGCTCAGCGCGGACACCCCGCAGATTGCGGCCAGCGGCACCGACAGCACGCTTGAGGTGGAAAGCCTGGCCCCCACTGACAACCCCGCGCTCATCGCGTGGCAGGAAAGTCAGTCACACTAGACAGCGGATCAATCACCGATATTCGACGCCGTCAGACCAAGCCCTACAAAATTACCCAACAGCGATGCTATGGTCTGAATACCGGTCACGGGCGACTCCGTCATCAGGAGCGTATCATCCGGCTGAACCGCGAAATTCCGCGCAGCAAACAGCCCGTCCGCCCCGGTGAGATCAAACGTAAAGACCACCTGCTGCAAATCCGGCCCGCGCGGGCCCGGTGACAGATCGCGAGGATGATAATCGCGCAAGATCAACACGCCGCGCGGATGGCCCCGGCGGGCATCAATGCCCCCGGCGGCAGAAACCGCATCCATCGCGGACATGTCCTCTTTTTCGAAATAGATCAATTCCTGCCGCCCGCTGGCACCTACGGAATTGAACGTCCGGCTGTCCTCGACCACGGCGACCACATCGCCACCGCGCACCCGCACGTTCTTACCCGGATCGCTCAGGATATCTTCCAGCCGCGTCTGATAAAGCGTCCCGCCGCGCTGCAACCGCACGCTGGGATGGCGCAGGTTTGTGTTAACGCCACCCGCCAGCGAAATAACGCTCAACAGCTGCATATTGCGCGTGTCCAGCGGAAACCGGCCCGGCGCGTTCACGCCCTGAGACACATCGACGGAGTTGTTGCGGCCCGGTGTCAGGTTGAGCTGAACTTGGGCGGCAGGCACGACCTGTTCCACTTCCGCCTGAATGCGGTTGCGCGCGGCGGTTTCCGTCAGGCCGCGCACCCGCACATCCCCCACGTAAGGCAGAAACACTGTACCGGCTGACGACACTGCCAGCGTCGGAATGGACGCGTTGCGATCCCCGTTGGTAATAAGGGAATCGTCCTGATTGTCCCAAATCACCACGTCCAACTGATCGCCTGCTTGAATGACCGCACTGTCCGGCCCCCGATCGGCGTGCAGCCAATGGGAGTGCACGTGATGCGATGGCTTGGGCCATCCGTTGATTTGCGCGGCAGACGCGCGCGTCACCTCAACCACCTGAAATGTCGGGTTTTCCGAGGCTTCCTGACTAACCACTTCTTGCTGCAAAGCTGCTGTGCGCGGCAACGCACAGGCCCCAAGTATGGTCAGGACCACTGCAAGACCCGTGCCTATTTTTATGCGGCGTTTCAAGCCACGTGTGTTCCACGTCACCTGCTCATCCCCGTTTTGTATTGTCTCTCGTTCCCTATCGCATACACCTTGTATGAGACAATGCCATTCTGTCCATCCCTAGGGCCAACACGTCCGCATGACACAGATTTCACAAAAAGGTTGCGTGTTGATCACAGGCGCAGGCGGCAGGCTGGGGCGATTGCTGCAGGCCGCGCGGGCGGACAGTCCGGATTTGCATCATCGCTTCTTGTTTCAATCCAGGGGGGCCAAGGCAGACTTACGCTGGATCCCCGGTGAAAGTCTGGACCACCTGCCGCACTGTATTGCGATCATCGCATTGTGGGGCGCGACATCGGGAGAGGTAGACGCGCTGGCTCAAAACGCTGCGCTCGTATCGCTAAGCGCTGATCTAGCGCGCGGCTTGGCGGCCACGCGCGTGATTCACCTGTCCTCTGCCGCCGTCTACGGTCCGGGCCATAACATGAATGAAGATCACCCCACAGATCATTGTAATAATTACGGTAAATCAAAATTGAAACTGGAAGACGCAGTGGATTTTGATCGCCAGAAGGCTGATCTCACGCATATCTCACTTCGATTGGCAAATGTCGTGGGGGCTGACAGCGTCGCACCGGTTCTGCGCGGCGAAAGACCGGCCAAGATCGACAATTTCAGCCTCACACCCCCCCATCAAGGTCCGATCCGCAGCTATATTGGCGCAAAAGGCCTGCTGCAGATCTTCGATACCCTGCTGACCTTGCCGGCACAGGCGTGGCCCAAGGTGCTCAATGTCGCCGCGCCCGCGCCCGTCTCGATGGATGCGCTCGCCCGTGCGGCAGGTGCGCCCGTCTTCTGGCAACAAGCCCCCCAAACCGCGGTCCCGGAAGTCACGCTTGACGTTTCCCGTCTTCAGGCGCTAATGCCCGGCATCACGCTTGCAACCACCGCGGCGGAGTTGGTCGCGGAGTGGCGACGTCTGGAGAGCCTTGCATGACACCTGGCAAACGCCTGCTGGATCTCTCTTTGGCGCTGTTTTTGGCTGTCGTTTTGGTGATTCCCATGCTTTTGGTGGCGCTCATCGTGCTGATCGAAGACGGCAGACCGATCTTTTACACCTCCAAACGAATGAAAGCCCCTGATCAAAGCTTCACGCTGTGGAAATTCCGCACAATGACGGTGGAACGCGCGCGGGTCTCGGCCCTGGGCGGCGACAAGGTGCAGCGCGTCACCCGCGTGGGGGCCATCCTGCGTCGCACCCGACTTGATGAATTACCTCAGCTTTACAACATCTTGCGGGGCGACATGAGCTTTGTTGGCCCGCGCCCGCCACTGCGCCGCTACGTGATCCTGCGCCGCGATGTTTACGCCAAGGTTCTGCAGAATCGCCCCGGTGTGACCGGCCTGGCCACGCTGCGCTACCATCGGCGCGAAGAGGACCTGCTGGCCGCCTGCACCACCGCCGAAAAAACCGACGACGTCTATATCAACCGCTGTATCCCCGCGAAAGCGCGGCTGGATCTGATTTGGGCGCGAAACCGCTCAGTCTGCTTTGACGTCATGCTGCTGGTGCAAACAGTCAAATACGTTGTGTTCACGCTGATGAGAAAACAACCAAAAAACCGCTGAATACTCGCCACTGACAGAAATGTTTGCTGCCGTGATGCAAACAGTTTTGCGATCCTGTGCAATTTTCGATAAGTTTATGCTGAAACCGTGCCGGTCAACCAAGCGCGGACCAAAGGAGCAGCATTTGCCAAACATAAGCAAACTGAAAGTCGGCTTTCTGTACAGGATTGCCGTGGCGATGACGCGGCAGCAAAAATACTCTGTCCTCCTGATTACCGACGCAGTACTGATTTTGGCCGCCTATGTGGCTGCGCGATCGCTGATCATGATGGACGGCACTGAGTGGTCGAACCCGGCGATCATTCTCTACGACACGCTGGCGCTCCTGTGTTCAGGGACCATCGCGACAATCGCCCTAGGGCTGCACAAGGTGAAACTCAATGCCTATCAGATGCAGGGCGTGGTGGAATCCGCGCTGGTCGCCGGGGTTCTGATGGCCGTCGGGCTGGGCTTGCGGGTCGTTATGGCCTCTGGTGGCACGGCGGCTGAGGTGTTTGTCGTCACCGCGATGATCTTTCTCATCCTGTCGGTGTCGTCGCGGCTGATGATGCGCCGTGCGCTGCTTTATGTCTATTCCAAAGGCACGCCACGTATGCCGATCCTGATTTACGGCGCCGGGCAAACAGGGCAGCAGCTTGCTGCCGCCTTGGTGACGGACGAGCACGTGGACCCGGCCGCTTTCATTGACGATGATCCCAAACTGCGCGGCCTAACCGTCAATGGGCTTCGCGTTCACCCCTCGTCGGATCTTGAGGCGCTGATCCGGAAACACGGCATCATGCGCGTCATCATCGCCATGCCCAGCGTGGCGCGCAGCACCCGGGCTTTCATTTCCCGCCAGGTCGCTGGCACTGGGGTCGAAGTGCATGCCCTGCCCTCCTTTGCGGATATGGTGACCAGCACGAACCGTGCTTTGGCAGACACCCAGCCAGTCAATATTGACCTTCTGCTGGGACGGGACCGTCTGGAAGAGGAATTGCCCGGTGTTTCTGACACCTATGAGGGCAAGAACATCCTGATCACTGGCGCAGGCGGCTCCATCGGGTCAGAGATTTGTCGACAATTGATGTCCTGCAATCCGGCCGCCCTCGTGGTCATGGATCACAGCGAACTGGCGCTCTTTGAAATTGACCGCGAATTGCGTGACATGTCTTTTAAGGCGCGCGTTTACGCCGTGCTGGGCTCCGTAACCGACCAACCTTTGGTGGAAGCCATCATGAAACAGCACAGCGTTGACATTGTGCTGCATGCTGCCGCCTACAAACATGTGCCCCTCGTGCAGAGCAATGCTTTGGAAGGCATCAAAAACAACGTCGTCGGCACCAAATGCGTGGCCGATGCCGCCCGCGCCACAGGGGTGGATCGCTTCATTCTGGTGTCCACTGACAAGGCCGTGCGGCCGTCCTCGGTCATGGGGGCGTCCAAACGGTTTGCCGAACTTCTGGTGCAGGATCTGGCCACGCGTTCAACCGGCACACGGTTCTCCATGGTTCGGTTCGGCAATGTGCTGAACTCGTCGGGTTCCGTGATCCCGCTCTTTCACGAACAGATCTCTCGCGGGGGGCCGGTGACGCTGACCCACGCAGATGTCACCCGGTTTTTCATGACGATCTCAGAGGCTGTGCGCCTGGTGCTGCTCGCCGGGTCGTTTGCCCGGGGTGGCGACGTGTTCGTGCTGGACATGGGCCAACCCGTGGCTGTCCGCGATCTGGCGCGCAAAATGATCGAAATCAGCGGCCACACAGTGCGTGACGCGGATAACCCCGGCGGCGACATTGAGATCAAGGTGACGGGCCTGCGTCCGGGCGAAAAACTGCATGAGGAACTGCTCATCGGCGACGACATGCTAACGACACCCCATCCCAAGATCATGCGCGCTCAAGAAAAACACCTCTCGGAGATCGAAATGGCCAAAGCCATGCAAGATCTGCGCACCGCCATTGACGACCGCAACACAGAGCATCTCTTTCAAATCCTGCATGAGTGGATCGAAACCAACGGCGAGGACAAGATCAAACTGGTCAATGAATAACGCAGTCAGGACTGATGAGGCCCCTGCTCGGCCTTTTCAGCCAGCATCAGCCAGTCTTCCTCTGCTGCGGCCAGCTTTCCCTGTCGTTCCACCAGCGCGTCGGTGGCCTTCTGAAACTTCACCGGCTCCCGCGTGAAAAGCTCCGCATCCGACAAAAGCCCTTCCAGCTTGGCGATCTCCGCCCCCAGCCGGTCAATCTCATCCGGTAAGCGCTCAAAGCGGTGCTTTTCCGAAAAGCTCAAGCCGATTTGAGGGGCCTTTTCCTTCTTCTTTTCAGCTCTCTGCGCCGGTTTCTTGATCTTCTCCACAGGCGCCTCGTCCTCACCGCGCTGCGCCTGCATATCGCTCCACCCGCCCGCATAGAGCGTCACACGGCCTTTTCCCTCGAAGGCCAATGTCTGCGTCGCCACGCGGTCCAGAAAATCCCGGTCATGGCTCACCAGCATCACCGTTCCGTCATAGTCATCCAGCAATTCCTGCATGAGATCGAGCGATTCGATATCCAGATCATTGGTCGGCTCATCCAGCACCAACAGATTGCTCTGCCGCGCCATAAGCTTTGCCAGCAACAACCGCGCTTTCTCCCCGCCCGACAGCGACCGCACCGGTGCCCTCACCTGACGCTCATCAAATAGAAAATCCTTGAGGTAGCCTACCACATGACGCGGTGTGCCCCGTACCATCACTTGGTCGGAGCGGCCCGCCACAGCCATGTCCCGCTCCACCGTCAGCGCGTCCCACAGGGTCATATCCGGATCAAGCCCCGCGCGCGCTTGATCAAACACCGCCGGCACCAGATTGGTCCCGTGTTTGACCGTGCCGTTGTCAGGGTCTTCCATCTTCATCAGCATGCGCAGAAGCGTTGTCTTGCCCACCCCGTTGGGCCCCACCAGAGCCAGTCGGTCTTTGCGCGCCAGCGTCAGTGACAGATCGGACAGGATCACCTGTTCGCCGTAACGCTTTGAAATTCCACGTGCTTCGATCACTTTGCGGCCGGATTTTTCACCGCTTTCCAGCTGCATGGCCGCTGTGCCCTGCCGGCGGATCTGCGCAGCCCGCTCAGCCCGCAGATCATGCAGCGCGCGCACCCGTCCCTGATTGCGCTTGCGCCGCGCTGAAATTCCTTCCACCGCCCACCGCGCCTCCGCCTTGATTTTCCGGTCGAGCTTGTGGCGCGCCACATCCTCGTCCTCCCAGGTCTTGTCGCGCCAGGCCTCAAAGGCCTCAAACCCTTTGTCATGCCGCCGCATCACGCCCCGATCAATCCAAAGCGTCGCCCGCGTCAACGCGCGCAGAAACGCCCGGTCATGGGAGATGATCACATAGGCCCCCCGAACCGCCTTCAGCTGATACTCCAACCACCCGATCGCGGTGATATCGAGATGGTTCGTCGGCTCATCGAGCAGCATCAAATCCGGCGCTTCCGCCATCAGTTTGGCCAACGCCGCGCGCCGTCGCTCCCCGCCGGATGCGGTCTCGGGCGCCAGCGCGGCGTCAAATCCCAACCCCTGCGCGGCCTTTTCCACCAGATGCACGTCCCCCGGCCCCAACCCGCTCAGGGCAAAATCCCCCAGCGTGGCAAAGCCAGCCATATCCGGGTCCTGCTCCATATACCCCACAGAGGCCCCGGGCCGCAGCGCACGGGTGCCGTGATCCGCCTCTACCAAGCCCGCCATCACCTTCATCAGCGTGGATTTGCCTGATCCGTTGCGCCCCACAAGGGCTGCCCGGTCCCCCTCCTGCACCGTCAGCGACACCCTGTCAAAGAGGGGATTGCCCCCAAAGGTCAGCGACATATCCGTCAGTTGCAGTAAAGGAGCCCGTGCCATAGCTGCCCATTACGCGCCACAGCGCCAAAATCCCAGAAAATTCGCAGACTTTTTGTTAACGAATGTGTCTGGCGAAAAGTCTAACCTGCATCCGCCCGCAAAAGCCGTTTGCGCACGGCCGGGATCGCGGCGATCTCCAACCCTGTGAACACGTGCAGTGTGTTCATCTGCCGGTCCACCACGGCGTGGTCGCTGACCCAGCCGCCCATCATCAGATAGGTCCGCAACAAGGGCGGCATCCCCAGCATTGCCCGCTTAGCATCCGGCTTGCGCCGCCGCAGTCGGTCTGCATAACGAAACACCGATGGTGCCTTCACCCGCGGCCCCCAGCGGCGCGGGGCCAGATGGCGCTCCTTCAGCATCGCAAAGGCATCGAAGTAAGAATCCGCGTCCGTGCCTTTGAAACTGGAACAGCCAAACAGCATTTGAACGCCGTGGGCATCCACGTAACGCGTCATTGCCGCCCAGGCAACGCGCAGAATATCAGGGTGCTGACAGTCCGGATCAATGCAAAAGCGCCCCATCTCCACCATCGGGCCATCGAAGTGATGCAGCGCCGACAGCTCGTAAAACTGCGCGCTATAGGTTTGTTCGATCTCACTGCCATGGGTCAAATGCAGCATGCGAAATGATGACACCAGCCGCCCCGTCGCCACCTCTTCCACCAGAATATGACAGCAAAGGTCGTCAAAGTCGTCGCGGTCCAGCATGGGGCCCATCTCTGCCCCGTGAAACGCGCGGTGCCGCAGCACCTGCGAGGCGCGCAGATCCCGCGCGCCCTGTGCCAGCCTGGAACGGTATGTCCCGCGGTGGGTCACTCTGCTGAAGCCCTCATGCCTGTCTCCGCATCGATATCCTGACATATAAGCCGGGATGTGACCGCGTCATGACGGACCGGGCAAAAAGATCAACCGCCAAAGAGGTTGGATGGATCAAGTGCACCGATATTGCCGAACACCTGCCGCAGGAACCCGTTGCCCACCACAGAACTGTCCGTCACCCGACGCGTCAGCGGCACGACCTGGCCGTCTTCCAGCCCGAAACGTTCGATATTGCGGATCGTATCATTGGGGTTGAAGCTGATGGCCAGCACCTGCCGGTCCACCACTTGCGGGCGAAACGCACCCTTGGCGGCCACGCGCGAGCGGACATAGTAGTAATCCCCATCCGTCAGCACACCCGAGGTAGACGGCGCGCCCACGATCTCATCCACCGTGGCGCGGGTATCGACGCCAACGGTCAGCTGCTTGAGCACCTCTTCTGACGGCACATAGCCATGATTGCGAAACTGCGTCGCGCAGCCCATCACGATCAAAAGGCTCAAGACCCCCAGGCTTTTGACAATCCAACGCATCACGAAACCGCCCTTATGCTTCCATTATGCGCCCGGTGACAAACGCATTTCCTGTAGGGGTACAACAAGCTAGGGATAAGGTTCAAGAATGCATGAGGATGAACACGTTGCCCATCACCCACACCACGCTTGCGCCAATCAAAGTGAGCAAGCTTTCGCCCAAGGCGCCGTTTCCCTTCGATTTGCAACCCGGTCAGGCGGACTTGGCAGCGCTGCAAGAGGATCTGGGCCTGCTTGGCTTGCGCAAACTCCGCCTGACGGGGGACATTTCGGCCTCCGGATCCACGGATTGGGCGCTGACGGCAAAACTGGGTGCCACAGTGGTGCAGCCCTGCGTGGTGACCTTGGAGCCTGTGACAACACGCATCGATGAACCTGTCGCCCGGCTTTACGTGAAAAAATGGTCCGATGAGGCGGATTTGGGCGAAGAGGTCGAAATGCCCGAAGATGACAGCCTTGAACGCTTGAGCGAGGACATTGATGTCTACGCCGTGCTGCAAGAGGCGCTGGCGCTCGCCCTGCCTGTTTATCCTCGGTCCGGTGACGCAGAGGCCGATCAGTTTGAGGCCCGCCCCGAAGGTGCCCGGGCGATCACCTCGATTGATGATGATGCGTTCTCCGCGCTCTCGCACCTCAAAAAGAAGCTTGAAGACAACAAATAAAGCGCAGCAGAGCGCCTTCGTCCGCTGCCCGGCAGGCGATGGCAAGCAATCGCTGAGAGGTGGGACCCAGTCTGGCGATCCTGACTTCAGAACAGCAGCACTTTATCCACACAGTCCCGGACTCCATCCGAGCGATAGCGTGCAATTGCCAATTCGCCAGGCCCTCCCGGGGGCCAGGCGAAGGCGCGGCGGGCTTCGCCCTTGATTCCGCGCCCGGGACACTGCTGACCCCATTTTCACTCCAAAACCACGCCCTTTTCCCCTTGCCCCACGCGCAATTATCTGTATTTTCGCGCTCTCACCGGATTTAGGGGTTGATTGAGCGATACGCACCGCCGTAAGAGCGGCATCAACCTGATTGAAATGATGGCCCTTGCGGCCGATAGCGAACCAGAGGCAGCGACAATGGCCGTCCAGCAAAACAAAGTTTCCAAATCCCGCCGCAACAACCGCCGGGCCCATGACGCCCTTGTGGCTGCCAATCCCAATGAGTGTCCCGAATGCGGTGAACTCACACGGCCCCACCACGTGTGCGGCGCCTGCGGCCACTACAATGGTCGCGAAGTGATCGCCATGGCCGATGAGATTGAGCTGGAAGACGACGCCGCTTAACCTTTACAAGCCCCAAGCTAGGATGAACGGGCGAGTGCATGTCCGAGACACCGGATAAAACAGCCTCGCGTTCAGGCCTCAGTTCTGGGACTGCGCCAATCCGCACAATCATTTCCGTCGACGCGATGGGCGGGGATTACGGCCCCGCGTCAGTCGTGGCTGGTCTTTCCAAATCCGCCCATAAAAACCCCGATATCGGCTTCATCCTGCACGGTCCCAAATCCGTGCTTGAACCCTTGGTGACCAAGCGCAAGCACCTCGCCGGCATCTGCGAAATTCGCGACGCCGCCGATGTGGTCTCCATGGATGACAAACCCAGTCAGGTGATCCGGTCGGGCAAGGATACGTCGATGTGGTCGGCGCTCGAATCGGTCCGCAACGGGGAGGCGACGGTCTGCGTGTCCTGCGGCAATACCGGCGCGCTGATGCTGATGTCGGTGGTGCGCCTGCGCAAACTGCCCGGCATTTACCGCCCTGCTATCGCTGTTCTCTGGCCCTCTGCCAACAAACAGGGTTTTAACATCATGCTGGATGGCGGCGCTGACATCCGCGCCGATGCCAAGGACCTGATGCAATACGCCCTCATGGGGGTCTCTTACGCCCGCAACGGTTTTGACCTGCCGCGCCCGCGTGTCGGGCTGCTCAATGTGGGCACCGAAGAACACAAAGGCCGCTCGGAACTCAAAGAGGCCTATGACCTCATCCGCGCCAATGCCCGCAACGCCGATTTCGAATTCGTGGGCTTTGTCGAAGGCCGCGACCTGCCCGGCACACGCTGTGATGTGGTGGTCACAGATGGGTTTACCGGCAATGTCGCGCTGAAGACCGGCGAAGGCGTGGCCAAGATGATCTCTGACCAGCTGAAAGAGGCCTTCCGCTACACGCCGCTCTCACGCATTGCAGCCCTTCTCGCGCTCACGTCCCTGCGCCGCCTGAAGAAACGCATTGACCCGCGCCGCGCCAATGGCGGCGTGTTCCTCGGGCTCAACGGGACGGTCGTGAAATCCCATGGCGCGGCCGATGCCACGGGCGTCTCGGCGGCGGTCAAACTGGCCTTTCAACTGGCCCAATCCGGATTTTCGCAAAAACTGGCCGCGCGGGTTGCATCTGCTGCGATGCTTGAACAAAGTGGCGCTGATGACGCCGACGGTGAGGATGAATGACAATACGCGCAGTTGTAGACGCCGTCGGCCACTATCTGCCTGAGCGCGTGGTCCCCAATTCCCACTTTGAAAGCTTTCTGGACACGTCCGACGAATGGATTCGCTCGCGCAGCGGCATCGAAAACCGCCGCTTTGCCGCAGACAATCAAAGCACGTCAGATCTCGCCGTCTTGGCTGCGCTCGATGCGATCGCAAAGGCGGGCATTGATCCAGAAGACATTGATGGCGTGCTCGTCGCCACGTCCACCCCCGATCTGACCTTCCCGTCGGTTGCCACCATGGTGCAATCCCGCATCGGCATGACGGGTGGCTTTGCGTTTGATGTCCAGGCCGTTTGCGCGGGGTTCATTTATGCGCTGGCCAATGCCAACGCGCTGATTGTGTCGGGTCAGGCCAAACGCCTTCTGGTCATCGGCGCCGAAACCTTCAGCCGCATCATGGATTGGGAAGACCGCGCCACCTGCGTTCTCTTCGGTGACGGCGCAGGCGCTCTTATTCTGTCCGCTGAAGAGGGCAATGGCACCAACACAGATCGCGGCATCCTCGCTTCTGACCTCAATTCCGACGGGCGGCACAAGGATATGCTCTTTGTCGATGGCGGCGTCTCCACCACCGGCACGTCGGGCAAACTGCGCATGCAGGGAAATCTGCTGTTCCGTCAAGCGGTTGAGAAACTGTCCTTCACTGCCAACACCGCGCTCGACAAGATCAACATGACCCATGATGAGGTCGACTGGATCGTGCCGCATCAGGCCAATATCCGCATCATCGCCGGCACCGCCAAGAAACTCGGCATCCCGATGGAGCGCGTGATCGTCACGGTCGCAGAACACGGCAACACCTCCGCTGCTTCTATCCCCCTGGCGATGGCCGCGGGCGTCGAAGAGGGCAAAATCAAGCGCGGCGATGTGCTGGTGTCCGAGGCCATCGGCGGCGGGTTGGCCTGGGGGTCCGTGGTCCTGCGCTGGTAAGAGCGCCTTCGCCTGGCCCCGGCCTGGCGATCCTAACCTTCGAACAAAAGCGCTTTATTGGTGGCCCCCCGGACAGCATCCGAGTGACAGCCTGCAATTGCCATTTCGCCAAGACCTGGGTGGGGTCCTCCTCTCGGCGATTGTAATCAGTCACCTGCCGGGCAGCGGACGAAGGCGCGGCAGCCCACGGGCTTTGACTCCGCTTTGATGCCGCTTTGATTCCGCTTTGTTTCCGCGCCCATGACCACCCAAAATACGGTTTCTCGCCGCTTAAACTCCACCCCTCAAGTCATTGACATTGACTCGGAAATTCCTTCCACCATAAGGTTACGCATACCGACAAGGGGGATAGTATGACCGAAAAGACGTTAACCCGCATGGATCTCAGCGAGGCTGTGTTCCGCGAAGTGGGCCTGTCGCGCAATGATTCCGCCCAACTGGTCGAAAGCGTTCTAAATCACATGTCAGATGCGCTCGTCGATGGCGAACAGGTCAAAATCTCGTCTTTCGGCACGTTTTCGGTCCGGTCCAAAACCGCGCGGGTGGGCCGCAACCCCAAAACCGGCGAAGAAGTGCCCATCAATCCCCGCCGCGTGCTGACCTTTCGGCCGTCTCACCTGATGAAAGACCGCGTCGCCGCCGGCAACAAAAAGTAACCAACCCGATTAAGGCGCAAGAGGCATGAGCAAATCCGCAGACGCGTTCCGCACCATCAGCGAGGTGGCGGAGTGGCTGGACACCCCAGCCCATGTGCTGCGCTTTTGGGAAAGCAAATTTTCCCAAGTCAAACCCGTCAAACGTGCGGGCGGACGGCGCTATTATCGCCCGCAGGACATGATGCTGCTGGGTGGGATCAAGAAATTGCTCCACGATGATGGCATGACCATCAAACACGTGCAAAAACTGCTGCGCCAGGAAGGCGTGAAATTTGTCTCGGCCCTGTCGTCAAACCCCTCTGACGGTTTTGCCTATGTCCCCGTAGACGCACCCTTGGACAGCCTCGCGCCCGAACCCGCACCGGAAACCAGCCAGGTCGTCAGTTTCAGCACCGAAGCGGACCCGACGCCAGAGCCTGACCCAAAACCAGCGCCACCCGCGCCCGAAACCACGTCCGTGCCCACCGAACCCGCCGCCTCCCAAGGCTCCAAACCGGTGCCAAGCTTCCTGTCGGGCGGCCGCGACATGCCGCAACCCGAACCCGCCCCGGCAGAACCCGCACCGGCAGATCCCACCCCCACCGAAGAGCCGGTCGCGATCACGCCCCATATCAATGTCTTCCAAAACCTCGCTGGCATGTCGTCGGATGACATTCGCGCCAAGCAGGCCGAGCTTCGCCCCCTCCTCAGCCGCATCCGCGCGCAGCTGGAACGCATGTCCTGACGCAATTGCCGCGAATTGGCAAAATGCCCTTGCCCGCTGAGTTCTTTCCAGTATGAAGACGAAATTGTCGGGCTATAGCGCAGTCTGGTAGCGCGTCCGTCTGGGGGACGGGAGGTCGCAGGTTCGAACCCTGCTAGCCCGACCATTTTCCCACCCCAGGATGTGCCGACCTTTGCAGGAACGGGGGGAGCACAAGCGATGTCAGGCGTTCTGGCCAGCCAGCAATTGCGCAGCATGATCGACGCGGGCCGCATCACGGCAACCTCTCCCGTTGAAGACGGACAGATCCAACCGGCCAGCCTTGATTTGCGACTGGGTGAGACCGCGTATCGCGTGCGCGCGTCCTTTTTGGCGGGTGCTTCTCGCACGGTTGCAGACCGGTTGGACGATTTTGAAATGCACCGCATCGACCTGAGGGGCGGGGCCGTGCTGGAAAAGGGCTGCGTCTATGTGGTGCCGCTGCTCGAAAGCCTCGATCTGCCTGCGGGCATGTCCGGTGCTGCAAGTGCCAAATCCTCCATCGGGCGGCTCGACCTGTTGACCCGGATCATCACGGATCACGGAACAGAATTTGACCGTATTCCAGAAGCGTACACCGGGCCGCTCTATGTGGAAATTTGCCCGCAAAGCTTCTCGGTGATCGCGCAGACAGGGCAAATGCTGAACCAGGTCATTTTCCGCAACGGCCTGACCGTGATCGATGACGCAGAGCTTGCCGCCCTCCACGCCGACACCCCCATCGTGTCCGGCGAGGCGGTGATTTCCGGCGGCCTGGGCTTTTCGGTCGATCTAAAACCCGCCTCGGGAACGCTGGTGGGCTATCGCGCCAAACCCCATACAGGCGTGATCGATCTTAGCAAACTGGCGCATTATGACCCGAAAGATTTCTGGGAAGAGGTGCATACCGATGATGGCTGGATCATCCTTGATCCCGGCGCGTTCTACATTCTGGTCAGCCGCGAAGCCATCGTGATCCCCCCCTCCCACGCCGCCGAGATGGTGCCATATGTGGCCATGGTGGGCGAATTCCGTGTCCATTACGCGGGCTTTTTTGACCCCGGCTTCGGCTGGGCCGCTGCGGGCGGCACCGGATCCCGCGGCGTGCTTGAAGTGCGATGCCACGAGGCACCTTTCGTCCTGGAACACGGCCAGATCGTTGGTCGATTGGTTTATGAGAAAATGGATGAAGAGCCTGAACAGCTCTACGGCGCGGACATCGCGTCCAATTACCAAGGCCAAGGCCTCAAACTGTCCAAACATTTCAAGCTGTAAGACAGGGCGCGGAATCAAGGGATTTACCCCGCCGCGCCTTCGCTAGGCCCCCAGCAGGGCCTGGCGAATTAGCAATTGCAGGCGACCGCTCAGATGTCGTCCGCGAAGCTATGGATAAATCGCTGCCGATCAAAGGGCCGCATCGTCAGATCGGGGCCTAGCGTAGCCGCTCTGTCAGGCGACAGTTAAAACCGCCCAAGCCGCCGCCCCAAACGCGTGCTCTGACGCATCCGTTGCTGCATATCCTTGGTATCCGGCCCTTGATGCCCCTTTCCGCGCTTGGAAACTGCATCCATGCCCTTGTTCAGCCCCGCGCGCATCACACGCCGCAGGATCATGTTCAGTGCCATGCTGATCAATTTATTCGCGTTCATACTGCCCTCCATTCCTGTCTTTGGGGTCAATATAGACGCGAATCATGGAATTTTAAGGGCACGCCCACGTATCCAGTCCAGCTTACTCTTCGTTGAAAAGCTCGTCCTGCTCGGAATCTGGCTCTTCTTCGTCGGACGCCTCCGGCATCGCGCCGGGCGGCGGACGGTTGTCCAAAAGTCCTGCCGCACGCAATTCCTTCAAACCTGGCAAATCCCGCGCGCTTTCCAAGCCAAAATGATCCAGAAAATCTTGCGTCACAACGAAAGTCACCGGCCGCCCCGGCGTCATGCGGCGACGGCCAAATCGGATCCATTCCAACTCCAAAAGCTGATCCACCGTTCCACGGCTGACCGACACACCCCGGATCTCTTCAATCTCCGCCCGCGTCACTGGTTGGTGATAGGCCACAATGGCCAGCGTCTCAATCGCCGCACGACTTAACTTTCGCGTCTCAACCGTCTCTTTTTGCAAAAGAAATCCAAGATCTGGGGCCGTGCGCATGGCCCAGGCCTCGCCCACCTTCACGATCCGCACCCCGCGCCCGTCATAGCGCTTTTGCAAATGCATGAGCGCCTCTTTTGCGTCGCACCCATGGGGCATCCGCGCCTGCATATCGGCCACGGTCACCGGCTCTGCCGTGGCAAACAGGATTGCCTCGCACATGCGCTCCTGCTCTGCCATGGGCGGGGCCTCGAACAGGCTCTCGTTGTCGTCGTGATGCTCTTGTGACATCAATGGTCCTTCCGGCGCAATTCAACAGGCGCGAAGGCCTCTGATTGGCGGATCTCTACCTTGCCTTCTTTCACCAGTTCAAGAGAGGCCGCAAAGGTCGACGCCGTGGCCGACCGCCGCCGCGCCGGATCGGCGCGAAAATCACCTGGCAGGAAGCTTGCGATATCCGTCCAAGACCCTGAAAAACCGATCAAATTCCGCAATCGATCGAGCGCCTGCTCCATGGTCAGCAGCGCATCACGGTCCATCACATAAGGGCGGAATTCATCCTTGGTGCGGATCCGTGCATAGCCCTGCATCAGGTCCAGCAAGGTCGCCGTATAGTTCACCCGCCGCACCCGCGTCACATCCTCTGGAATGCCGCGCATAAAGAAGTCCCGCCCCAACTGATCGCGCGCCATCAGCTTGGCCGCCATCTGCCGCATCGCCTGCAAGCGCTCCAACTGAAACGCCAGATGCGCCGCCAGCTCTTCGCCCGATGGCCCTTCATCGGCCGGATCAGGCGGCAAGAGCAGGCGGGATTTCAAAAACGCCAACCACGCCGCCATCACCAGGTAATCAGCGGCAAGTTCGATGCGTAACGCCTTGGCTTGCTCCACAAATTCCAGATATTGGCGCGCCAGTTGCAGCACGGAAATATGCCGCAGATCCACCTTTTGCGTGCGCCCCAAGGTCAGCAGCAAATCCAGCGGCCCTTCAAAGCCGTCAATGTCCAGGATCAGGGCCTCGGCCGCCATGCGGTCGGCCACATTCTCCATGTCACCTGTCTCAAACTCGTCTTCCATGGGGCCTTTGATCAAAGCTACGCCGTCAGCGCAACCAGCTTTGCCTCAAGCGCCGAAATGTCAACCTCATCAGGCGCCGAGCGTGCTGCAATCGCCCGCTCGGCCCTGACCTGGGCCTCAATCGTCATCTGTCCCGCCGCCTCAGAAACCCGCCGGCGGTCCTCCAGTGAGGCATTGCACAAGAGCACCACGTCACACCCCGCCTCCAGCGAGTCCTGCGCCAACTGATCCAACGGCGCATCCAGCGCTTTCATCGTGATGTCATCGGTCATGATCAGCCCATCAAATCCGATTTCCTTGCGAATGTGCCCCATTACCACCGGCGACAGCGTCGCAGGCCGTGCATCCAGAGCGGAATAGACCACATGCCCCGTCATCCCCATCGGAAGATCATTCAGCGCCTTGAAGGGCGCGAAATCCGTCTCTGTCAAAACCTCCAGGGCCACGCCCGTCTCCGGCAACCCAAAATGACTGTCGACCGTGGCCCGCCCATGGCCCGGCATATGCTTGACCACCGGCAAAACGCCCCCGGCCAGCAGCCCATCGGCCACGGCGCGCCCAATCTCCGCCACGTGCTCGGGATCACGCCCATAACAGCGGTTCATCAGGAACGCATGGGTCCCATCCACCGCCACATCCACCAGCGGCGCGCAGTTGGCGTCCACACCCACGCCACGCAGTTCATCGGCTATGATGCGCGACCGCAGATACATCGCCTCCACTGCCGCGGCCCCCGCCGCCTCAACATGATCCAAAGGCGGCAACCAGTCCCGCCACACCGGCGCGCACATCCGCTGCACCCGACCGCCTTCCTGATCAATCAGAATAGGCGCATCGCGCCCGACAGCGTCGCGCATGTCAGAGGTCAGCGCGCGCACCTGATCTGGGGTCTCGATATTCCGCGCAAACAGGATAAACCCAAATGGATCGGCGCTGGCAAAGAACGCCTTTTCCCCAGGCGACAGCCGCGTGCCCGTCGCATCCAGAATGGTCGCGCCAAAGGCCACGCGCCCTACCGCGTGACCACGGGAATGCACTCCGCCCGTTCGGCCACCAGCGCCGAACAGAATCGCCGCGCATCGGAAAGATCCTCGAACCCCGCCGCGCGCAGGCGATAGAATGTCCGCCCTCCGCTCTGCGCCCTCTGGATCACGCGGGACTTGCCCGACAGGTAATCGCCGAACTGGTCCGACAGCCGATCCCATTCCGAACGCGCAATATCCGCACTGGCAAAAGCGCCCAACTGTGCCAACCGCGTGCCCACCGGCAAAGTCTCCGCATCCAGATCATCAACAGGCCCAGCTGCGGTGTCCACCGCCTGCGGCAACGCCCCCAATCCGGAGGGCCGCAATTTCGGCCGCAAAGACCGCCCCAATCCGCCCGTCACCGGGGCATCAGCAGGGGCAGAGGCAAGCTCTGCCTCCGCCAAAGGATCGGCCTCGGGCGACGTGATGCGCGCGGGCTGGGCCGGCTCGTCCTCAAGCGGCGTGATCGGGTCGACACCATCGGCCATCGAATTGGCCAGGGCCTCAACGGCCGCACGCTGCAAGGTTTCGGGATCAGTGGCCGGCGCATCTGCGGCTTCTGCATTGGTATCGCGGGGCGGTTCAACCGGCGTAACCGGGGCATCCTCTTGCGACAAATCAAGCGGCGCTGGCGCCAGGATCAGCCGATCAGCAGGCGGCGACGCGGTGCCTTGGGCGGCGACATTGTTGACAGAAAGCCCCTGATGATCGGCCACATCGCCACCGGGCGCCTCGGGCTGCACACGCATGGGCCCTTCCGCGGCCTTGATCACCGGCACGCCGCTCACGTCGCGCGTGATGGTCTTATAGGCCCAAACACTGACCCCGATGACCAGCGCGAGCGACAGGCCCGCGCCGACAATATTGACCAAACCACCCGGGTTTACCGGACGTTCTTCATGTTTGTAATGAGTACCTGATGCATCAATCGCCATGCTCTGCCTCGCCTCTCAAAGAGCCGGCATTGTGCATCCGCCGGTCTCAATACTGCCTCAGTGATCCGACGTGCTATGGTGGTGCGTTTACCGCATCTCTTCCGCCGGAGTTACGCCCAAGATACCAAGACCCGCAGAAATAACAACGGAAACGGCGCGCGCGCCGGCGATTTTTGCTTGCGTTGTGGCCACGTTACCCTCTTGCAAGAAGCGCAATTCCGGCACGTCATTGCCCCGGTTCCAAAGCGCATGCAGTTCACTGGCCAGATCATAGAGGTAGAAGGCCACGCGATGGGGTTCATGGGACCGCGCGGCGATCTCAACCAGACGCGGCCATTCCGCCAGCTTTTTGGCCAGGGCCAGCTCCGCCTCATGGGTGTTGCCAGACTGATCCGCCGCCGAAAGGGCAGGATCAGACACATCAATCCCCGCTTCTTCTGCCTTCCGCAGGACCGAGCAGATCCGCGCATGGGCGTATTGCACGTAGAAAACCGGGTTTTCCTTCGACTGCTCCAGCACCTTGTCGAAATCGAAATCCAGCGGCGCGTCGTTCTTCCGGGTCAGCATGACAAACCGCGTCACGTCTGACCCCACCTGATCGACCACATCGCGCAGGGTCACGAAGGTGCCGGCGCGTTTGGACATCTTGAAGGGCTCGCCATTCTTATAGAGCTTCACCAGCTGCGTCAGCTTGATATCGAGCGGCACCTGCCCTTCGGACAGCGCGCTCACCGCCGCCTTCATACGCTTGACATAGCCACCGTGGTCGGCGCCAAAAACATCAATTAACGCGTCGAACCCTCTGGAAACCTTGTCATAATGATAGGCGATATCGGGCGCGAAATAGGTCCAGCTGCCATCGGATTTCTTGACGGGCCGGTCCACATCATCGCCGTGTTCGGTCGATCTGAACAGCGTCTGTTCGCGCGGTTCCCAATCCTCAGGCAGCTTGCCCTTGGGCGGGTCCAGCACGCCTTCGTAAATGAGCCCTTTGGCCTCCAGCGACGCCAACGCTTCCTCGATCCGGCCCGTGCCGTAGAGCGACTTTTCCGAATAGAACATATCCATTTCAACGCCGAGCGCGGCCAGATCGCCCCGGATCAGCTCCATCATGGCGTCTGTCGCAAATTCCCTGACCTCTTCCAGCCAGAATTGCTCACCTTTGTTGACAAAGGCATCGCCCACCTTGGCCTTGAGCGCCTCACCCACCGGGATCAGGTAATCGCCCGGATAGGTGCCATCCTCAAAAGCCACCGCCTGACCATGCGCTTCGAGATACCGCAGGTAGACGGACCGGGCGAGCACATCGACCTGCGCGCCGCCATCATTGATGTAGTACTCCCGCGTCACGTCATAGCCCGCGTAATCCAACAAGCTCGCCAAAGCATCGCCAAACACAGCGCCCCGCGTATGCCCGACATGCAGCGGCCCCGTGGGATTGGCAGAGACATATTCCACATTCACTTTCTGCCCCAACCCCATGGAAGAACGCCCAAAACCCTCTCCGTCGGTCAAAACCGCGCGCACCGTGTCATGCCACACCCGATTTGCCAGACGCAGGTTCAAAAACCCCGGGCCCGCCACCTCCGCCGAGGTCACACGCGCATCCTGCCCCAGCCGTGCGGCCAGCATTTCGGCAATATCGCGCGGCTTCATCCCTGCGGGTTTGGCCAGCACCATGGCGGCATTGGTCGCCATATCCCCATGCGCCGCATCGCGCGGAGGCTCCACCGTGACGGCCTTCGTTTCCAGATCACCTGGCAGATCGCCCGCCCCTTGCACATCGGCAATGGCGGAAAGCACAAGCTCACGAATTTCGCTGAAAACATGCATGGAAACACATCCCTGGAGGTTCAGCGCCGGTTTATCACCGCCAGACGGGGCGTCAACGCGCAGCCCACGCATTCTTTAAAAGAATGCGGCCGAAATCTTTCAAAGATTTCGCCACCCGGGCGCACGTTTGTCAAAAAACGCGCCAATCCCCTCTGCTGCTTCGGGGTCTTCCCATGCCGCAATGAGCGCTTCAATCGACGCTGCGATCACCGCCTCGTCAATCACAGGCCCCAATTGCCGCAAGAGCGCCTTGGACCGCGCCACAGCCCCCGGCGCACAGCCCAAGTACGGCACCACCTCCGCCTCGACCGCCGCATCCAGCCCGTCCGCCGGCACAGCCCGGCTCAAAAGCCCCAACGCCACCGCCCGCGATGCATCCATCTTTTGGCCCGACATGAAGACCTGCCGCGCCCGCGCTTCGCCCATGCGCGCGCAGACATAAGGCCCAATTGTCGCCGGGATGAGCCCCAGCCGCGTCTCCGTCAGCGCCATCTCGACCGTGTCGGCCCCAATCACCGCATCGCACGCGCTCACCATACCCACGCCGCCGCCAAACGCATTGCCGTGCACCCGCCCGATCAGCGGCTTTGGCAGCGTATTGAGCGCCTGCAACATCCGCGCCAGCTTGGTCGCCTCCGCCGCGCGCGCCTCCGGGCTCGCCTCAAACTGCTCCCGCATCCAACCGAGATCACCGCCCGCGCAAAAACTCTTGCCTCTGGCCGCCAGCACCACCACCCGCACATCGTCATCCGCGCCCAGCTCCGCCGCCGCCCGGGTCACTTCCTCAATCATCTGCGCAGAGAGTGCGTTATGCTTCTCTTCCCGCGCCAACCAGAGCGTCACCACCCCTCGCCCGTCGCGCACCAGCTCCAGCGTGTCATACATCGCCCAACTCCTTGCCCTGATCGGCCAGCCAATCCTGATAGAGCCACACCATCCGATCCACGAACCACACCTTCGGCAGCACCGCCAGAACCATCCCAAACACCGTCCAATCCAGCCGCAACTGCCACAACCCAAGCCCCAAAAACACCACGCCCGGCACTGACAGAACGGTCAAAACCACCGCCCACCTCTTGTGATGCGCCCGCACGTCATCCCTCCGATTGATCCAGATCCGCTCCCCCAACACCCCGCGAGACGCCCAGTTATCCAGCGACGCTGGCGGCGAAAAAACACGCGGGTTCAACCAGTTCCACGCCAAAACGCATGCAACAAACAGCCACGCCCACGGCCCCACCCAGACCCGCGACCAAATCGCCAAGACCAGCAGCGGCAGCACCGTGAACCGCGTGTAGCAAGACCACGGGTTGGCATGGCGCGCCCAAACCGCGTCACTCATCCCCATCAGCCGTTCCGCCCCGCGATAAAGATCAGCCATGATCCCCTCGCATGGTCCCAGCAAGCCCTGATGCCTCGGCCAGCACACCGGCATCAAGCCCCGTCTCATAGCCCAAGGAAATCAACCGGTTATGCACCGCCTCTGTCGCCACATGCCCGGCTGCCCCCGGCGCATACGGACATCCGCCCAGCCCTGCCACGGCGGCATCAAAGACCCGCAAACCATGCTCCAATGACACCTCGATATTGGCCAGCGCACGCCCCGCTGTATCATGATAATGCCCCGCCAGATGCTTCACCGGCACCACATCCGTCACCGCCCGCAGCATCGCATCAATCCGCTCCGGCGTGCCCTGCCCGATCGTGTCGCCCAATGACACCTCATAACACCCCATCTCATAAAGCCGCGCGGACACCCGCGCCACGGCCTCGGGCGCGACCGGCCCGTCATAAGGGCAATCGCTCACACAAGACACATAACCCCGCACCGGCAGGCCCGCCGCACGCCCAGCATCCACAACCCTTTGGAATCGCTCCAGACTTTCCTTGATCGAGGCATTGATATTGGCCTTGGAAAACCCCTCAGAGGCCGACCCGAACACCGCCACCTCACTGGCCCCCGCCGCCTTCGCCCCCTCAAACCCCCGCATATTGGGCGTGAGCGCGGCATAGCTCACCCCGTCGGCCCGCGTGATCCCGGCCAAAACTTCGGCCCCATCCGCCATCTGCGGCACCCATTTTGGGCTCACAAAACTTGCCACCTCAATCCGCCGAAACCCCGCGCGACTGAGGCAATCAATCAGCGCGATCTTGCGCTCCGTCGGAATAAACTCCGCCTCGTTCTGCAATCCGTCGCGGGGCCCCACCTCGAAAATCTCGACATGCTCAGCCATCGCTCAACGCCTCCAGGTCAGGCTTTGTCGCGACCGCTGCCGGATGCGCGGACATCGCCTCACACCACGCCGCCAAATGCGCCCGCGACGCCACCATCTGAGCCAATTCCGGCACCATCAACGCGTAGTCCATCATCGGCCAAAGATGGCAATCAGCGAGCGTCATCCCCCCGGGCACCAACGCTTCCCCGCCCAACGCCTCTAGCGCGTCGAAAACCCTGGGCGCCGCCGCAATCCCCGCCGCCAATTCCGCAGCATCCACCGGCTCACCAAAAGCCGGGTTGAACACATACTGCGACGCCGTCTGCCGCACCAGCGGCCAGTAGAAATAACTGTCGGCCATGCTCATCACCTGCCGCATCCGCGCCGCCCGCTCCGGGTCCAAAGGTTGCAGGCGAGGCTCCGGGATCAGGGCTTCAAGATAGTCCAGAATGGCCTGCGTTTCATAAAGCTCAAACGCCCCCACATGCAGCGCAGGCACCCGAACGAACGGATGCACCGCTTGCACGGCTCCCGCTCCACCTGGATCAAAAGGATCAATTTCTTCCGTCCTATAGGCGGCGTTCTTCACGTTCAAAACCATCCGAACCGTGCGGGTGTAGACACTGTAGCGATAGCCGAAAAGAACCACTCACCCCTCCTCCAGCCGCACAAGCGCGGCACCGGCACTGACCTGCGCGCCCTCGGCCACCAGCACCTCGGCGACAATCCCGTCCGAGGCGGCCAGCAGCGCGTGCTCCATCTTCATCGCCTCCAGCACGGCCAGCCGCTGTCCTTTCTCAACCGTCTGCCCGGCTTCCGCGCCGATCCATTTCACAAGCCCGGGCATCGGCGCTTCGATCAGATGCGCACCGGCTTCCACGTCGGCCTGACGCGCCAGCGGATCAATCCGGTCAAACTGCATCCCATAGGCGGCAAAAACCGTTACATTCTCGGGCGTCACCGCAACCTCTGCCGCCCGTTGCCCACCAATCCACCAAAACCCATCAACGCGCCGCGCCTCAACGGTGGCATCACCGATCTCAACATCATGCGCATCCGCCGACAGGCTCCGCACACGTCCGGAAATCTCTTCCGCCCCATGCCGCAGCCGCACCGGCCGAGACAAAGGCTGCCAGAGGGCAAATCCCGTCTCGAACCCCTCCGCCTCGAGCAGCCCATCGGCCGCCAAAAACGCCAGGGCGATGTCCTCGGGCTCGGGCGCATTCTCCTGCACCAACCCATCCAGATCCCGCGCAATCAGGCCGGTATCCACATCGCCCGCCGCGAACCCCTCATGCTCTGCCAATGCGCCCAGAAAGGCGAGGTTCGTCACCGTGCCCGCCACCTCACAGCGCCGCAACCCATCCGACAATTGACGCAGTGCTGCCGCCCGCGTGGGCCCGTGCGACACCAGCTTGGCAATCATCGGATCATAATAAGGCGAGATCTCGTCCCCGGACCGCACGCCCGTATCCGCGCGTAATCCTTGAGGAAATTTCAAATGGTCAATCCGCCCTGTCGCGGGCAGAAACCCTTTCGGCACGTCTTCGGCATAAAGCCGCGCCTCGAACGCGTGGCCTGTAACCGTCATCTCATCTTGCGCAACAGGCAGCCCCTCACCACTGGCCACCCGCAACTGCCATTCCACCAGATCGACGCCCGTGATGGCCTCCGTCACCGGATGCTCCACCTGCAGGCGCGTGTTCATCTCCATGAAGAAAAACCCGTCCTCGCGCAGGCCATCGGCGCTGTCGACGATAAACTCCACTGTCCCCGCCCCGGCATAGCCGATGGCCTCCGCCGCCCGCACCGCCGCCTGCCCCATCGCGCCGCGCATCTGGGGCGTCATGCCCGGCGCCGGGGCCTCCTCAATCACCTTCTGATGACGCCGCTGCAGCGAACAATCCCGCTCAAACAGATGCACCGCGCGCGTGCCATCACCAAAGACCTGCACCTCAATATGGCGCGGTTTGCCCACGAATTTCTCAATGAGCACCGCATCATTGCCAAACGCCGTCCGCGCCTCACCCCGCGCCGCCTCCAGCGCCTCGGCAAAATCGCCCTCCGCCTCAACCAGCCGCATCCCCTTGCCACCACCGCCCGCCACGGCCTTGATCAGCACTGGATAGCCGATCTTCTCGGCCTCCACCGACAACCGCGCAGCATCTTGGCTCTCGCCATGATACCCAGGCACCACCGGCACCCCGGCCTCTTCCATCACGCGCTTTGCAGCATCTTTAAGCCCCATCGCCCGGATCGCTGCCGCCGAGGGACCAATGAAGGTCAACCCCGCCGCCTCAACCGCCTCCACGAACTCCGGATTCTCACTCAGAAACCCATAGCCCGGATGGATCGCCTGCGCGCCCGTGGCCAGCGCTGCCTCAATGATCCGGTCCCCGCGCAAGTAACTCTCCGCCGGCGCCGCCCCACCGATGTGAACGGCTTCATCGGCCATCGCCACATGCCGCGCGCCCCGGTCCGCGTCGGAATAAACCGCCACGCACCGCACCCCCATCCGCCGCGCCGTCTCCATCACGCGACAGGCGATCTCCCCTCGATTGGCAATGAGAATGCGCTCAAACACGTCCAACCCTTGCTTCTTTTTGGCCAAAAATACTCAAATCCAGGCCGTTCAACGCGCACCGACGTAATACCGACGCAATACCGACGTTATACCGACGTCCCATTTCACATCCGAAACAAGCCAAACCGCGTCTCCTCAATCGGGGCATTCAACGCCGCTCTGAGCGACAGTGCGAGCACATCCCGCGTCTTTCTCGGATCAATCACCCCGTCATCCCAAAGCCGGGCCGAGGCATAGAGCGGATGCGACTGCTCCTCGAACATATCAATCGTGGGCTGCTTGAACGTCGCCTCCTCCTCCGCCGACCAAGTTTCCCCTTTGCGTTCAATAGCTTGCCGCTTTACTGTCGCCAATACACCCGCCGCCTGTTCACCCCCCATCACGGAAATCCGCGAATTGGGCCAAGACCACATGAAGTTCGGGCTATAAGCCCTTCCACACATGCCATAATTTCCCGCCCCAAACGATCCGCCCACGACCATGGTCACTTTTGGGACGGCAGATGTCGCCACCGCTGTCACCATCTTCGCCCCGTGCCGCGCGATACCCTCATTCTCATAGGCCTGCCCCACCATGAACCCGGTGATATTTTGCAAGAAAACCAATGGGATACGCCGCTGCGAACACAATTCCACGAAATGCGCCCCCTTCTGCGCACTCTCAGAAAACAGGACGCCATTATTGGCGATGATCCCCACCGGGCAGCCCTCCACATGGGCAAAGCCGCAAACCAGCGTCTCCCCAAACCGCGCCTTGAACTCATCAAAGCGCGACCCGTCCACCACCCGCGCGATCACCTCCCGAATATCATAGGGCGTCCGCAGCCCACCGGGCACCACGCCCAGAATGTCCTCAGGATCATAGGCCGGTGGCTCGGGGCTCTGCCAAACCACGCTCTCGGGCACCCGCATATTCAGCCCCGCCACCGCCCGCCGTGCGAGTGCCAGTGCGTGGGAATCGTCCTCTGCCAGATAATCAGCGACCCCCGACAGACGCGTATGCACATCCCCGCCGCCAAGGTCCTCGGAACTCACCTCTTCCCCCGTCGCAGCCTTCACCAGCGGTGGACCCGCAAGAAAGATAGTCCCCTGATCCCGCACGATAATTGTCACATCCGACATGGCGGGCACATAGGCCCCGCCAGCCGTGCAAGACCCCATCACCACGGCGATCTGCGGAATGCCCGCAGAACTCATCTGCGCCTGATTGTAAAAGATCCGGCCAAAGTGGTCGCGGTCCGGGAACACCTCATCCTGATTGGGCAGATTGGCCCCGCCGCTGTCGACCAGATAGAGACAAGGCAGCCGACATTGCTGCGCGATCTCCTGCGCGCGCAGGTGCTTTTTGACGGTCATGGGATAGTACGTGCCGCCCTTCACCGTGGCGTCATTGCACACGATCATACAATCGGTGCCTTCTACCCGGCCAACACCTGCGACCACACCCGCCGCCGGCGCCGCGCCCTCATAAAGCCCATGGGCAGCTGTCGCGCCCACCTCCAGAAACGCCGATCCCGGATCCAAGAGCGCCGCCACTCGCCTGCGCGGCAACATTTTCCCCCGCGCCACATGACGCTCCCGCGCGGTCTCGCCACCGCCCAGCCTCGCAGCCGCTGCGGCCTCTTCGACCACACGCAAGGCGTCCAAGTGGGCCGCGCGGTTGGTCTGGAATTCCTCAGAGGTCGTCAAAACGTTGGATGTCAGTTTCACGGGGTCACCTCCGCCCTCGCGCGGGCCTTCAGTTCTTTGCGGATGATCTTGCCCGTGACGGTCATCGGCAAGGCGTCAGAAAAGTCGATTTCTCTGGGATATGAATACGTTGCGAGCCGTTCCTTGACAAAGTCCTGCAAGACGCGCGCATGAGCGTCGGAGGCCTCAATTCCCGGCTTCAACACAACATAGGCTTTCACAATCTCGGTCCTCAACGCGCAGGGTTTGCCCACCACACCCACAGTCGCCACGGAGGGGTGTTTCAGCAGACAATCCTCAATCTCCGCCGGGCCGATACGGTAGCCAGAAGATGTGATCACATCATCCTCCCGCCCCAGAAATCGCAGATGTTCGCCGTCCCACACCCCGCGATCACCCGTCAGCATCCAGTCGCCGCGAAACTTCTCTGCCGTCTCCTCAGGTCGGTTCCAATATCCCAACATCATCGAGGCCGACCCACGCCGCACGGCAATATCGCCCTCCCCATCAGTCGGTTGGCCCGCGTCGTCCAAAACCGTTAGGTCATGCCCCGGCACCGGGCGCCCGATGCACCCCGGCTCAGGCGGAAAGAGCGCCTGACAACTCGACGCGACCATGTTGCACTCGGTCTGGCCGTAGAATTCATTGATGGTTAATCCGAAGGCCTTAAACCCCCATTCCAGCATTTCAGCGCCCAGCGACTCACCCCCGCTCGCCACAGATCGCAAGCCCGGCAAGTGACAGTCAGTAGCCTTGAGCATGCGCAATGCTGTCGGAGGGAAAAACACATTGCGAACAGCGCCTTCCCGGATGATCTTCGCGCATGCGTCCACGTCGAATTTCGCCATCCGCGTGGCCACCACTGGCACGCCCAAGGCAAGGCCCGGCATCAAAACGTCAAACAGCCCGCCAATCCAGGCCCAGTCGGCCGGTGTCCAAAGACAATCCTCTGGCTGGCCCAGAAAATCATGGCTCATCTCCACCCCCGGCAGGTGCCCGGTTAGCACCCGATGGGCGTGCAGCGCGCCTTTGGGGCTGCCTGTCGTACCAGACGTATAGATCAGGACCGCCGGATCCTCCGAGCCGGTGTCCACAGTCTCAAAAAACGCCTCGGGCAGGTCCGCATCCTCAGGGACCAGCGGCGCAACCTCTTCCAATGCGACCAGCAATTCAAGCCCCTCATGGTCGCTCACCACGATGCGCGCGCCTGCGTCCCGAACCCGGCCTGTTAACGCATCCTGCTTGAAAAGTTTGAACAAAGGTATTGATATCGCGCCAATTTTCCAGATCGCGATATGGCTTGCAGCACACCATGCATCCTGACTTCGCAACACACCCACCCGGTCACCGCGCCCAACCCCACGCGCCGTGAGCCCATGGGCCAGCGCATCCGCCATGGCGCGCAGCCGGGCATAGCTCACCTCTTCGCGACCCGCACTCAGATCAACAAGCGCCACCCGATCGGGTGCTTCCTCGGCCCAGCTGTCACAGACCTGCACCGCCATGTTGAGCCGGGCAGGCAAAGCCCAGTCAAACCCGTCGCAAAGCGCCTCATATGACGTGGCGGGCGTCAGCATCATTCCCCCAGCCGCGAGAAATCCAGATAAAGCGCCTGTTCCCCTGTCATCCGCATGAGACAGGAAATGATCGCCGGCCCGCCGCCCGTGCCACCGCCCCACTGCCCGTATTCATAGTCGCAGGTGGCATCGCGGAACGGGATCCAGGCGCGCTGAACATTGCGCAACGCCTCCACTTCGCCCGGCCCCGCGCGCTGTGCGGAGGCCAGAACCGATTGGTACGTCGCGTTGAGCGTGGCGTCCCAAAATTCAAGCTCCGCCTCAAAACACCCGCCCATCGCGACGGTCGAATACCCGCCGGGCGTATCTTCCATGCAGGCCCGTGCCGACATGCCGACACAGGCACGCTTCGTCGTGTAATCTGCCGCAAGTCCCAGACAGGTTTGCGTCGCCGTAGGCGAAAAAACCAATTCCTGCGCCGCCACAGGTGAGGCCAATACGCCCAGTAAAATCAATGCCCTCATGTCATCGCCCCCATCATCTCGCGGCCCACCAGCATGCGGCGGATCTCCGACGTGCCCGCGCCGATTTCCATCAGCTTGGCGTCGCGGAAAATCCGGCTGACCGGGCTGTCACTCAGGAAGCCCGCACCCCCCATCGCCTGCACTGCCTGATGGGCCTGGATCATGGCCTGCTCACTGGCATAGAGACAGCAGGCAGCGGCGTCCTGGCGCGTGACCTCGCCCCGGTCACAGGCCTTGGCGACCTCATAGACATAGGCCCGCGCGGAATTCATCGCGGTGTACATATCGGCAATCTTGCCCTGCATCAGTTGAAAGGACCCGATGGGTTTGCCAAACTGCTTGCGCCCCGCCAGATAGGGCATGATCTCATCCAGACAGGCCGCCATGATCCCAAGCCCGATGCCCGCCAGCACGACGCGTTCGTAATCGAGCCCCGACATCAGCACCTGCACGCCCCGGCCTTCTTCGCCCAGCACGTTCTCGAACGGCACTTCCACATCCTCGAAAATCAACTCTGCAGTGTTCGACCCGCGCATCCCCAACTTGTCGAAATGGGGCGAGGTCGAGAAGCCTTTCATTGTCTTTTCAATGAGAAAGGCGGTGATCCCCTTCGATCCACCTTCCGGGTCGGTCTTCGCATACACGACCAGCGTATCGGCATCCGGCCCATTGGTGATCCAGTACTTGGTGCCGTTCAACCGATAATGATCATTTCGCTTCTGCGCCTCCAGTTTCATCGACACCACGTCGCTGCCCGCGCCCGCCTCCGACATGGCCAGCGCGCCCACATGCGCGCCGGACACAAGGCCCGGCAGAAAGCGCGCCTTCTGATCTTCCGTCCCGTTCAGCTTGATCTGGTTCACACAGAGGTTGGAATGCGCGCCATAGCTCAGTGACACAGAAGCCGACGCCCGCGCCACCTCCTCAATCGCCACGGTATGCGCCAGATACCCCATATCCGCGCCGCCATAGGTCTCCGGAATGGTGATGCCCAGCAGCCCCAGCTCGCCCATCTCCTGCCACAGCTCTGCTGGGAAGTCGTTCTGCCG
>JBCCCZ010000017.1:0-31255 GCA_039033255.1 Pseudomonadota bacterium
CCCGGATGCCCCGGCAACGGATGCAAACAGCGTGATGCCTTCGCCCGAAGGCGAAGCAGAAGGCGCATGGATCGTTCAGATCGGCGTGTGCACGCATTAGGTCTGTGTGCCGCTTGCCGATGCTGGCGAATTTGGCGGTTGGTTCTGCCCCTGCCACGGCTCGCACTACGATCTGTCAGGCCGCATCCGTAAGGGTCCCGCGCCTGAAAACCTACCTGTGCCGCCGGCACGGTGGGAAGACGCTACAACAATCGTTCTGGGCTAAGGGGGAAAACCATGGCTGGAATTCCACACGATCATTATGAACCGGTCACCGGGGGCGAAAAGTGGCTGCACCGCCGCCTTCCCGTCGTAGGCCTGCTCTATGACACATTGATGATCCCCACACCCAAGAACCTGAACTGGATGTGGATTTGGGGCATCGTCCTGACCTTCTGCCTGGCGTTGCAAATCGTCACCGGCATTGTTCTGGCAATGCATTATACGCCGCATGTCGATCTGGCCTTTGCCAGTGTTGAGCATATCATGCGCAACGTGAATGGCGGCCATATGCTGCGCTATCTGCACCAGAATGGCGCGTCGCTATTCTTCGTCGCGGTCTATGCGCATATCTTCCGGGGCCTTTATTACGGGTCTTACAAGGAACCGCGTGAGGTCACCTGGATCATCGGCATCCTGATCTTCGTCCTGATGATGGGCACCGCGTTCATGGGGTATGTTCTGCCCTGGGGCCAGATGTCTTTCTGGGGTGCGACCGTGATCACCGGCCTCTTCGGTGCGATCCCGTTCGTGGGGGAAGCCATCCAGACTTGGCTGCTGGGCGGACCTGCTGTGGACAACGCCACGCTGAACCGTTTCTTCAGCCTGCATTACCTGCTGCCCTTCGTGATTGCCGGTCTGGTGATCGTGCACATCTGGGCCTTTCACACCACGGGCAACAACAACCCGACCGGGGTGGAAGTGCGCCGCACGTCGAAAGAGGATGCAGAGAAGGACACGCTGCCGTTCTGGCCCTACTTTGTGATCAAGGACCTGTTCGCGCTGGCACTGATCATGGCGGTGTTCTTTGCCATCGTGGGCTTCATGCCGAACTACCTGGGCCACCCGGACAACTATATTGAGGCGAACGCGCTTGCGACGCCTGCGCATATTGTTCCGGAATGGTACTTCCTGCCGTTCTACGCGATCCTGCGGGGCTTTGATGACACGGTGTGGATCGTGATCGCCGCGAACTTCCTGACCGGTGGCATCGTTGACGGTAAGTTCTTCGGGGTTCTGGCCATGTTTGGTGCGATTGCCATCATGGCGCTGGCGCCGTGGCTTGATACATCCTCGGTCCGGTCCGGCCGGTATCGTCCGATGTTCAAGATCGCGTTCTGGATCCTTGTGGCAGACTTTATCTTGCTGACGTGGGTCGGCGCGATGCCTGCCGAAGGCTGGTACCCGGCGATCTGTCTGATCGGGGCGACCTATTGGTTCGGTTACTTCATGGTGATCCTGCCCTTGCTTGGCGTGATCGAGAAGCCGCAGGAACAGCCCGAAACCATCGAAGAGGATTTCAAAGCCCACTACGGCAAATCCGTATCCGATGGCGGTGGCGCCGTGGAAACACCGGCAGAATAAGGAAGGGACGAAACATGTTGAAACGTATCGCACTTTCCGCAGCAGCAGCGCTGTGCCTGACAGGCACAGCCGCGCTGGCCGCTGGTGGCGCAGGAGAGGTGAAGGATATTCAGTTCTCCTTCGAAGGGCCGTTTGGCACTTTTGACGAAAACCAGCTGCAGCGCGGCTTGCAGGTCTACACAGAGATCTGCGGCTCCTGCCATGGTTTGAAATACGTGCCGATCCGCACGCTGTCTGATCCCGGTGGGCCGCACCTGCCGGAAGATCAGATGCGCGCCTATGCGGAGTTCTATGAGGTCTACGACGCGGAGCTTGATGATTGGCGTCCAGCGAAGCCGACGGATCACTTTCCTGAAAGCCTGCTCGAAAACGCGCCGGACCTGAGCCTGATGGCGAAGGCGCGCGCGGGCTTCAGCGGACCGCATGGCACGGGTATCAACCAGCTTGTCAAAGGCATGGGCGGCCCGGAATACATCTACTCTCTCCTGACCGGCTATACCGGTGAGGAAAAGGAAGAGGCCGGCGTTATCCTTTATGAGAACAAGGCGTTTCCGGGCGGCTGGATTTCCATGGCACCCCCGCTTTGGGGTGAGGATGTGGACTTCAACGATGGCCACGCCAACGACCTGAGCAGCATCGCCAAGGATGTTGCGGCCTTTTTGATGTGGACGGCGGAACCCAAGATGACGGATCGGAAGTTCTCCGGCCTTGTCGGGTTCATCCTGCTAAGCGTGCTTTCGGTGCTTCTCTATCTGACGAACAAGAAGATTTGGGCGCCGATCAAAGGGAAGAACAAGGCCGTGGCAACACCGGCCGAGTAAAACCTATTAAGTTCTGGAATGAAGGCCCCCGCTGGATCAGTGGGGGCCTTCTTCGTCTGTGAGATGTTGGATGGCCATTCAGGCCGGTTCGGGCCATTTTGGAACGGGTGTATCGGGTTCGGTCATTGAACGACCGATCATACGGGGGAGAAGCGCATGCGATTTCATCGGCTTTGTTCGGACGCGGCTGGCGAAAGCCATTGGGCAGATGTGGAGGTCTCTCTGGAAGAGAAAGTGTTTGCGCCTCCGGCCAAGGCGATTGAAATCTCACCGCCAGAACCCGTGACGCAGACCATGTTTTTGCGTTTGCGGTCGGGCTGGGATGAGCCGATCCATCCAACGCCTGTTGCCCAGAAACTGATTTGCCTGAGTGGCAAAGTGCGCGTCACGGCAAGCGATGGGGAGGCGCGGGAGATTGGCCCCGGCGATGTCTGGCACATGGAAGACAAGCACGGCAAGGGCCACCATACGGCCGTGATCAGCGACGAAGATTTCCTGTCGGTAATTGTCCAGTATGAATGAGCGTCGCCGAGAGACTGTTGATGATTGAGAGGAGCCTGCGGGCGGCCAATCAGCGAGGCATCGGGTTGGTGGCCTTGTTGTAGGGCAGCCAATCGGTGACTTCCGGATAGTACATTTCGCGCCACCGCCGCACACGGGGGTTCATGATCTTGCGCCAGAGCGGTGGGGCCATGGCGGCCATCGTCATGATCGGGTAGCCGTGGGGCAGCTGGGGCGCCTCATCTTCTTCGTAGTTCTGCAGAAGCGGGAAGCGCCGGTCGGGTTTGAAGTGGTGATCGGAATGGCGCTGCAGGTTGATCAGCAGCCAGTTTGAGGCCTTCTGTGCCGCGTTCCAGCTGTGGCGCGGTTGCACGTATTCGTATTTGCCGCCCCCCAGATGTTTCCGCGTCAGGCCGTAGTGTTCGACGTAATTGGTGATCTCCAGCTGCCAGATCGCGACAAAGGCCTGCCAGAGGAAAAGCGCCAGACCCTCCACCCCGCCGATTGCGATCGCGAGGATCAGCATGAACGCTTGCAGCGCCCAGTAGCGGAAAAAGGGGTTGGAGAGGTCTGTCCATTCCTTGTCTTTCCGCCGCAGCATCGCGGCTTCGGCCCGGAAGGCCGAGACAAAGCATTCGCGAACGACGCGGGGGAAATAGCGGTAGAAGCCTTCGTTGAAGCGGGCCGAGACCGGGTCCTTCGGTGTGCCGACATACCGGTGATGGACCAGCAGGTGCTCAGACCGGAAATGGGAATAGAGCACCATGGACAGCAGCACGTCACCCAGGAAGCGTTCACGCTTGTCTTTCTGGTGCATCAGTTCGTGAGAATAGTTGATGCCGACCGTGCCGGTGATCACGCCGACGCCGAAGAAAAGCAGGATCGTCTCAACAGGGCCCAGATGCGCATCCCCCGGCCCCGTCGCGTACCAGATCATGCCGAAGAGTACGCAGAACTGCACCGGCGCCCAGACATGGGTGATCAGTTTGTACCAGTTGAGCTGATCGTCCGTGGTGTCGGGATCGGCGTTTTCGGTGTTGAGGCCCAAAAGCGCATCAAGGATGGAAAAGAGATACCAGGTGCAAATTGGCAGAAGGATCACCGCCCAGCCGCCTGTGACCGCGCTGAACCATGCGACGGGCACAAGGAAAAGCGACATCCAGAAGGGGATGGCGTTTTGAATCCTTGCGACTTGATTTGCAGGTATCATGAGCGGTGCTCCTCAAGGTCCCACGGTCTTTGCAATTGCTCTTCGGCTAACGTGGATTTGTGGCATTTTCCAAGCGATCCCGCGCCAAGTCAAAGACCTTTCGCATGAGCGTGGGCAAGTTGGAGGGCCTAAACTCCCCATTTGCGACGAAATGCCCCCGGGCCGGCATGGCGTCCATGGGCAGATAAGCCACCTCAACCCTCAGTTTCAGGTGAAAATGGGTGAAGGTGTGGCGGGCTTCTTCGCCCAGATCCTGCCAGTCGGCCGCGATGGGGGGCGCGGGTTCGGGCGTATCGTTCCAATCACTGCCGGGCCAGCCGAGCATGCCGCCTAGAAGGCCCTTGTCGGGCCTATGTTCCAGAAGCCAGGCGCCATCCGCGCGGCGGGCGACATAGGCGATGCCGAGGCGGGTGGGTTTGGGTTTCTTGGGCGCCTTGCGCGGAAGATCGGCCTGCACCCCTTCGGAGCGGGCGACGCAAGGCGTTTGCCACGGGCAGATGCCGCAGGCGGGGTTCTTGGGCGTGCAGATGGTGGCGCCCAGATCCATCACGGCTTGGGCGTAGTCGCCGGGGCGGTCATTGGGGGTCAGGTCGCGGGCCACTTCGGTGAGTTCCGGTTTCGCGGCGGGCAGGGGTGTGTGGATATTGAAGACCCGGCTCATGACCCGTTCGACATTGCCGTCGACCACCACTTCCGGCGCGCCGAAGGCGATGGCGGAAATCGCGCCGGCCGTGTAGGGGCCGATGCCGGGCAACGCCTGCAGCCCATCGCGCGTGTCAGGAAAAACGCCGTCCATCTCAAAGGCCACGACCCGGGCACATTTCAGCAGGTTGCGGGCGCGGGCGTAATAACCAAGCCCGGCCCATTCACCCATCACATCAGCGTCTTCTGCATTCGCCAGATCGGTCACGGTGGGCCAGAGCGAGGTGAAGCGTTCGTAATAGGATTTAACCGCAGCGACAGTGGTTTGTTGCAGCATAATCTCCGACAGCCAGACGCGGTAAGGATCGGGCCGCTGACCGGACGCCAATTGATCCGGGCCCACGCGCCAGGGCAGCACGCGGTGGTGCCTGTCGTACCATTCCAGCAAATGTTGCGTCTCTACGTCACGCATCTGTTATCGCTGCACCGTTTCGTGAGGGGCTGTTATTCATGTGTCCACGTATTAAGTTAGTGCAAACAACCCGGGAGGTCAGCCTTGCCAGCGCATCAAGGCACAACTTTTGGCTTCAAACGCAGCGGAAAACTGCTGTCACAGCGGATTCGCAAGGCGACGGAAAGCCGTGGCTTTGCCGTAAGCCGGGTCGTGACCCATTGGGCGGAGATTGTGGGCGAAGAGATTGCCGCCATTTCGCGCCCGGTTGAGATCAGCTATGGGTGTCAGGGGCTGGGCGCGACGCTGACGGTTTTGACCACCGGCGCGCAGGCCCCAATGTTGGAAATGCAAAAGGATAAGCTGCGCGCAAAGGTGAATGCGGCCTATGGGTACAACGCCGTTTCAAAAGTGCGGCTGACCCAGACATCGGCCACCGGGTTTGCCGAAGGTCAGGCGCAGTTCACGACCAAACCTTCCGAGGGAAAACCTGTTGATGACCTCACCCGCAAACAGGCGAGCGTGATGGCCGAGGATGTAGATGACGAAGGATTGCGCGAAGCGCTTGAGGCGTTGGCGCAGAACTTCCTGAAGAACAAGAAGTGAGATTGAGAAAGATGACACAGATGAAACGACGCGACAGCCTGAAGATACTGGGTGGTGCCATGTTGATGAGCACGGGATTGACCGGTTTTGCTTGGGCGCAGGATACGGAGATCGACACCTCCGTGGTCAAGGAAATGGCCATGGGCGATGAAAACGCGCCCGTGACGTTCATCGAATACGCGTCTTTCACCTGCCCCCATTGTGCGAGCTTTCACGCCAATCAGTTCAAGGATCTGAAGGCGGACTTTATAGACACGGGCAAGGTGCGGTTCATTTACCGGGATGTGTATTTCGACAAGTTTGGACTGTGGGCCTCGATGGTGGCACGCTGCGGCGGCCCGGAGCGATTCTTCGGAATTTCAGACATGATCTACGCGGATCAGCGCGAATGGATCGGCGATGGCACCGATGCAGGCGTGGCCGATCGGCTGCGCAAGATTGGCAAGGTGGCGGGCCTGTCCGAGGATGAACTGGATGCCTGCCTGACCGATCGTGACCATGCGCAGGCGCTGGTGGCGGTGTATCAGGAAAACAGCGAGGCCGACGGGGTCAACTCTACGCCCACCCTGTTGATCAACGGGACCAAGTACGAAAACATGGCCTATCCCCAGTTGAAAGAGATCATCGAAGGCAAGTTGAACTGATCAGAGCGCCTGATCCAGTTCGCTCCAGTCTTCGATTTCCAGCCGAACAGGCAGTGTGACGACCTTTTGCTGAAAGTCGCGGGGCAGGCGCACCGCGTCTTTTTCCGTTGTGACGAGCTGTGCGCCGAGAAGCTTCGCCTCCGCCTCCAGCCGGGTCATCAGGGCGGGCGTCAGCGGTTGGTGATCTTCCAGCGCCTCGGCGCGGGCCAGATCAACACCCAAACCCCGCAGCGTGTTGAAGAACTTTTCCGGGCGGCCGATGCCCGCGAAGGCCAGAGCGCGTGTGTCGGACCAATCCATGCCTGTTTCAAGTGGTGCGAACCAAGCGGTGACATGGGGCAAGGCGCCAAGCGCATGGCGCCAGGTTTCCTTGAAGCTTTGCTGTGCCTGCGCCTCTCCGATGGACAGAACGATGTCGGCGCGCGCAAGACCTGCGGCCACGGGTTCGCGAAGGGGGCCGGCGGGGATGCATTTGCCGTTGCCGAAACCTGTGACGGCATCCACCACGATGATGGAGAGATCCTTGGCCAAGGCCGGGTTTTGAAACCCGTCATCCATGATCAGCACCTCCGCCCCGGTCTTTACGCCCGCACGGGCAGCGGCGGCGCGGTCTTGGCCGATGATGACAGGGCCGAAAGCGGCGAGCAGGAGAGGTTCATCGCCCACGTCCGCGGCGCTGTGGTCGCGCGGATTGACCTGTGTTGGGACGGTGAGCCGTCCGCCATATCCACGGGAGATCACGACGGGTTTGCGACCTTGATCCATGAGACGTTGCATCAGCGCGATGACCACGGGGGTTTTGCCGGTACCGCCTGCGTTCAGGTTGCCGACGCAGATGACCGGCACGGGCGCGCGATACTCAGGTTCGGCCTTCACGCGGCGCGCGGTGGCGTGGGCGTAGATCGCGCCCAAAGGTGACAGCAGCCGTGCCTGCCAGGCGGGCCGGTCGGGCGGGGTGGACCAGAAGAGCGGCGCGCGCATCAGCTGGCCTTGCGCCGGTCGAGCGCGTCCTGAATCATTTCGACAACTCGGTCCATTACGGCAGCGCTTTGGGTGGCCACATCCCAGGCTGCATGGGCCATGGCTGCCGACTGATCGGGCGGGATGATCCGTTGCACGGCCGCCGCCAGAGTGCTCGCGTCCCGAACAATGCGCGCCGCGCCCACCTCGGCGAAGCGGGAATAGGTTTCCAGATAGCTGCGTACATTAGGGCCATAGAGAATGGCGGAACCGTGCGCGGCGGGCTCATTGGGGTCGCTGCCATAGGTCCCTTGGTTCAGCGATGACCCCATGAAGCTGATCGGTGCCAGTCGGTACCACAGGCCCAGATCGCCAGGATCATCGCTCAGGATGACCTGGGTGGTTTCGTTGGGCACCTCTCCGGCGGTCCAATCGACGTAGCGTAACCCGGCATCTTCCAGCGCCTGTTTGGCAAAAGGCGCGTCAGAAAGTTTGGACAAAGACAAGATTAAAACCATCCGGTGCGATAGGCGCATAATGTCGAGATGGGCTGCCAGAATGGTCGCGATCTCTTCCTGCACCAGATGGGCCCCGAGCCACACAGGCCGACCCAACAGAAGCCTGCCCAGTTCGTCACGTTCATCTTCATTGCAGCGCATAGGGCGCGATCCCTGCCAGAGCGGGCCGCCAACAGATACGTGATCTGCTGCAACGCCCATTCGGTGGCGCAGAAGATGTTCAGTGGCTTTATCCCGGGCCATGATCGCATCGAACAGTTTGAACGCGGCGCGCTGCCCGTTGGGAAGCCAGCGCCAGCCCAATCCGGTGAGGCGTTTATCCATAGCGTCCACAAGATAAAGTGGAATGTCCTCTTTGGAGGCCTGCGACAACAGAAAAGGGCGCACATCCCCGGCTGTCCAGACGCAGACATCGGGCCGCCAGTTTTCCAGAAAACTGCGCGTGGCACCGACAGATTCATTGGGAAGATGGGCGTAGAAGACATAGTCATGGCGGCGGTCAGGGGCGTCCACGCCCTCGGGCAGGGTGACCAGAAGCTGCATGCCGGGCCTGTCCTGCTTCAACTTTTCGGCGAGGCGATGGGCAATTCCGATATGGGCGGCATCGGCGGCATGGCACCAGACGAGTTCGCCCTCTGACCGCGAGCTCTGGTCGGAGCTTGCCGCCGTGGCCGCGCTCTTGTTTGCCGCCTTGCCCAACGCTATGCCCTAGCCCAGTTCTTCGGTTGGGGACGTCTCTGCCTCTTCATCGCGAAGACGGTGAATATGGGCGATGAAATAGCGCATATTGGCGTTGTCGACGGTGCGCTGGGCCTCCCCTTTCCAGGCGGCATAGGCGCTGTCATAGTCTGGGAAGATACCCACGACATGCAGGTCTTCGACACTTTTGAAGACATTGCGGCTGACATCCTGAAGCTCGCCACCGAAGACGAGGTGAAGGCGCTGAACCATGGTGGTTTTCCTTGAATTTGATGCGAAATGGGCCCGGGCCACAGCCTATTGGATTGCGGGGCGGGGTCAAGCGGTGGTGGGCTTGACGATAGCGTGCAAAGCCGTCAGGCAAGTGTGCATGTTTGGAAGGATGCCACAGATATGAAGCCCTTTTTGATCCTGCAGCTGAGGCCGGAGACGGAAGCCTCTGACAGCGAGTTCGAGGCGATTTTGCGCAAGGGCGGGCTGGAAGGCGACGTGGTCCGGCGGGTGCGACTGGATCAGGAGGATCTGGGCGATGTGGCGTTGGACGATTATTCCGGCGTGATCGTGGGCGGCGGCCCCGGCTGCGTGAGTGACGAGCCTGAGGAGAAGTCTGAGGTCGAGGCGCGCATTGAGAGCCAGGTCTTGGGCCTGATGCCGGCGGTGACGGAGACCGATAAGCCGTTCCTTGGGTGTTGCTACGGGATCGGCATTCTGGGCAAGCATCTGGGCGGGGATGTGAGCAAGCGCGCCTATGGTGAGCCGGTGGGCACGTCGGATTGTGAAGTGACGTCAGATGGCAAGGATGATCCGCTGCTGGATGGTGTACCCACCGCGTTTTCCGCGTTCGTGGGCCACAAGGAGGCGTTGCAATCCCTGCCAGACGGGTGCCGCCATCTGGTGCGGTCTGACGTCTGTCCGTTCCAGATGTTCAAATACCGCGACAATGTCTACGCCACGCAATTTCACCCAGAGGCCGACGCGGATGGGTTTGAAACGCGCATCCGGATTTACCGCGACAAGGGATACTTCCCGCCTGAGGATGCGGACAGCCTGATCGAGATGTGTCGCGCGGCAGACGTCTTCGCGCCCGAGATGGTGCTGCGGAACTTCGTCGCGCGCTACAGCACGGATTGAAGCCGCGCCTGCCGGTGATTTGGGTTTGAGGCAAGAGGAATAAGGACGGACTTGGATACTGCTGACCATCCCATCCACGATCGGGCGACGCTTCGGCGCACCTTCGTGCCGGAACTGCGGATCGCGTCGGGTCTTATCCTGTTCACCTTCGCCGTCACGCATTTCATCAACCATGCCTTCGGTTTGGTGTCGATTGACGCGATGCAGGTGGGGCAGGACATTCGGGTCGCGGTCACGCAAAGCACCATTGGAACCGCTATTCTGATCTTGGCCGCGATTGTGCATTTCGTGCTGGGGCTGGCCAAGTTCATCGGTACCCGTACTTGGCGGCTGAAGACGCGGGATATTGTGCAGTTGATCTTTGGGCTGTTGATCCCACTGTTTTTGATCCGCCACGTCATCGGCACCCGTGGCACGCAAGAGATGTTTGGCATTGAGGCCGATTATGAATTCGTGATCTGGGCCATGTGGCCCGGGGAGGCGGTCAATCAGGTCTTTCTGATGACGCTGGTGTGGGTTCATGGCTGTATCGGCATGCATCACTGGCTGAGCAGCCGGGCATGGTATCGGCAGTGGTTCTGGGTCTGGAACGCGCTGGCGGTGGCCATTCCGGCGCTTGCCTATGCGGGCTATGTCACCGCAGGGCGGGTCAGCGCGATGGCCCCGACCATCACCCGAAACCCTTCGACGCCCGAGCAATACAGGACCTTTCTGTCGGTGCTTGAGACCTCAAACATGATCTATTACGTGATCCTTGGGGTGGCGGTGGCGGCGTGGCTTTCGCTGCTCTTGGCGCAACGGCTGTCGAAACGCGTGGTCGTGACCTATGCCGATGGGCGGCGCGTTGCGGCGTCCAAAGGGCTGTCGGTGCTGGATGTCAGCCGCATCAACCGTATCCCCCACGCGTCGGTCTGTGGGGGGCGGGCGCGTTGTTCGACCTGCCGCATTCGGGTGGTCGAGGGGCATGAAAGCTTGCCACCGCCCTCGGATACCGAAGCCCGCGTTCTGGAACGGATCGCCGCCCCTGATCATGTGCGCCTGGCCTGTCAATTGCGCCCCAAGGACAGCCTGACCATTTCCACCCTCATGCCCGGCCATGTGGAGGCCGTGCGCGGGGCGGTCAACGATCGCTATCACTGGGGTGTGGAACAAGAGGCGACGATCCTCTTTTGCGATCTACGCGGCTTTACAAAGATGTCCGAAGGCAAACTGTCCTATGATGTGGTGTTCCTGCTCAATCAATTTCTGGGCCGCATGGCAGAGGCCATTCAGGATGAAGGCGGGTTCGTCGACAAATTCATGGGCGATGGGATCATGGCGATCTTCGGGATGGAAAGTTCCACCAAGGACAGCGCCACCCATGCGATCCGCGCGGCACGGGCCATGGGCGGCGTGCTGGATGCGCTGAACCAAAGCCTGCGCGATGAATTGCCCGCGCCTTTGCAGATCGGCATCGGGATGAATACCGGCCCGGTGGTTCTTGGCCGCATTGGCGCAGGTGACCGCACGGGTGCTGCCGCGCGGATCACTGCCTTGGGCGAAACGGTGAACACCGCCAGCCGCCTTGAAGGGCTGACGAAGTCGCTCGCGGTTCAGATTATCCTGTCCCGGACGACGATGGATGCTGCGGGTCTTCAAGGCGACGGGATGGAGAGCCAGCATGTCGATGTGCGCGGGTTGAGCCAGCAGGTTGAAGTCTTTGCCATCAAGCGTGCAACCGACTTGCCGCAATCGGACGATCGGCGAAATGAGCTTACGCGCCGCCGCAACCTACGTAACCGTATGTAAACAAGCCCATAGACCCTGCTAGACAGATCGGATTTCGTTCAATACCAATGTGCGGGTACGTCAAGTTGCCGCAGTGTTGTTTAACGCTAACTCTGGTGCCTGACTTACAAAAATATCCGCGCGGGAGGAATGAAGCGTGGGAAAGACCTGGGAGGAATAAAATGAAATCATTCTTTGGAACGGTGGCCGTTGTCGCCGTAATGGCGACCGCTGGCAGCGCGATGTCTTTTGAATGCAAGCGCCCTGAGGCTTCGATGGACAAGCCCGGTGGCTTTCCGGAACGCGCCCTGACCATGATTGTACCATACGGCCCCGCAGGGGGATCGGGTCAGGTGGCAGCGGCCATGGCCGAGGCTGTGACGGAACTGACCGGCGTGCCGATCAACCGTGACCACAAACCCGGCGGATCGGGCACCGTGGGCATGACGGCCTACATGGCAGCGCCCGCAGATGGCTACAACGTTCTGGAGCATATCGATGATGCGTCCTCTGCCCATGCGCTGGACAGCAGCCTGCCGAACCCGGCCGAGGATCTGATCCCGCTGGTGACCTCTCAGGTGACCTTCAGCCAGATTTACATCCGCACGGATGAGGACCGCTACACCGATTGGGCGTCTTTCGTGGAATGGGTGAAGGCGCAGGACGGCAAGGCCACCATCGCCAACGTGTCCAAGGAAGGCTCCATGGAGCGGGTGACGATGAAGTTCATCACCGACGCGACCGGCATGGAAATTCAGCAGATCTCCTTCGACAAGGGCGCGCCGCGTTACGGTGCGTTGTTGGGCGGTCAGGTGGATGCGCTCTTTGAACAGCCGGGCGACGTGCGCAACTTCCTTGATGCGGGTCAGTTCAAGCCGATCTTGACGATCTTTGATGAACGCCCCGATGCGTTCGCCGATACGCCAACACACCGTGAGGCCGGTTTGGATTTCGATCCGCTGCTGCGTTTCCGTGGTTTCTATGTGCACAAGGATGCGCCTGCTGATCGGGTGGAGTGGCTGCAATGGGCGTTCCAGCGCGGGTATTGCGAAGACAGCTATCAAGCGTTCAATGAAAGCAAATTCATGACTGTCATCGACAGCTACCGCGACACGGACGGCTCCAAGGAGCTGATCACGCGGTCTATCGATCAGTATCGCGAAGTCTATCAGGCCATGGGTCTGGAAGTGAAATAAGCCTGAACGCAGGCTTTTGGCGTGGTGCCCCCGGGCGCCACGCTTTTGCTTATATCGGGGGAGGGCAGCACCGTGGGCCGTCTGACGCGTGGATCGTGGATTGAATTCGGGATATTCCTGCTGATCGTGGCCGTGTTCTACGGCTTTTCGTTCGAATTCAACCAGACGATTGAAATCTACATTTTTGGCGCAACCGCCTGGCCGCGCGTGGTGATCGGGCTGCTTTTGATCGCGACACTGGGCAACCTGTGGTTTCAGTATAAAAACGGCGGGGCCTCTCAGGGCACCATCGGCCAAAGCAACGATGATGACGTCGATTTGTCGGAACCCGGCACCCTGCCCCGCATGGTGGCTGTCCTGCTCACCCCGTTTCTGTTTGCCTATCTGCTGAAACCCGTGGGCATCTATGCCAGCGCGCCCTTCTTTATCGCCGCGATCATCTGGCTGTTCGGCGAACACCGTTGGAAGCCGATCCTGATCATGACATGCGTGATCTACGTCATCTTCATCGGGCTCTTTCTGGTGATTCTGAACGCGCCACTGCCGCAGGGCAACACGTCGCCCTTCTATGACTTCAGCGCTTGGATCCTGACGTTGAACGCCAAGCTACAGGGGCTCTGACCGGACCATGATTGAGAATTTCCTGGCAGGGTCCGCGGCGCTTTTCGGCGATCCGATGACCATCGGCATCTTCGTTTTCGGGGTGATCGGCGGCATGCTGTTCGGCGCCATTCCGGGCGTCAGCATGTTGACCCTGGCCGCGATCCTGCTGCCATTTTCCGCCGCCCTGGAGCCGGCGCAGGGTGTCATGCTGTTTGCGGTGATCTATTGCACCGGCACCTATGGCGGGGCGATCACGGCGATCCTGTTCAACATCCCCGGTTCGCCCGAGAACGCACCGACCAGCTTTGACGGCTACCCGATGACGCAAAATGGTCAATCGGGCAAGGCCGTGGGTGCAGCCGTGCTGTGTTCGGCGATTGGCGGCATTGCGTCTGCCTTGATCATGATGGCCGCGACCGAACCGCTGGCCCAATGGGCAATCAAGAACATTGGCCCGCCTGAAATTTTCGCGCTGGTCTTCTTTGGCTTGATCGTGGCGGCCTCTGTGGGCGCGCGGACGATCTGGAAAGGCTGGATGTCGGTTCTGATCGGTCTGCTGATCGCCACCATCGGGCAGGACCCCGTCGGCGGTATCAATCGCTATAATTTCGGCATGCCTGATCTGGCAGCTGGCATCGCCTTCGTGCCTGCTATTCTCGGCTTCTTCGCCGTCTCGGAGATTTTCGTGCAAGCGGAAAAGAAGGCCAGCGGCAAATACAAAGCGCCCAAAGTGTCCATGGCGTTTCCCAGCTTTCTGGAGCTTTGGATGCACAAGCTGGCGGTGATACGGTCGATCCTTGTGGGTTTCTTCTGCGGCATTCTACCGGGCATTGGCGCGACGCTTGCGGCGTTCATGAGTTATGGCGAGGCCGTGCGTTGGTCGAAGAACAAGGAAGAGTTCGGCAAGGGCAAGCTGGAAGGCGTAATTTCTGCCGAGACGGCCAACAACGCGGCCACGGGCGCGGCGATGATCCCGCTTCTGGCGCTGGGCCTGCCGGGTGGCGCGCTGACGGCGATGATGGTCGCGGTGTTTCAGATGCACGATCTGCAGCCCGGTCCGCTGGTGTTCATGCTGTCGCCTGACCTGATATGGATCGTATTCGCGGCCATGTTCTACGCCAACCTGTCGATCCTGATCATCGGCGTGGTTGAGACGAAGACAATCCTCAACCTACTGAAGATCCCGTTCCAGTTTCTTGCGCCGCTCATTCTGATGCTGGCGACTGTTGGGGCCTATATCAGTCGAGGGCTGGTGTTGGATGTGATGGTGATGTTCCTTGCTGGCATCATGGGCTACTTGCTGCGCCGCTCGGGCTTTTCCATTCCGGGCATCGTGCTGGGTCTGATCCTTGGCAAGATCGGGGAACAGAATTTCGCCCAAGGCATGCAGATGGTGCATTACGATCTGGGCGAGTATTTCTCCCGCCCGATCTGCACAGTCCTGATCATTGCGGGGGTGATCACGCTGATCTCCTCCATCTACCGGGCATTTGCAACGAGCAACAAGGCGGTGTAACGCCCTGACAAGGAGGGCGCAGCCATGATCAAGGACATCATTGCAAGATCGCGCGTCGCGCAGGTGAGCTATGAAACGGGCGGCAGCCAAGAGCGTTATGACCGCGCCGCCGCCGCCGTGGCGTGGGCCATTATGGAGCCCGCGCGGAACCGGGAATTGGCGGAGCTGGCGGTGGAAACGACCGGCCTTGGCAATGTGCCGGACAAAATCACGAAGAACCACCGAAAGACGCTTGGCTTGATGCGCGACATCAAGGGGGCAGCGACCTTTGGAGTGATCTCAGATGACCCCGGCACGGGCATCACCGAGATCGCCCGCGCCAAGGGCGTGGTGGGTGCGATTGTGCCGTCGACCAACCCGGCGGCGACGCCTGCCAATAACATCATCAATGCGCTGAAATGCGGGAATTCCATCGTGCTTGCACCCTCGCCCAAGGGCGTGGCCTGCGCGGAACGGCTGTTGGAATTTGTCCACGCAGAGTTTGCCAAGATCGGCGAGGATCCGGATCTGGTTCAGATGATCCCGGCACCCGGGTCAAAGGAGAAGACCCAAGCCCTGATGGAAGGTTGCGACATGATCGTGGCCACGGGCAGTCAGAACAACGTCCATCGCGCGCAGACGGCTGGGACGCCTGCCGTGGCTGTGGGGGCGGGGAATGTGACGGTGATCGTGGATGAAACCGCTGATCTGGCAGCTGCGGCTGAAAAGATCCGTGCGTCGAAGTGTTTTGACAACGCGACGTCCTGTTCGTCTGAGAATGCAGTTGTGGTGGTGGATGCGGTCTATGACGCTTTTGTCGCGGCCATGGCCAAGGCGGGTGGTGCGGTCGTCGAGGATGAGGCGGGGATCATTGCGAAGCTTTGGCCGGATGGGCATCTCAACCGGTCCGTGATTGCACAGGACGCTGACAAGATGATCGCGGCACTTGGCCTCGATGTGCCGGAAGGCACCGAATATGTCGCCGTGCCGACCGCTGGCATCGGCCCGGATCATCCGCTGTCGGGTGAGAAACTGAGCCGCGTTCTGGCGCTTTACCGGGCGGCGGATTTCGACGCGGCGGTGGCTACAGCCGACACCATTCAGCGCCATCAGGGCGCGGGGCATTCCGTCGGGCTGCACACCACGACCTCTGACCGCCCAATGGTGCTGGCCACCAAGATTCCCACAAGCCGGGTGATCGTCAATCAGGCGCATACCTTCGCCACGGGTGGGTCCTTCACCAATGGCATGCCGTTTTCCCTGTCCATGGGATGCGGCACGTGGGGCGGCAATTCTGTCAATGAAAACGTGAATTACCGCCACTTCCTGCAATCGACCAAGATCGTCCGCGAAATCCCGGCGCGGGAGCCGACGCTGGAAGAGATTTTCAACGACTACTGGGGCACGGCAGGCCAGTGAAGTTTGACCCCAAGACCCCGCCCAAGGGCACGCTGCGTGACTGGATCGACGCGCGGGCGGAGGCGGGTGGTGTGGGGTTCGTGTTCCCTGAAACCGGTCAGCAACTCATGTGGGAAGACCTGCGCGCGCATTGTGTCGAGGTCGCGGGTGATCTGACCGCGCAGGGCATCGCCAGGGGCGAAAGCGTCGCGGTGATGCACACCAACGGGCTCCCGGGCGTGAAGGCGCTTTTTGCGGCCCTCTATGGCGGGTTCCGGGTGACCATGCTCAACCTCGCCGCCGGGCCGGACGCGCTTGGCTATGCGATGGAGCACTCAAAGGCGCGGGTGGCGTTTGTGCATGATGACCAGTTGGAGATGTTCGAGAGGGTGCGGCCCGCGAGCCTTGCGCTCTATATCGCCACTGGGTCACGGGCACCGCTGCATGACGTGAGCGTCGATGACGATGCGTTGCTGATGTATACCTCTGGCACGACAGGGCGGCCAAAGGGCGTGGTACATACGCAAGCGAGCCTGCTCGCGGGCGGTTGGACGGTCAGCGTGGCGCATGAGTTGACGCCCAAAGATCGAGGTATGGGCGTGCTGCCCTTTTACCATATCAACGGGCTTTGCGTGACGGTGATTGGCGCGCTCGTGTCGGGCGGGTCGCTGGCGATGGTGTCCAAATTCTCAGCGAGCCGGTTCTGGAGCCATGCCGAAGATGGCGACATCACATGGTTTTCGGTTGTCCCAACAATCATCAGCCACCTGCTGCACGGCGCGGCAGAACCCGGCGCTGCGCTCAAAGCGCAATTGCGGTTTGCACGCTCTGCCTCATCCGCGCTGGCGATTGAGACGCAGCGGGCATTTCAGGACCGCTTCGGGCTGGCGATCGTGGAATCGCTGGGCCTGACGGAAACGGCGGCGCAGTGCCTTGTGAACCCGCTCGACCCTGCCCGCCACAAGATCGGGTCGGCGGGGATGGCGATCAGCAATGAAGCGCGGATTGCCGATGATGCAGGCGTTGAGTGCGCGCGGGGGGTGGAAGGGGAAATCCAGATCCGTGGGCCCAATGTGATGAAGGAATATCTGCGTAACCCGGAGGCGACCGAGGGGACGTTTCACGGGCGTTGGCTGCGCACAGGTGATCTGGGGCGGATGGATGACGAGGGGTATGTGTTTGTCACGGGCCGTCTGAAAGAACTGATCATCAAGGGCGGCGAAAACATCGCCCCGCGCGAGATTGATGAGGCGCTTTATGAGCACCCGGATGTGGTCGAAGCGGCGGCCTTCGCGCGGCCTTGCAACCAGTATGGCGAACGGGTTGAGGCGGCGGTGCGGTTGAATGAGACGTCGCACGCCACGGCGGAGGAGTTGCGCGCGCTGTGCGTGTCGCGGGTGGGCAAGTTCAAGTCACCTGATTGCGTGCATATTTTGCCGGAGCTGCCGAAAGGGCCATCGGGGAAGATACAGCGGCTTTATTTGAATGAGATGCTGCATGGGAAGGCATAAGACTTCTAGCCTCCGGCGGGAGTATTTCCGGAAAGATGAAGCGCCTCAGGTCAGCCCGATATAGATGAGGCGCAGACCCATGAGCAGGAAAGCGATGAGCACGGCCTTGCGAAAGAGTTCCTGACTGACGCGGTCGCGGAGGAGTTCGCCGATGCGGAAGCCCACCAGCACAACCAGCAGCGCGAAGAATGACTTGATGAAGACCGGCAGGGTCAGCACACCCGCGACCAGTTGACCGGCGCCAAGCGGCAGGACGCCGGCGAGGAATAGAAAACCGGTCGCGCCGATGAAGCGTTCTTTAGAAACGTCGCGGGCGACCAGGTACATCGCCACAGTGGGCGACCAGATCGAACTGATCCCGCCCAACGTGCCCGATAGCGCGCCGAAGCCCAGGTGCCAGCCTCGCCCAGGGCCGATGCGCAGTTTGATACCCAAGAGAATATTCAGCGAGAAGATCACCATAGCAAAGCCAATGGCCACGGTCAGTAGCGCGGTGGGATAGTCGGCGATGAACATGGACGTGGCGAAGATAAACACCATGATGGCCAGCGCAAAAAGCCAGTATTCGCGCGCGATGTCGAGTTTGTTGGGTGCATGAATGAATTGCAGGGAATTGGTGGCGAGGATGGAGAGCCAGAGGAGTGGGATCGCTTCCGTGGGGGGCATGATCAGCGTGAGGAAGGCCATGGAGGCGGCGGGGAGGCCGATGCCAAGGAAACCTTTCACGATAGCGGCGAAGAGGAAGATTGCGATGAGCAGTGGAGTTTGACCCGCGTCGAAGGTTCCGATCGTTTGAGTCAGTGCGTCCATCATGCGCGTCGTGCCGGGTTTGAGATCGCGGAGAGCGCGTTGACTACGCGGAAGGACTCGTTCTTGTGCCGAAGTTTGCTGTGCGACGGGATTTGGATTTCTGACAGGGACGCGCTCATAAAGAGGCATGATCCGCCACTATTGTGCCCGCAACGAGATATGGAAATCGCGCTAACATCCTGTCTGTTGCTTTTGAACCCAAGTGTTACGGCAGGTGAGCATTCAAGCCCGAAACCGGAGTTCAGACCACTTCTGTGGATGCGCGTGGCGTCTATCATTCGATCTTGACCTTCCCCCTCTGACCCTCACCATACTGATCTGTAACTGCAACTTGTTTAGGCAAGTCATATGCGATCAGGGTGTCATTTTCTGCAAATTCCGGGCTCGACAAACACACCTGATCGGGGGCTGCAGGCGCTGCATGGGGCAGTGATGGATCATCGCGAACCAGAATTTGGGGACTTGGGGCAGGGTATTCTTCGTGATCTGACGTCGGTGTTCCAAACCGAAGGGCGGGTGGTGATCTGCCCGGCGTCGAGACCGGCGCGTGGGAAGCGGCTTGGGTCAGTGTGCTGGCACCGGGCGATCTGGTGCTGATGTATGAGACTGGGCAGTTCGCGACACTTTGGAAGCACATGGCCGTCAAGCTGGGGTTCGAGCCGGTCTTCATGCAGGGCGATTGGCGAACAGGTGCCAATGCAGAGGCGATTGGCGCGCAAGATCAAGGCGGTCTGCGTGGTGCATTATGATACCGTCACAGGCGTAACATCGAACAGTGCGGCGATACGGGCTGTGATGGATACAGCAGGCCATCCGGCGCTTTTGCTGGTGGTTATGATTTTATCCCTGGGCTCGGTTGATTTGCAGACCGATGCCCGGGGTATGGATGTCGTGGTGGCGGGGTCACAGAAGGGGCTGATGCTGTCACCAGGTCTGTCGTTCAATGCGATTTCGGAGAGGGCCTGGGCAGCTTATGAGGCGGGGGGCGACAGGCGGTCTTACTGGGATTGGCGCGATATGGCCGCGCCCAATCAAAAGGGGTTTTTCCCTTACACTCCGACCACCACGCTGTTTTATGGGTTGCGGGAGGCGCTGGATATGTTGGCCAAAGAAGGGCTGGATGCGCTGACGGTCGAGATCCTCGACAGTTTTGAAATGTCTCTGGGCATGGGGCTCAACAAGGTGGCGGATCAGGTGTTTCTCATGGGTCATCTGCGGGATTTCAACGATCTGATGCTTATGGGTGCGCTTAGTGGCGTGGAAATAGGCCTGATCCGAGCCGATGTGGCGCATCAAAAAGGCGACGCGCAGGCGGCGATGGAGTGTCTGGCGGCCCATGTTGGCTGATCTATCACTTCTGCAGGTTGCGGCGATCTTTGCCACCTACGTGTTCGCGGCGACGGCAAAGGGGATCACGGGGCTTGGGTTTTCAACGACCTGCCTTCCTATTCTGGCACTGTTCATCGGGCTAAAAGAGGCGCTGCCTTTGGTGGTCATCCCGTCGATCTGGTCGAACCTGATCGTGATGCGCCAGGCCGGGCATTTTGTCGAAACCGTGCGGCGGTTCTGGCCCATGCTTCTTGCGCTTCTGCCCGGTCTTGCGCTGGGCCTTTGGGTTCTGTCGGGCATTGATGGCCCGCAGGCTGGCGCAGTCCTGGGGGTGATGCTGCTTTTGTGGTGTGCCTTCTCTGCAGCCACCCCGAACCTGGGTTTGCCAGCCCATCTGGAACGCCCCTTGGCACCGCTGTCAGGGGTTTTGACCGGTTTTATCAATGGTCTGACAGGGTCGCAGGTGATGCCAGCGGTTCCGTTTCTGATGATGTTGAGACTAGAGCGGAGCCTTTTTATTCAGGCGATCAACTGCTCTTTCACCTTGTCGAGCGTCGTCATGGCGATGGGTCTGGGAAAGCTCGGGCTTTTTTCGCTCAGTGATATTTTAGTCTCTGCGCTTGGCGCCTGCCTTGTAATTTTCGGCATTCGCATGGGTGAGGCGGTGCGGCACAGGTTGTCGGAACGGTGGTTCCGCAATGCCGTGCTTGGCATGCTGGCGATCATGGGTTTGGGTTTAATCCTGCCGGTCTTTGCATAGCCTGCAGCAGCACCCTCAAAGTGGTGCCAGCAGATCTTTATTGGGAATTTGGTGGAGCCTAGGGGGATCGAACCCCTGACCTCTTGCATGCCATGCAAGCGCTCTCCCAGCTGAGCTAAGGCCCCAAATGCTGCGGGTATTTATGCAAAGGCCCGCGCGGGATCAAGCAAAAAGTCCCGCCCGGACGGCCACACGCAACTTAGCTTTCGTTGTCCTCATCGGACACGTCGGCGATCTCGTCGAGGGATACGTTATCCTCGTCATCGTCATCGTCCAGCACGTCATCGCCCAGATCGACATCGATGTCATCATCATCGTCCTCGAGCACTTCAGAATCGACCTCCGACCCTTTCATCTTCTTGGTTTCGGCATCTTCCGCATCTGCGGTGATCGAACGGGTCTTGCCGGTGTCCATATTCACCACCTCGCCCGTATACGGGCTGACGATGGGATCTTTGTTAAGGTCATAGAACCGTTTTCCGGTTGTCGGGCAGAGGCGTTTGACGCCCCACTCTTCCTTGGGCATGGGCTGTCCCTTTTGAAACTCTTGGTCTTGCAGACGATCCGCGCCAACTGCCATAACTGGGCAGAGGTGTCAAAGGCTAAAGGGCGGGTCAGTCGCCTGTACGAAAGGGGCATATGGGGCAGCATTTCCTTCCAGGCAACCCCCCGGTGGAATTGATCCTGCGCAGATCGGCGCGGGCCCGGCGGATTTCCCTGCGCGTGTCCTCTCTCGATGGGCGGGTGACGCTGACATTGCCACGCGGTGTGCCGGATGCGGAGGCCTTGAGTTTCGCGCGACAAAAAGAGGCGTGGCTGCGCAAGCATCTTGACCGTCGGGTTGAGGATGTGGATGTGGGCTTTGGAGCGGTCCTGCCGGTGGAGGGGATACTGCGAGACGTGGTGCCGGGGCATGGGCGCGCGGTGCGATTGTTCGATGACTGCCTGGAGGTTCCGGGCGCGCCGGATCGTGTGGGCAAGCGGGTGGCAGCCTGGTTGAAGCAAATGGCGCGGGATCGGTTGGTGGGTGCCTCTGATCGCTATGCCTCTCAGATCGGACGTAAATACAACCGGATCAGCCTGCGGGATACGCGGTCGCGCTGGGGGTCATGTTCCCACGAAGGGCGACTCATGTATTCGTGGCGGTTGATTTTGGCACCGGCTGAGACGCTGGATTACGTGGCGGCCCATGAGGTGGCGCATTTGCAGGAAATGAACCATTCGCCAGCTTTCTGGGCCGTGGTGGAACGGCTGTGCCCCGAGTATGACTGTCACAGGCGATGGTTGCGCGAAGAAGGGACCGCTCTGCACCGGTATCGTTTCGGCAATTGACGCGCGTGGCTTTTGTGATCACAAATATCCCATGCTGATCCAGACCAAACCTGAAACCACCCCCACTTCCGCCCATGAACGGGTCTATCGTGGGCTGCGCGGCGCAATCATGCATGGGGAATTGCCCCCGGGTCAGGCGCTGACGGTGCGCGGCGTTGCCAGCAGCTATGACGTGTCCATGACCCCTGCGCGGGAGGCGATCAGGCGGCTCTCTGCCGAAGGGGCGCTGACCGTGTCAAGCTCAGGCCGGGTGACCACGCCTGAACTGGCCAATGACCGGATCGAAGAACTCGCCGCCCTGCGCGCATTGGTGGAGGTGGAGCTGGCCTCCCGCGCGCTGCCGCGGGCGCATATGGCGCTGATTGACCGGCTGCAGGCGATCAATGCGCGAATTGCGGAGGCGATCGATCACCACAATTCCGTCGATTACATCCGCCGAAATCTGGAATTCCACCGTACGCTTTACCTGCGCGCTCAGGCGCCTGCGATGCTGGCGATGGCCGAGACGGTCTGGCTGCAAATGGGCCCCAGCATGCGTGCGCTTTATGGACGTTTGAACCGGACTGAAGCCCCGCATTACCACCGGTTGATCATTGCGGCCCTTAAGGCTGGGGATGAACCGGGGCTGAGGCTCGCGGTACGGTCAGACGTTACACAGGGGTTGAAGATGTTGCTGGCGTGATCAGTGGATGCGCCTTGACGCCGAATTAAGCTGCTAGACCCTGACTGCCCATATCCAGAAACTTCTTGCGACGCGACTGGATCAGGTCTTCGCGGCTCATTCCGTCCAATTCACCCAAAAGGCCTTCAATTGCGATGCCGACCGATGTGATCGTCTTGGATTTGTCGCGATGGGCACCGCCCATCGGCTCTGCGATAATGCGGTCGGCCACGCCGAGCTTCACCAGATCCTGCGCGGTCAGGCGCAGCGCTTCCGCCGCCTCGCGCATCATTTCCGCGTCTTTCCACAGGATGGAGGCGCAGCCCTCCGGCGAAATGACCGAATAGACGGAGTGTTCCAGCATTGCCACGCGGTTGGCGCTGGCAAAGGCCACGGCGCCGCCGGACCCGCCTTCGCCAATGACCACGCTGACCAAAGGTACGCCGATTTCTAGGCAGGTCTGCGTGGACCGGGCAATGGCCTCGGACTGGCCGCGTTCTTCGGCACCTTTGCCAGGGTAGGCGCCGGGCGTGTCGATCAGGGTTACCACGGGTAGGTTGAATTTATCGGCCATCTGCATCAGGCGGATCGCCTTGCGGTAGCCTTCGGGCCGGGCCATGCCGAAATTGCGTTCAATCCGGCTTTTGGTGTCGTTGCCCTTTTCATGGCCAATCACCACCACAGGGCAATCATTCAGGCGGGCCAGCCCGCCCATGACGGCCTGATCATCGGCGAAATTGCGGTCACCTGCCAAGGGCGTGTATTCGGAAAACAGTGTCTCGATATAGTCGCGGCAATGGGGCCGGTCGGGGTGGCGCGCAACCTGACATTTGCGCCAAGGGGTGAGGGATTTGTAAAGCTCCCCCAGCATCTCGACGGCTTTTTTGTCGAGCGCGCCGGCCTCAGCTTCCACATCCATTTCTTCATTGGCGCGGGCCATGGCGCGCAGTTCTTCGGCCTTGCCTTCGATTTCCGCCAGGGGTTTTTCGAAATCGAGATAATTGGTCATATGCGCGCTCCGATCCTGCGTCGGGTGTTATATGCAAACTTGGCGCGCGGTTTGCAATCAATGAGGCCAGAGAACCGGGATCAACGTCGCCACCAGAAGCGCGGCCATCACTAGGTTGAAGGCACGCAAACGGGCCGGTTGGTCGAGCCATCTGCGCATCTGCTGACCGATGGTTGTCCAACTGGTGGTGGAGATGACGGATGCCAGAATATAGGCCCCTGCCAGCCACAGCACAGCGGGTAAATCGCGGCTGGTGGCGTAAAGCGTAATGGCCGACAGCGCCATAGTCCACGCTTTGGGGTTGACCCATTGGAAAGCGGCAGCCTGCAGGAATGTCAGCGGCTTTCCTTCGGTCGTGCCTCCATCGGGTGGGGCGGCATTTGCGATTTTCCATGCCAGATAAAGTAGATATGCCACGCTGAAGACCTTCAGGATCGTGTAGCTCGTAGGCCAAAGGTCAAAGACTTGCATGACACCTGCACCGACCAAGAGAACCATTGCCGGAAAGCCGAGGCCGATGCCCAGCATATGGGGCACTGTGCGGCGAAATCCGAAATTCGCGCCCGAGGCCATAAGCATCAGGTTGTTGGGCCCTGGTGTGCCCGCAGTCACGAGGGCGAAGGTGAAGATCACGGTGAAGAATTCTAGGGTCATGGCACAATCATATGCAGTGCAGCGCCGCATTTGATTGTTTTACTTTGCTATTTGAAGATTTTTTTGCAACTAATTTCTAAAATGGACGTCGTAAACGATCATATAGTGCAGGAACTGACCCGGAATGGGCGGATCAGCAACCTTGATCTTGCGGAACGCGTTGGCCTGTCGCCTTCGGCCTGTCTGCGCCGGGTGCAGGATCTGGAACGTCGCGGTGTGATCCGGGGCTATCGGGCGCTGTTGGATAAGGCCTCGCTTGGGATCGGGTTTGTGGCCTATGCGACGGTGGGGCTCAATTCCCACACCAAGGCCAGTCAACAGGCGTTCGAGCGGGCGATGAAGGTCGCGCCGGAGGTGGTGGAATGCCACAACATCACTGGTGCGGTGGAATACCTTCTGCGCATTGAGGTGGCGGATTTGTCGGCCTACAAGGCGTTTCATACGGATGTGATCGGGACGGTGCCGCAGGTGAATTCGATCACGTCCTATGTCGTGATGGGATCGCCAAAAGATGTGCGGGCCTAGGCGCGCGTGGATTTGATGATCCTCGTGGCGTCATCCTGCAGAGGGGCAGGGCGGCCGAACAGGTAACCTTGCAGGTGATCACAGCCCAGATCAGACAGCAGTTTGGCCTGTTCTTCATTCTCGATGCCTTCGGCGGTCACTTTCATTCCCAGCCGGGCACCCAGTAGAACGATGGATTCGATCAGTTCGATGGACCGGTTATGGTTGATTTCCAACCCCTGCACGAAGGACCGATCAATCTTGATCCGGTCGAAGCCATATTTCCACAGATAGCTGAGGCTGGAATAACCGGTGCCAAAATCATCCATGGCGACTGACACGCCAAGGTCCTTTAACGCATCGATGCGCATGGCAACGCCGTGCTGATCTTCGATCAGAAGGGATTCCGTGATTTCCAACTCAAGCCGCGCGGCGGGCAGGCCTGACGTTTTGAGAGCATCCCTCACGGTGGCGACAATGTCGCCTGTCTTAAACTGGTCCACCGACAGATTAATGGCGATGAAGTGCTCGCCCTCCAGGTTGGCGATCGCCTGCGTGGCGGTGCGCAGGACCCATTCGCCGAGCGTGTTGATAAGCCCCATATTTTCCGCAATGGGCACGAATTCGGCGGGGGAGACGAACGCACCGTCCGGCCCGGTCAGGCGCAAAAGCGCTTCATACCCCACAACCTGTTTTTTTTCGGCTTCAACCAGCGGTTGGTAATAAAGTTTGAATCGGTTTTTCGCCATCCCTGTCTGCAACAGCTTCTCCACGAATTGACGCCGTCGAAGGGCATCGCCCATGTCATCGGAATACACCGCGACCCCGTCGCGCCCATCGGTCTTGGCGGTGTAGAGCGCAAGATCGGCCCGGGCCATTGCGTCTTCCACCGTCATGGATTGTGTTTTCGCGGTGTAGCCCGCGCTGACGGAGACGGGCACGCCAATGCGCGCATCCACCGACGCCCGTGTGAATGTTTCCCCCAGCAGGCGTAGATTGTCCTGCGCCGCTTCGGGGGCGCGGACATCTGGCGGGGTCAGGATCCCGATAACGAATTCATCGCCTCCAAATCGCGCGAGCAGGGCATCCTTTGGAAAGATCTGCTGCATGGTTTTGGCCAGCGTCGCCAGGACAAGATCACCGGCCGCGTGCCCTTGGGCATCATTGACGGACTTGAAGCGGTCGACATCAATATAGGCAATGCCAAAAAGGCTGCCGGCCTCTGCTTGGGCGTTTGCCTGCTTCATGAAAGCGCCCCGGTTCAACAGCCCCGTCAGGCTATCATGCTGTGCCAGATAACGTGCGTCCTGTTGGGATTTGGACGCATAGGCGCGTTGGGTGGCAAACGCGGCTGCCGGGACACCGAAGAGCGCGCAGCCCAGCAAGGTCAGCAACGCAGAAAACAACGTGAGGCCGCTTTTGTAGGCGGTTTTCAATTCCCTCACGTCGATCAGCAGAAGCACGCCACCAAGTCGGCCGCCCATTGCATCCGTGAGGATGTGCATGGATTGGGCATAGGTCCCGATTGTCCCGTTGATCGGTGTGTACCGGACAAGCTCCGGATCTGCCTGTCCGGCAAGCGCGTTGTCAAAAAGTGTCTTGAGCCGCTCTGCCGTGAGGGTGCCACGTGGCGTATCAAGGATCTCACGGGTTTCGTTGTCCTTGGCGATGACGAATTCACCCTCAGGGCCCAGGAAGATGTACTTCACCAAAAGAGGCGCGAGCCCGGGTTCCGAAAATGGGCCGAAAAACAGATATCCTTCGGGTTCATCATTGAAGACACCGTTCACCAGCTGAGAGGATTGCGCAGCGTTGAAGAGGTGTTCAGACAGGACCTCCGCGTGGGTGAGAACAATGCGATCGGTATGCATGCGCACAAGCCAAAACAGCCCGGCAAATCCCAGACTAATGATGACCAAGGTCGCAAGGATGAACCGGTAGATCACTTTGAACGCTCCCGCACTTCGGAACGCCCTAGCGCAGAGTGTCTAACCGACGTTTAAATCGCCCCCGAGGGGGCGATGGAAAATGCTTAAATTGCGAGAGGTTCCGCGCAGATCAGACGCGGCCCTTCCACGGAACCAACCAGGTTTCCAGCGCACGGATGCCCACGTCGATCAAGAAACCAATGATCCCGATGAGGATGATCCCCACGATCACGATATCGGTCAGCTGGAATTTGGACGCGACCATGATCATCATGCCAAGGCCGCGTTCCGCCGCCACCAGTTCCGCCGCCACAACCGTGCCCCAGCAGACGCCCATGGCCACCCGCGCGCCGGTGAAAATCTCCGGCAGGGAATTGGGAATGATCACGCGGGTCAGAATTTGCCATTTGCTGGCCCCCAGTGAATAGGCCGCGTGGACCTTCGATATGGCCACGCCCGACACACCCGCGCGCGCCGCGATCGCCATGATCCAGAGTGCCGCGAGGAAGAGGAGGATCACCTTGGATTGCTCCCCGATCCCGAACCAGATGATCATCAATGGAATAAGTGCGAGCGGCGGCACCGGGCGCATGAATTCAACGATGGGGTCAAACCATCCGCGCGCCCAGTTCGTGAGGCCCATGGCATAGCCAAGCGGAATGCCCAGAAGCGCGCCAAAGAGAAAACCCAACAGAACCCGCTGCAGCGAAATCCATGTGTGCTGCCAGAGCGTGAAGTTCCGATAGCCTTCGGCGTTGAGATCAACGAGGCGATCCACCGTCACCTCTGGCGCTGGCAGGTAAAGCCGCTGCATCCGTTGACCCGTGGCGGGGGAGAAAGACGGCGTGCCCTTGTCGGTTAACCCAATCTCACCTTCCGGGATCAGGATTGATTGGCCGGGTTGGATGGCCGTGCCGTTGAAGGCTGTGATGACCGCGCCATCGTCTTTGGAAATCTCATCATTCCTGCGCACTTGTATCACTTTGAACCCGTAGCGCGGCACGACGATGCTGTCATTCTTGGCAAAGCCATCGCCCGCTTCCACCTCAGGCGCGTCGGGGATTTTGCCCGGGTTGCCCTCTTCGTCCACGGTCTGGCTGATGTCTTCGCGATAGACGCGCACGGTGACGTCCGCATCATCTTGCTGCCCGTCAGCAGTGGTGGAGGTGTAGGTGAAAGTCACATCCCCCAGGAAGGGAGAAGGCGCTTTCGGCAAAGGCAACGTGGAATTGGTGAATGCCACCCAGAGCAGGAAGATCGTGAGAACCGACAAGACAGAGGCCACGCGGTTGGCTTTCACCGCGCTCTCATCGCCGAAGGTCACCGTTTTCAGGGATGTGAAATCGACCCGTGCAAACGCCGCCTTATACACCATAGTGAAGGCAAAGAACGCGCCAAGAAATGCGCCCACATAAAGCGCGAGAACGAGGAACCCGGTCATGCGCTTTCCTCCACACGGCCCATAATTTCTTCTTCCATATTCCAGATCATCTCAAGGATCTCTTCGCGGCGGGTGTTGAATTCGGGGTGTTTCTTCACTTCCCGCAGATCCTTGCCCACGCCCAGATCGGCAAAGGGCAGGCGGTACTCCTTGTGGATGCGGCCTGGACGCGGGGCCATGACCAATAGGCGTTCACCTAGCAGAAGCGCCTCTTCCACCGAGTGGGTGATCAGGATGATCGTCTTGCCTGTCTCTTTCCAGAGCTTGAGCACAAGCCCTTGCATCTTTTCCCGCGTCAGGGCGTCCAAAGCGCCCAGCGGTTCGTCCATCAAGATGACATCCGGGTCATTGGCCAGACAGCGGGCCAAGGCCACGCGTTGCTGCATCCCGCCGGAGAGTTCATAGATGGCTTTTTCCTTGAAATCCTGAAGGCCCACGATCTCCAACAAGTGGTCGACATTGGGCATGTACTTGGATTTGCTCTCCCCCTTCATGCGGGGGCCGAAGCTGACATTGTCGCGCACGGACATCCATTCGAACAGCGCGCCTTGCTGAAACACCATTCCGCGTTCGGCATCGGGCCCGACCACCTTGTGATCGTTCAGCACTATTTCGCCTTCCGTGGGGGCCAGAAACCCGGCCACGATATTCAAAAGCGTGGTCTTGCCACAGCCGGATGGGCCAAGCACGCTCATCAACTCGCCTGTTTTCAGCGTCAATGAGACATCCTTCAGCGCTTGCACATGCCCGCCATTTGGCAGGTCAAACCGCATAGAGATGTTGTCGATTAAAAGCTCTGACATACCGCGCCCCGCATCATGTCTTATGGCAAAAAAGACCCGTGGGCCCGAGCGTGCGGGCCCACGGGGCGTGTGTCGAACTTACTTGGCTGCGCCGAGCGGAGCCGCGTTTACGTTCTCAGCGTAAGATGCTTTGGCCGCATCAATGGAGCCTGCGTTCACGAAGACGTCTGCGACACCTTTCATGAATTCCTGTGCGCCACCGCCCAGCCACTTTTCGCTGGTCTGTTCGTCCACCGAGGGGAACGAGAAGGTGGAGATTGTGGCCATCATGTCCTCTTCGGACATGCCGGCATCCTTGGCGATGACAGGCGCCATTTTTGCATGGTTGGCTTCATCCGCCCACATTGCGTTGGCTTCCGCCGTCACCGCGAGGAACTTGGCAACCACGTCTTCGTTTTCAGCCACGAAGTCGGTCGGCGCGGAGGTCACGTCAAAGACGAGAATGCCCAGCTCTTCTTTCTCAGCACCGGTCAGCAGGATGTTCCCGCTTTCCTTCATGCGACGCAGCGCGCCGCCCCAGCCGCAGGCCATGTCAACTGCACCCTGTGCCAGGGCGGCCTGACCTTCTGCGGGGGCCATATCAACCACTGTCAGGCTGTCCAGCGCCACACCGAAGTGGTCCATCTGCTTGAGGAACCCGTAATGCGCAGCGGTGCCGAGCGGTACGGCGACTTTCTTGCCGGCCAGTTCGCCCGCGCTGTCCTTGTCGATTTCCAGAGCGGAGGAGACGACGCAGTTGTCGTTCTCAGAATAGCTCACGGCCACATCAACGATCTGCAGGTCCTGACCGGCGGATGTCGCGACCACGAAGGGCGGCACACCTTGGCTGACGCTCATCTGTACGTCGCCGGAGGCCATTGCGGCGCTCATCGCGGTCCCGGTGTCGAAGCTGACCCAGTTCACGGTTGTGCCCAGCGCTTCTTCATACATACCTTCAACCTTGGCAAACTGGAAGGGCATCGGCCATTCCAGGAAGTAGCCCACGGTGATTTCCGCGGATGCCGACTGTGCGCCAGCGGCCATGGCAAGCCCTGCCACAGCGCCCATCATTTTGGACTTGAGTGTCATTTGGTGTGTCTCCCTAAAGATTTTTTGTTTTTGGTGTCCCGGCCCGGCGGATCGCGTGATCTTGTACTCCGCACCGGGTGCGGCGCCATCCGAGCCCAATTTGCGGCGCTACGCAACAAGTTTGTGAAACCTTTCGTCTCAACTTTAAGCACAACCGAAATCTAAGGCCTGAAATCCTGAATAAATCCCGAGGTATTTTGCCCAAGTCGCACGTTTCTCAACCGAAAGCTGGCCTGTTGGATGTAAACAAAGCCCCGAACTGGCCCTATCGCTGACGTAAGATTCGGGCTGTTTGGGATCAGAGACTATTCAAACTTTGACGGATTCTCTGTGTGGCCCGGCAAGGCTGAACCACGGACAATCCCCAGCAAATGATGGAGCATCCCCATGGACGGCAAAATTATGGAAAACGACCTAAGCGCTGTGGTCGAGGCCGATCGCGCGCATGTGTGGCATCACCTGATGCAGCACAAATCCCTGGAAACCGGTGAGCCGCGCATCATTGTCGAAGGCAAAGGCATGCGCGTGTGGGACCAGAAGGGCAAAGAGCATATTGATGCCGTGTCCGGCGGCGTCTGGACGGTGAACGTGGGCTATGGCCGCGAACGCATTGCCAATGCGATCCGCGATCAGTTGATCCAGCTGCCGTATTTCGCGGGCTCTGCCGGGTCGATCCCGGGTGCGAAGTTCTCGGAAAAGCTGATCTCGAAGATGCCGGGGATGAGCCGGGTGTACTACACCAACTCCGGGTCCGAGGCGAATGAGAAGGCGTTCAAGATGGTCCGCCAGATCGCGCACAAGCGCTATGGCGGCAAGAAGCACAAGATCCTCTATCGTGACCGGGATTACCACGGGTCGACCATCGCCACGATGTCGGCGGGTGGTCAGGATCAGCGCAACGCGCAATACGGGCCCTTCTGCCCCGGTTTCGTGCGCGTCCCGCATTGCCTTGAATACCGCGCGCAGTGGGACCTGAGCGGTGAAGAATATGGCATCGCCGCCGCCAACGCGATTGAAGAGGTCATTCTGGCGGAAGGCCCCGACACGGTTGGCGCGCTCTGCCTTGAGCCGGTCACCGCCGGTGGTGGTGTGATCACCCCGCCCGAAGGCTACTGGCCCCGCGTGCAGGAGATCTGCAAGAAGTACGATATTCTGCTGCACATTGATGAGGTCGTCTGCG
>JBCCCZ010000018.1:0-30211 GCA_039033255.1 Pseudomonadota bacterium
CCGGATGCACTGCCCGGGCGTGGCAGGGCGCATGTAGTCGATGCGCAAGTCAATCGTGGCGGTGACACCTGACACATCCGGATGCGCCATCGTGGCCGCACCACAGCACGTATCCATCAAGGCCGACACCGCGCCGCCATGTATCACGCCGCTTTCGGGATCGCCCACGAATTTCGGGTCATAACCCATCGCCAGTTCCGCCGTTCCTGGCCCCACGGAAACAACGCGCATGCCAAGCGCCTGCGCATGGGGCAAGGACGAAATGAATTGTTCTGCCGCAGAAAGCCGCGCCTCTTGCGTGTCATCGGGGATATCGTCGTTTTGATCTGCGGCCATGGCCAGTCTTTCGGGTCACATCCTGCGTATATGAGCGTGAAGACCGGCGCGGAGCAAGTGCGTTTCCGTCAGGTGATCGTCGCCCAATGGGGCAAATCTTGCCTTCAGTGAAGCGTGAACGTGGCCCCTGTTGCCCGAAACGGCGGTTGGTATTATCGTTGACTGTGGGAGGACGTATGGCAGAACAGCAGATTTCATTCAAAGAGATGTGCGCGAAATTCGACGTCACACCGCGAACCTTGCGCTATTACGAATACATTGAATTGCTGAGCCCCACGCGCGACGGCCGATCGCGGTTTTATGGCTCACGTGAAGTGGCGCGGATGACCTTGATCCTGCGCGGCCGCAAATGGGGCTTTGCGCTGGAACAAATTCGCCAGTGGCTTTTGATCTACGAAGAAGAGGGCACGCAGACACAGCTTGAGATTTGGATCGAACAGGCCGATGCGCAGCTTGAGGCTCTGGCCAAACAGCGCGTTGAACTGGAAGAGGCGATGAAAGAACTCAAGGGTGTGCGCGATCAATCCGCCGCGACGCTCAAGAAGATGAGCGCCTGATCACCGCCAGAACTTCAACCACTCGATCAGTTCCAACAGCTTGCGCGCCAGAAACAGCGTGTTGTCCCATCCAAAACTATAGGCATCAATCGTCAAAAGCGTGACGATGGCAAAACCCAGGATAAGTGCCAGCTGATTGGTCATGCGCCCGGGTATGCCAAAGCGATTGGCCCTGCGCAATGACTGTTCAGATCGCGCGGTTCAGCCCGGCCAGCGCCGTCGCCAGATCGCCATAGCCGGTGACACGATGTTCGAATTCCAGGCCCAAACGATCTGCACAGGTCCGCGCTTTTTCGACCAGCGCGGGGTCATCTGTCTGCGCCTGATAGACCACTTTGGTATAGTTGCCGAAGATCATGTCACGCAGTTGTGGATGACGATCGAGCCCCATGGGTTTCCACACGAAGGCATCAAACTGTTTGACCAAAAAATCGGTGAGGAAAAACGATGTGATGTCGTCTTCATCGCGGGCGGCAAACGCCTCATTGCCTTCAAAGAAGGAATAGCAGTGGGGCCCAGCGATCATCTCCACCCCCAGCGCCTTGCATTTCGCCTGCAGCAGTCCGCCTGTACCGCAATCGGCATAGACCACGAAGATCTGTGCATAGTCGTCCGCGTGACGTCTGACCGTCTCTTCCACGGCACCCACGATCTTATCGGGAAAGAGGTGATACGTCGCGGGCAGGCATTGCAGCACCATGTGATGCCAGCCGTTCATCTTCTGCAACGCCAGGATTTCCCGGGCCAGCGCGCCGCAGGCAATCAGCAATATCTGATCGTTTTGCGGCCCGGCATACGCCGGGCCCTCTTGCTTGGAATTTTGAGTGTTGGTGATCATGCGGGGCTCCCGCTGAGGATCAGCCCGCCGCGAGTTGGTTGTGCTTGCGGCCCACGAATTCCTTGGCCGTTTCCACCGCCACGGCAGCATCCCGGCAATAGGCGTCGGCCCCGATGGCCTTGCCGAACTCTTCATTGAGCGGCGCCCCGCCCACCAGCACGATGTAATCATCGCGAATGCCCTGTTCGACCATCGTGTCAATCACGACCTTCATGTAGGGCATCGTGGTGGTCAGAAGGGCGGACATGCCAAGGATATCGGCGTCTTCTTTCTCGATGGCTTCCAAGTAGTTCTCAACGGGGTTGTTTATTCCAAGATCGACGACCTCAAAACCGGCACCTTCCATCATCATCGACACAAGGTTCTTGCCGATATCGTGGATGTCACCTTTCACCGTGCCAATCACCATCTTGCCCACGCGGGGCGCGCCGGTTTCGGCCAGAAGGGGCTTGAGGATCGCCATACCACCCTTCATCGCGTTGGCGGCCAGCAACACCTCAGGCACAAACAGGATCCCATCGCGGAAATCCTTGCCCACGATGGTCATGCCGCCCACCAGCGCCTCTGTGAGGACCTGGTAGGGCTCCCACTTGCGTTCCAGCAGGATGTTCACACCCTCTTCGATCTCTTCCTTGAGGCCGTCATAGAGGTCATCAAACATCTGTTGCACAAGCTCTTCGTCATCAAGCTCGGACAGGATGATGTCGTCTTCTTCCTCGGACATGCGGGTACTCCCTGCTTTGGCGACGCGCTCGCGCCGCATGGCTGTTGCGCGATCTTTCACCTTTTTGTCGCTTTTCCACTGTTCGAATTGCGACATCGACCGCGCTGTGACCGACCTTTGCACGAGATTGCGATCCTGGCGAGTGTAAAAGTTTTCATACTTGCCATGAGGTTATTGAGTATGTTCTTTGTTTGTTCTAATTTCGCGCCATGCAATCAGATGACACCATTGATCCGTACCTTCGTCGCCCCGGGCGCGGCGCGCTCAGCAACGGGGCAGGGCGGTTTGAAAACCATACGCTGGTGTATGAAGATGATGGATGGAACACGTCGCAGCACGAGGCGCTGTTGCGCACGCAGGTGACGGTCGAACGCCCGCGATCCATCATCAGCTACAATCGTTCGCCCGATCTGTCTTTTGACCGCTCAATCAACCCGTATCGGGGCTGCGAACACGGGTGCATCTATTGTTTCGCGCGCCCCTCGCATGCCTGGCTGGGGCTGTCGGCCGGGCTTGATTTCGAAACCCGGCTGGTCGCGCGCCCCGATGCGCCCGAGGTCTTGGAGGCCGAGCTTCGCAAACCGGGCTACAGACCCGCGATGGTGGCCATCGGCACCAACACGGACGCCTATCAACCCATTGAAAAGACGCACGGCATCATGCGCGCGTGTTTGCAGGTATTGCAGCGCTTCCATCATCCCGTGGGGATCGTCACCAAGGGCACATTGGTCGAACGTGACATCGACATCCTGGCCGATATGGCGGCCCTTGGTCTGTCCCGCGTCGGCATCTCTCTGACCACGCTTGACCCTGATCTGTCGCGCCGGATGGAACCACGTGTGCCATCGCCCAGACGCCGCCTGAAAACCATTGAACGGCTAAGCGCAGCGGGCATTCCGGTGCGCGTTCTGACCTCGCCCATTATTCCCGGTCTCACCGATCACGAATTGGAGGGACTGCTAGAGGCCGCTCGCGATGCCGGGGCGCAAGCGGCCTCCTGGGTGATGCTGCGCCTGCCGCTGGAGGTGTCGGGGCTGTTTCGGGACTGGTTGGTGCAACATTACCCGGATCGCGCGACCCGCGTCATGGGTCTTCTTCGCGACATGCATGGCGGCAAGGATTACAGCTCAGACTGGCACAAACGCATGCGTGGCGACGGGCACTACGCCCAGATCATCGCTGCCCGCTACCGCCGCGCCACGCGCGCGCTCGGGCTTGATCAGAAACTGCCAGAGCTGCGCACAAATCTGTTTACCCGGCCGCCGCGACAAGGGGACCAGCTCGATCTCTTTCCGGATGTTTCTTCTGGCTGAAAATATCCCCGCCGGAGGCAGTAAACCCTGCCTAACTGGCCCGCCGACGACGGGACCGTTCGCGACGCGGGGCCGGGGCGCCCTCTTCCGTGCCATCGACCGCAGAAGAAAACGCGCCCAGCTTTTCAACGATCAACTCCAGAGAGGGGCTGTCGCCCTTATCCGTCGTCTCAAGGGCTGCGCGCATCTTGCGCAAATGCTCTGCCATGGTGCCACAGCACCCGCCGATGATCTTGGCGCCTGAGTCGCGCGCCAATATGGCGTAATCGGCCATCAGATCAGGCGTGCCATCGTAATGAATGTGTCCGTCAACATATTTTGGAATACCCGCATTGCCCTTGGCCACAATCGGGCGCTCCGTGCCTTGCGCCTTGAACCCCAGAACGGTGCGCAGCAGATCCGATGCCCCCACGCCGCAATTGGCCCCGAATGCCAGCGGCTTGTGATCGATCTTTTCCACCATTTCCGCCATGGCAGCCGATGTTACGCCCATCATCGTGCGTCCCGCTGTGTCAAAACTCATGGTCCCGCACCAGGGCATATCGGCCAGTTTGAACGCCTCCGCTGCGGCACGATATTCCTCGGGGGCCGAGATCGTCTCCAGCCACAGCACATCCGCCCCGCCTTCCTTCAGACCTTCGGCTTGTTCGTGAAACATCTCCACGGCCAGTTCATGGGTCAGCGCCCCCATCGGCGCCATGATCTCGCCCGTTGGCCCGACAGAACCCGCCACGACCACATCCCGCGTCTGCCGATCCGCTACCTCGCGGCCGATTTCGGCAGACATGCGCGACAGCTCGCGTGCACGGTGGCCTGCATCATGCAGTTTAAGCCGAGCCGCATTGCCACCAAAAGAGTTGGTTAGAAACAGATCGCTGCCCGCATCCACAGCCATGGAATAAAGCTTATCGATCTTCTCTGGATGCTCTTCATTCCACATCTCCGGCGCATCACCAGAGCTGAGCCCCATGTTGAAAAGGTTGGTTCCCGTCGCGCCATCGGCGAGGATCCAATCCCGGGTCTCCAGCATGGTTTCAAATCGGTTGCTCATGATGCCCTCGTCAGTGTTGCCGGTTGTGGATGTGCCACGCATACATTATTCAATCAAACTCATAATCTTCATGATGAAGATGAATAGTGCTTGAATAAAAGAGTGTTTTTCAGCGAGATTTCCCACGTTTACCGACCCAATCACAAAAAAACGCGCCCCGAACAGAGCGCGCTCAAAAGCCGTATGACAAGGTGGCTCAGACCTCTTTCATGATCTGGTCTTTGGCCACGACCAGCAACTCTTCCATCTTGGCGCGGATCGCATCGGCATCTGCCAGATCGCCCACGTCACCGGCCACCTTGCGCACCACATCCTCGATGCCCGCCTCTTCGAAGTCCGACTTCACCACTTCGATCGCGTAAGCATCGGCGTCTTCGCCGGTTTTGCCCATCAATTCAGCCGCCCAGAGGCCAACCAACTTGTTGCGCCGCATTTCAGCCTTGAACTGCATTTCCTGATCATGGGCGTATTTGTTCTCAAACGCATTTTCGCGATCTTCAAACGTCGACATGGGGTTTTTCCTTCAATGGCGCATCAGATAATCAAGATATGCCCCTTGGCGGGAAGGGGTGCAAGGGTAAGACCCGCGCTTTGGTTCTTCTTGCAATGAAAGGGCGGATGGCCTAGGACGCGGGCAAGCAGATTGCGGGGCCTGTCTTCCCGCGACTGAAGGCTCTGAGGACCTCAATGGCGCGCCGCAAGAAAATCTACGAAGGCAAGGCGAAAACCCTGTTTGAAGGCCCCGAACCCGGGACCATCGTGCAGTATTTCAAAGATGATGCCACCGCCTTCAACGCCGAGAAAAAAGACGTGATCGAGGGCAAGGGCGTGCTCAACAACATGCTGAGCGAATACTTCATGAACGGGCTGACCAATGTGGGCATCCCGAACCATTTCATGAAGCGTCTCAACATGCGCGAACAGCTGGTCCGTGCCTGTGAGATTGTGCCCTTGGAAGTGATCGTGCGCAACTATGCCGCCGGAACCATGTCCAAGCGTTTGGGCATCGAAGAGGGCACGCAACTGCCAAGGCCCATCGTCGAATATTGCTTGAAAAACGATGACTTGGGCGACCCGCTTGTCACGGAAGAACATATCGCGGCTTTTGGTTGGGCCAGCCAGCAAGACATGGATGACATCCTGTCGCTTGCCCTGAGGGTGAATGATTTTCTGTCGGGTGTCATGTACGGCGTGGGCATCAAACTGATCGACTTCAAGATCGAAATCGGCCGTATCTATGAGGGCGATTTCATGCGCCTCATTGTCGCCGATGAGATCAGCCCCGACAGCTGCCGTTTGTGGGATATCGAGACGGGTGAGAAGCTCGACAAGGATGTGTTCCGTCGCGATCTGGGGTCGCTGACAGATGCCTATTCCGAGGTGGCCAAGCGTTTGGGCGTCATGCCCAAGGGCACAGGCCAAGTGACACGACCGACGCTCATTAACTGAGCCGCAGGTCGAATTGCCCTGTGCAGGCGGGGTGTTAAACTGGGGGCCAATAAAATGGGGGCTGAGCGATGAAAGCACGCGTGCATGTCATGTTGAAAAACGGGGTTCTCGACCCGCAAGGGGAGGCCGTGCGCCACGCGCTTGGGTCCCTCGGATTTGAAGGCGTCGAGGGTGTTCGTCAGGGCAAGGTGATTGAGCTGGACCTGACCGAGACGGACCAGGCCAAGGCGGAAACGGCTGTCAAAGACATGTGTGAGAAGCTGCTCGCGAACACGGTTATTGAGAGCTATTCGGTGGAGATCGCGTGATGCATGCCGCCGTCATCGTTTTCCCCGGGTCAAACTGTGACCGTGACATGCAGGTGGCATTGCAAAATGCAGGTGCCAGGGTCACCATGGTCTGGCACAAGGACACTGACCTGCCGCGCGGCGTCGACGTGGTCGGTGTGCCGGGCGGGTTTTCCTTTGGCGATTACCTGCGCTGCGGAGCGATTGCCGCCAATTCGCCAATCTGCCGGGCCGTCAAAAGCCACGCGGAGAAGGGCGGCTATGTTCTGGGCATCTGCAACGGGTTTCAGGTGCTGTGCGAAACCGGGCTTCTGCCGGGGACGCTCTTGCGAAATGCCAAGTTGAAGTACATCTGCAAAGCCATTGATCTAAAAGTGGAAACCTCTGACAGTGCTTACACGTCTGGCTTCGGTCAGGGCGCAGAGATCACCATCCCGATTGCCCATCATGATGGCAATTACTTCGCCGATGACGCGACCATCGCGGCCCTGGAGCACCAAAACCGCGTCGCGTTTCGCTATATGGACAACCCCAACGGATCGCTCAACGACATTGCCGGGATCCTGTCGGACAACCGTCGGGTGCTGGGCATGATGCCCCATCCCGAACGCATGGCCGATCCGGTGCATGGCAATGTGGAAGGCCGGGTGCTTTTCAACTCTCTGGTAGGGGCGTTGCAGAACGCTTGAGTGGACCGGCCCTTGGGCTTAACCTGACGGTATGAATGCGCTGTCGAACATGCGGGCCAAAGCGCGCAGGCGGGGATTGCCCCGTGCCACCACTCGGACGCTCAGTTGGCGTGCCCGTTTCGCGTTGATACTGTTGCTTGTGGTTGCAGTGGCCACAGTGGCAGTGACAAATCGCTTTCTCACCGATCGTTTTACCGAGACCACCCGCAACCGGGCCGAACTGCGACTGGTGCTTTACGCGGGCAACCTGCTCAGCGAATTGCGCCAGAACGCCATCGTGCCTCAGCTTTTGTCACGCGATCCGGCACTGATTGCGGCGCTGGCGAGTTCGGATTTCACCCTGTCATCTCAACGCTTGATCACGTTCAAAGAAGAAATCTCCGCCGCATCCCTCACCCTCTTGGGTCGGGACGGGCGGGTGGTCGCCTCGACGGATCGGGAATCGCTTGGGACATCTTACAGCACGTCGCCCGTTTTCATTGAGGCATTGCGTGCAAATGATAACATTTTCAATGTGATACAGGACGCAAGTAATCGCTTCCGCTTCATTTACTCTCGTCGGGTCGAAACCCAGGCCGGGCTGGCGGGCGTGATCCTGGTAGAGGTCAATCTAAGCCAGTTCGAACAGGCCTGGGCGGGCATCGCAGACGCGGTACTGGTGACAGACACCCAAGACCGGATCATCCTGTCGACGGAACCCAAATGGCGCGGCCTGACGTCAGAGGAGGCGCTGACCACCACGCCGCCTACAGGTGCCATTCAACGCGCCATACAGGCCACGGCGGATTGGGCACCTTTCCCTGCAGAGGCCTATTGGCGGGGGCAGGCCGTGATGCGCAGTGACGGGCGTGTGTCCTTCCGCGGCTGGCGCATTTCCAGCTTCACCCCGTATTCCAGTATCCGCGAACGCGTGAACGGCGTCTTGGCGTTGGAAATCATGGCATTCGCCATTCTGCTGGCGCTCACGTTCTATTATCTGAACCGCAAATCGACCCTTCGCATGGCCGTGGCCCAACGAGAATCGGCAGAGCTTCGCCAACTCAACGCCCGCCTACAGCGGGAAATCGCCGAACGTCAAAGGGTGCAGGAAACGCTTGCCGTGGCCGAACAGACGCTCGCCCAAAGCTCCAAATTGGCCGCTTTGGGAGAGATGTCGGCGGCGGTGTCCCACGAGTTGAACCAGCCCTTAGCGGCAATGAAAACATACCTTGCAGGTGCCCGGCTTTTGCTGACGCGCAACCGCCCGGACGAGGCGGTATCGAGCTTTCAGCGGATCGATGATCTGATCGAACGGATGGGGGCTATCACACGGCAACTGAAGTCCTATGCGCGCGACAGCGGGCATGAATTGGTCCCTGTAAATATGGGCGATGCGCTGCATTCCGCCCTTGCGATGATGGAGCCGCAACTGCGCCAACGCCAGGTGAAAATCACCCGTTCGATCCCCGACGAAGACGTGGTCGTGATGGGGGACCGGGTGCGCATCGAACAGGTCATGATCAACCTCTTACGCAACGCCCTGGATGCCACCCAATCGATGCGGGATGCCGAGGTTGATATCATCCTGGCCGCCGGTGAGACCGCGTCGCTGACCGTGCGCGACAATGGTGTGGGGCTTGATGATATCGATAACCTCTTTGAGCCCTTCTACACCACCAAAGCCCCCGGAGAAGGCGTCGGTCTTGGCCTTGCTATTTCGTCAGGCATCGTGAACGACTTGGGCGGGCGGCTGACCGCACGTAACGCGGCGGCAGGTGGGGCTGTATTCGAATTGCAGCTTCCTATCTTGGACCGGAGCACGGCCGCCGCAGAATAGTAAGCTGAGGGGCACCTCAGCGATTTGGAGAGCAAACATGCCCAATGCCATGAAAATCGCCATCGTCGATGATGAAAAGGACATGCGCCAATCGATCAGCCAGTGGCTCGCGCTGTCGGGCTATGACACGGAGGCCTTTCCAAGTGCAGAAGATGCGCTGAAAATCCTGGGCCCGGAATATCCTGGCATCGTGGTGACGGATATCCGTATGCCCGGTATGGACGGAATGCAGTTTCTCAAAAAACTGATGGGGTCTGACAGCTCTCTGCCGGTGATCATGATCACCGGCCACGGTGACGTGCCCATGGCAGTGGAAGCGATGCGCGTCGGCGCGTTTGATTTCCTGGAAAAACCGTTCAACCCGGACCGGATGAATGAACTGGCCAAAAAGGCCTCAAACGCCCGGCGCATGACGTTGGATGCAAGGGCCCTGCGGCGGGAGTTGTCCGATGGCGGGCAATTGATGCGCAAGCTGATCGGTGCAAGCCCCGTGATGGAGCGCCTCAAGGAAGATGTGCTGGATCTGGGGCAGGCGGACAATCACGTGCTGATCGACGGAGAAACAGGCACAGGCAAGACGCTTGTGGCCCACGCCCTGCATGCCGTCGGCGCGCGTGCGGGCAAGAAATTCGTGCTCGTCCCCTGTGCCGCCCTGGAAGAGGACGCGCTGATCAAGCGGCTCTTCGGACCGATGAACCCTGAGGACAATCAACTTCCGGCGGTGGAAGAGGCGCGTGGCGGCACGCTGGTATTGGAGGATATCGAGGCGCTTTCAGACGCCGCACAGGCCCGTCTTCTGACCTTCATAAATGACGAAGGCGCCCCGCCCGAGACACGCATCGTGGCCATTTGTAACTTGCAGGAACAGGATCGCACCTGCGAAGACGCGCTGCGTCCGGATCTGTTTTATCGCCTGGCATCTCTGCGCATCACAATCCCGCCGCTGCGACAGCGCGGTGAAGATATCCTGACGCTCTTCACCCGGTTTTCCGACCAGTTTTCAGAAGATTACGGTTGCGAAGCGCCGCAAGTGAACGCGCAGGAAGCCGCGCAACTTCTGCAGGCGCCCTGGCCCGGCAACGTGCGGCAACTGATCAACGTGGCCGAACGTGCGGTGCTGCAGGCGCGGCGTGGCAGCGGTACGATTGCCTCACTCCTGATGTCCGATCATCAGGAAATGCAGCCCGTGATGACCACCGAAGGCAAGCCGCTCAAGGAATATGTGGAAGCGTTCGAGCGTATGCTGATTGACAATACCATGCGCCGGCACAAGGGCTCTATTGCCTCAGTCATGGACGAATTATGCCTGCCGCGTCGGACGCTAAATGAGAAGATGGCGAAATACGGCCTGCAACGGGCCGATTACCTCTGAGCGGCCCGTCATTTCGCACCGGTTGCGACTTTTTGATTGAAAAGCCGCACCTTCACGCATTAGGTGTAGTGTATCGGACGGGCATTTGCCCCCTGATGGAGAGTTTCGCTGCTTCCCGCCTGTACGGCACAAAACCGCAGAGTGGGGCAGAACGATTAGGCCGACATATCGGCTGACGGAACGCCCAAGTGCTGCGCATATGACGGCCAGGGCAGAGATTGGCACCCATCTGGGTGTCGGAGAAGAAGAACCGCGATGAAGCGCGTGCGACAAGATCAGGCCCAATGCCCCGGCGGTTACAAGAACCGCCCTGTCGCTGCTTCTATCGCCCCAAGGACAATGCCGCCCCCGACAGACGAGCCGTTAAGGCCGGTAGATCGCGTGCGCGCTTATGATATCCAAACATGGCAAAGAAAATGCTTATCGATGCCACCCACGCGGAAGAAACCCGCGTCGTGGTGGTCGACGGAAACAAGGTCGACGAATTTGACTTTGAATCAGAAAACAAACGCCAGCTTGCTGGCAACATCTACCTCGCAAAAGTAACCCGGGTTGAGCCGTCGCTTCAGGCGGCGTTCGTGGATTACGGTGGCAATCGCCACGGTTTCCTCGCGTTTTCGGAAATTCATCCCGACTACTACCAGATCCCCGTGGCCGACCGTGAGGCGCTGCTGGAAGAAGAGCGTGCTTATGCCGAAGCGATGCGCGCCCGCGATGAGGAAGAAGAGGCAAAGCCCAAACCTAAGCGGCGTCGTGCCTCTAAAGCAGCCAAGACCCAAAGCGATGATGCGGTGGCGCAATCGGGCGACATTGATGGCATGGAGACCATCGATGTCGAAGACGAACCAACAGAGAGCGGCGCAGAAGGCGAAGGGCTGTCACCCATGACAACCGTGGGTGAGACGCCGGTGGAAACACCCGCCTCAGGCGATGATCAGGGCGACGAAGACAGCGAGACCGCCGACGCGGACGAGCCGCCTGCTGAAGAGAGCAAAGGCGATGAAGGCTCTGATGAAGCGTCTGAGAACACCTCAGACGACGACAGCACCGATGACGAAGACACCGATGACGAAGACGACAGGGAAGACGGGCAAAACAAGCCCCGTGGACGTGGTCGTCGCCGTGGCCGGGGGCGCAAACGGACCAACGCTTCTGAAAAGGACGAAAACATCGAAGCGGTGGCCGATGATGACGACCACGACGATATCCGTCCTCCGCGCAAGCCACGCCCGCGCCGGTACAAGATCCAGGAAGTGATCAAAGTGCGCCAGATCCTTCTGGTGCAGGTGGTCAAGGAAGAACGCGGCAACAAGGGTGCCGCGCTCACGACCTATCTGTCGCTTGCAGGTCGCTACTGTGTGTTGATGCCCAACACGGCCCGTGGCGGCGGCATCTCTCGCAAAATCACCAATGCGCCAGACCGAAAGAAACTTAAAGAGATCGCCAATGAAATTGATGTGCCTCAAGGGGCGGGTCTGATTGTCCGTACTGCAGGCGCCAAACGCACCAAGTCAGAGATCAAACGCGATTACGAGTATCTGCAGCGCATGTGGGAACAGATCCGCGAACTGACGCTGAAATCCATTGCGCCCGCCCAGATTTATGAGGAAGGCAACCTGATCAAACGCTCCATCCGCGATCTCTACAATCGGGAGATCGATGAAGTGCTGGTCGAAGGCGAGGCAGGGTACCGCGTCGCCAAGGACTTCATGAAGATGATCATGCCGTCCCATGCCAAGAACGTGAAGCAATATGGTGACGCGCTGCCGCTATTCGCGCGCTACCAGGTGGAAAGCTATCTGGCGGCGATGTTCAACCCGACAGTGCAGCTAAAGTCGGGCGGCTACATCGTGATCGGTGTGACGGAAGCGCTTGTGGCCATTGATGTAAACTCCGGCCGGGCCACCAAAGAAGGCTCGATCGAGGAAACCGCGCTCAAGACCAATCTGGAAGCCGCCGAAGAGGTGGCGCGCCAGTTGCGTCTGCGCGACCTTGCGGGCCTCATCGTGATCGACTTCATCGACATGGATGAACGCAAGAACAACAACGCGGTCGAAAAGCGGATCAAAGACCGTTTGAAATCGGACCGCGCGCGCATTCAGGTGGGCCGCATTTCGGGCTTTGGCCTGCTGGAAATGAGCCGTCAGCGGTTGCGCCCCGGTATGATCGAGGCCACGACACAGCCCTGTCCTGTCTGTCATGGCACCGGTCTGATCCGATCTGATGACAATCTGGCCCTGTCCATTTTGCGGCAGATCGAGGAGGAGGGCGTGCGCCGCCGGTCGCGCGAGGTACTGGTCAAATGCCCTGTCGGAATCGCCAATTTCCTGATGAACCAGAAACGCGAGCACGTGGCCCAGATTGAAGCGCGCTACGGCCTGTCTGTGCGCGTGGAAGGCGATCCGATGCTGATCAGCCCGGATTTCTCCATTGAGAAATTCAAAACCGCCACCCGTGTGGTGCCAGAAGCCAGTGCAACCGTGGTCTCAGTCGACAGCTCGCTCATGGATGAGATCGACGAGGCGGAAGAGACACAGACGGAAGACACTGCACCCGCCCCTGAGGAGGGTGACGATGACAAGCCCAAGAAGCGCCGTCGCCGTCGTCGCCGTCGCGGTCGTGGTCGGGGTGAGAACAGCGATGCTGAAAATGCTGACGAGGGGCAGGAGGATTCGGACGCCTCCGAGACATCAGATACCGATGTGCAGGCTGATCCGGAGCCAAAAGAGCCTGAGGACGACAAGGTCGGCGACGAAAAGTCCGAGGAGAAGCCCAAGAGAAAGCGCGCGCCTCGGAAGAAAAAGACCGAAGAGCCGGAAGAGGCCAAAAGTACCGACCAACAGCCGGCCGAAGAGGCGGAGGAAAAACCCAAGCGCAAACGTGCCCCGCGCAAGAAGAAAGAAGACATCGCCGAGCAACCGACGCCTGAACCGGAGGCAAAAGCGGAGCCTGCGCCTGAGCCAGCGCCTGAGCAAGCGCCTGAACCTAAACCCGACGCGGTGGTCGAGGCGGAACCTGCATCTGACCCGGAACCTGCAAAACCGAAACGCCGTGGGTGGTGGTCTGGCGGCCGATAGGATGATTTTATTGCAGTAAATCAATGCACTGGGCGGGGAACCTCACCTCGCCTTTCGTGTTTCAGCCGCGCTTGCGGACACGGTAGATCATGTGATCTGCACCGCTGTCCTGACCGATCAATTCATGCCCGGCCTCTGTGCAAAAATGCGGCACATCCACCACCGCCGCCGGATCATCAGCCCATAATTCTACCACGTCACCATGACCGAGGGATTTCATTCGCTTGCGCAGCTTTAAAACGGGCAGGGGGCATAGCATCCCCCGCGCATCTATCGTCTCTGTCACGTCCATCACCGCCAGATAGCTCTGGTGTTACAGAAGGTCCACAACCTTGTGACCGTTCGCCCCCGTGACGATGCCCTCTCGATGGATTAAGTGACCAACATGTTCGGAATTGAGATCATAGATGCCGCCCTATTACCGGCCATGATCGTGGCCTTGGCTGCGGGGTTGATTTCGTTCCTGAGCCCTTGCGTCTTGCCCATTGTGCCGCCCTACTTGGCCTATATGAGCGGGGTCACGTTGAATGATCTCAGTTCAGCCGAACAGCCGCGATCTCGCGCGATTGTACCTGCCGTATTTTTCGTACTTGGCCTTTCCACGATCTTTTTGTTTCTGGGCTTTGCTGCGTCGGCCGCAGGCATCGCAATCTTGCAATATCAAAGCTATTTCAACCTTGTAGCAGGCATTGTTGTGATGATCTTTGGCGCGCATTTCGTCGGCGTGTACCGTATAGGGTTTCTGGACCGCGAGGCGCGGATCGATGCAGGTGATCAGGGTGGATCATCTTTTGGAGCTTACGTTCTCGGCCTCGCCTTCGCCTTCGGCTGGACCCCCTGCATCGGTCCGCAACTGGGCGCGATCCTATCATTGGCAGCGTCTGAGGCCTCGGTCAGCCGGGGTACGGTGCTGCTCGGTATCTATGCGCTCGGCCTCGGTGTGCCGTTCATCCTGTTCGCGGCCTTCCTGCCCAAACTTGGCGGGCTCATGGCCTGGATGAAGCGCAACATGGAGCGGATTGAAAAGGTGATGGGGCTTCTTCTCTGGACCATCGGATTGCTCATGCTCACCGGCGGATTTGCCAGTTTTTCCTACTGGCTGCTCGAGGTCTTTCCCGCACTCGCCCTCATCGGGTAAGCCTTACTATCGCCCCAATGCTGCGTTATCATAGGCATCTGACGAGGTGAGAGATGAGCAGCCCCACCGACATCCCGGTGCGCATGCGCCGCGTGTTCTATATCCCCGGGTATGATCCCATGCATGCCCGGCGCTATCGCGAACTTTACCGCAAGGAAGCGGCGGAGCAGGGGCGCGTGTCGGGCTATGATATTGAACTCAAGGCAAAACCCAAGTCGGATCGCTACGGCTGGACAGTGACCGGGCACATTGACGGACAGCGCTGCGACACGGATTTTGACGTTCTGGTCTGGTCCGATATCGTGCGTGAGAGCATGGATACCGGGATCATCGCGACTTACGGCGCTTTGGCCAAGACAGCATGGGTCTACATCACGTCAGGCGCGCTGTTCCGGTTGATGCGGTTGCGCAAAGGGCCGGTGATCGCAGCACTCTACCCTGTGGGCTTTCTGCTTGTGCAACTGGGGATCGCACTTGGTCTTGCCTGGGGGGCAGGGCAGCTGTTGGCTTTGGTCCATCCTTGGCTGGCGTGGGCGGGCCTTACTCTGGTGCCCTTCGTGCTGGAATGGTTCCGGCACAAGGACAACAAGTTTTTTGCCTATTACCTCATGCATGATTACGCCTATTCCGCGCGCCATCGCGGGTCTGAGCCGCCCGAGCTTGAGGCGCGCATGGCTGAATTCGTGCAAGCGATCACAGGGGCGATGGAGGAGGACGTTGATGAGGTGCTGGTCGTCGGCCATTCTTCTGGCGCGCATCTGGCCGTATCCGTGCTGGCCGATGTGATCCGTGCGGGTGGTGCCACCGACAAAGCGCCGCAACTGTCCTTTCTGTCGCTGGGCCAGGTGGTGCCGATGGTGTCCTTCCTGCCGGATGCCCACCGGTTGCGCCGTGATCTGAACTATCTGTGCGCGCGCGATGAACTGACCTGGGTCGATGTGACCGCGCCCGGCGATGGGTGCGCCTTTGCCCTCTGCGATCCGGTGAAAGTGTCCGGTGTCGCGCCAAAAAACCAACGCTGGCCGCTGGTGATTTCGGCCGCCTTCACCCAGACGCTCAGCGCGGAGCGGTGGAAAGCGTTGCGCTGGCGTTTTTTCCGGCTGCATTTCCAATATCTCTGCGCTTTTGACCGGCCCCGCGATTACGACTATTTTCAGATCACGGCAGGGCCTATGACCCTGGCGGCGCGATTTGACGGTCGCGCGCCCAGCCCCAGCCGGATCGTCGCCCCGGTCAATCGGTTTACGGATATGGCAGCATGAACATGGCCCCGCGCAAAAAGCCCGAGCCAGAGGAAGCCGAGACCGCGACCTGTCCGTTCGGGCATGGCGCCGCGCAGCAGCCACCCAAACCGCCCGCGCGGCAGGGCAGGGTGTCGCTTTGGCGGTATCTCAAGCTCTTCCGCCAGGATATCCTGTCGGCGCAACCTGCGCGGCTTTACCGGGCCTGGATGGCTGAGTTTCGCACGCCGTTTTTCCGCTCCTACATGTGCAATCAGCCGGAATTGGTGGATTTGGTGTTGAAACGGAGACCAGATGATTTCCCCAAATCCGACCGCATTCGCGAAGGCCTGACGCCACTTTTGGGCAATTCGGTGTTTGTCACCAATGGGGACACATGGCGCAAACAACGCCGCATCATCGACCCGTCTTTCGAGGGCGGGCGGCTGCGTGATACTTATCCCGCGATGCTGGAGGCCAGCCAATCGGCTGTGGCGCGCATGCAAGGCATCGCCGACGGTGCGCCCCGTGAGATCGAAGCCCAAACCAGTCACGCCGCTGCGGATGTGATCTTCAGAACGCTCTTTTCTATCCCCATCGAACATGAGGTGGCCTCCGAGGTCTTTGAAGAATTCAAAGCCCACCAGCGCACGCAACCGGTGGTAAACCTGGGGGCGCTCTTGCCGCTGCCACGCTGGTTTCCGCGACTTCACAAATCCAAGACCCGCGAAACAGCGGCCATCATCCGCCGCCTCATCACGCAATTGACCAAAACCCGTATGGCAGAGATTGAGGCCGGCCACGCACCGGACGATCTGGCGACCAAGATCATGACCACCGCAGACCCCGAAACGGGGGATCGGTTTGAAACAGGTGAAATGGTCGATCAAGTGGCGATCTTTTTCCTGGCAGGCCACGAAACCAGCGCCTCGGCTTTGGCTTGGGGGCTGTACCTCTTGGCGCTCTACCCAAATTGGCAAACCCGCGTGGCGGAGGAAGCGCAAGAGATCTACGACGCAGATGGCCCTGAGTTTTCCAAGGTCGGCAAACTGCGCGTTGCGCGCGACGTCTTCCGCGAAACCCTGCGCCTTTACCCGCCTGTCCCCATGATGGTCCGCGAGGCCAGCCAGCCCGAGCGTTTCCGGGATCGTGATGTGCGCAAAGGCTCTCAAATCGTACTGAGCCCCTGGCATTTGCACCGCCATGAGCGGCTGTGGGAGCGGCCCGATGATTTTGATCCCGCACGATTTGGAACAGAGAATGGCAAGGCCTGTCTGCGCGACGCCTACATACCGTTTTCAGCGGGGCAGCGGGTCTGCACCGGCGCGGGCTTCGCTATGATTGAAGGCACGTTGCTGTTGTCCATGCTGGTGCGGGCGTTTCGCTTTGAGATCGTGGACGCAAAACCCGCCATGCCTGTGGCGCATCTGACCGTGCGGGGCAAGGACGGCATCTGGTTGAAAATCACACCTCGGCCAGAGGGGCCGCGACGTCTTTGAAAGAATGCGCGGGCTCAGACCGACAGCCGCGCGGCATGGGCGCCGCGTTCGCGATAGGGCGTGGTGTTGTAATGCGACCGGTAGCATTTTGAGAAATGTGAGGGGCTCGCAAACCCGCAGGCCAGCGCCACATTGATCACCGTCATATCCGTCTGCATCAGCAGATTGCGCGCCTTTTGCAGGCGCAGTTCCATGTAATACCGTTTGGGAGAGCGGTTGAGATAGCGCCGGAAGAGCCGCTCCAGCTGACGCGTCGACATGCCCACCTCTTTGGCCAGCAGCGCGGGGCTGATCGGCTCTTCGATATTGCTTTCCATCATCTGAATGACTTGGCTCAACTTGGGGTGCCGCACGCCAATGCGGGTGGGCACCGACAGGCGCTGCGTGTCCTGATCCGTGCGGATCGAGGCATAGATCATCTGATCGGCCACCGCATTGGCCAGCTTTTCGCCGTGCCTGTCAGCGATCAGCTTCAGCATCAGATCAATCGACGACGTGCCGCCAGCCGTGGACATGCGATTGCCATCGACGACGAAGACCGATTTGGTCAGCTCCACCTCATCGAATTCCTCGATGAAGCTGTCGTGGTTTTCCCAGTGGATCGTGGCCCTTTTCCCATCCAGAAGCCCGGCGCGCGCCATCACGTAAGCCGCCGTGCAGAGCCCCCCCACAGCCAGACCGCGACGGGCTTCCCGGCGCAACCAGCTGAGCATTTTTTTGGTGGTCACGCGTTGCACATCCGTGCCGCCGCAAATGAGAAGCGTGTCATCGCGCCCCAGTTCTTCCAGTCCCATATCAAGCTGGAACCGTGTGCCCGCCGAACATTCAACCGTTTCGCCGGTTTCGCCAGAAAAGGCCCATGTATACAGTTCCCGATCCGCCATCCGGTTGGCGATGCGCAGACAATCCAGCGCGGCTGCAAAGCTCAGCAAAGAAAAGTTCTCAAGAAGTGCGAACACAAAGCGGCGCGGGGCCGCCTCTGAGGACACGTTAATCCGCTCAGGTTTTTTGTCTGGCTCGGTTGGCATCGCGACTCATTTCGATGAACTGGCTTTCGAGAAATCGAGTTTCACAAAAGCGGCGGTTTTTGCAAGGATTTTAGGCGCTGCGCGGCGCTCAGTGCAGCCCCGCAATCGGCAATATCGTCTATGGCAATCCAGCCTGCAGCAGGCTATACACCAAACTTGGTTTTAAACGCGGAGAGACCAGATGACACAGTGGCACAAAACGGATTGGCGTAAAAAGCCTCGGATCCAGATGCCGGACTATACCGATCCTGAAAAGCTGGCGCGCGTTGAGGCGCAGCTGTCGCAATATCCGCCGCTTGTCTTTGCCGGTGAGGCGCGCCGCCTGCGGGCCGCCTTGGGCGATGCCGCACGCGGGGACGCGTTTTTGCTGCAGGGCGGGGACTGTGCGGAAGCCTTTGATCAGTTCTCTGCAGATGCCATTCGCGACACGTTCAAGGTGATGCTGCAAATGGCCATGGTGCTGACCTACGGTGCCAAGGTGCCGGTCATCAAGGTGGGCCGGATGGCAGGGCAATTCGCCAAGCCGCGCTCTGCGCCGACGGAAATGGTGGATGGGGTGGAATTGCCCAGCTACCGTGGCGATATCATCAATGAACTGGATTTCACGCCAGAGGCGCGCATTCCCGACCCCGAAAAGATGATGCGCGCTTACACGCAGGCGGCAGCCACGCTGAACCTGCTGCGGGCGTTCTCAACCGGTGGCTATGCGGATGTGAACCAGGTGCATGCTTGGACGCTTGGGTTCACTGAATCCGAGAAGGCCGAGAAGTACCGTGACATGGCGAACCGTATCACCGACACGCTCGATTTCATGAAGGCAGCCGGGGTCAATGGAAGCAGCGCCCAAACGCTGCAGACGGTGGATTTTTACACAAGCCACGAAAGCCTTCTGCTGGAGTATGAAGAGGCGCTGACGCGGCTCGACAGTACCTCTGGCAAGTGGTTGGCCGGGTCGGGCCATATGATCTGGATCGGCGACCGCACCCGTCAGCCCGATGGCGCCCATGTGGAGTTTGCGCGCGGTGTGCAGAACCCCATCGGCCTCAAATGCGGCCCGACAATGGACACAGATGACCTCAAACGTCTGATGGCCACACTGAACCCGGAAAATGAAGCCGGTCGCTTGACCCTGATCGCGCGTTTTGGGGCAGGAAAAGTGGCGGAACATCTGCCGCGCCTCATCCGCACGGTGAAGGAAGAGGGGGCCAATGTGGTCTGGGTCTGTGACCCGATGCATGGCAACACGATCAAATCGGCCACGGGCTACAAGACCCGACCCTTTGACGCCGTGCTGCGTGAGGTGCAGGAATTCTTTGCCGTCCATCGCACTGAGGGCACGATCCCAGGCGGGGTGCATTTCGAAATGACGGGTCTTGATGTGACCGAGTGCACCGGCGGCATGCGTCAGGTGACAGAAGAGAGCCTGTCAGATCGCTACCACACGGCCTGCGATCCGCGCCTCAATGCGTCCCAATCCCTGGAACTGGCCTTCCTTGTCGCCGAAGAACTGTCTGCGCTGCGGGTCAGCCGGGAAGAAAGCAAAGCGGGTTAAGCCCGACACTCTAGTTGAAGAGCCCCGCGTCACTGGTTTCGTGACGCGGGGCTTTTGGTTTTGAGGTAAATTTTAGCTATCGCAGACAATGAGGCGCAGATAGCTCGGCTGACCCGGCTTTTGCGGTGCGAAACGCGGGTCTGGGCCGGTCGTATCAGCGTCACGCGCGGGCGATACATCCAACGCGGCGGTCTCCTCTGTCATAACGGCCGGAGCCGCATCCACCGCTTTGACAACCGACACCGGATCGACCCGCAGGTGGCGGATGTTGAACCGTCGTGGCGTTTTGCCGATCTGCCCCTTGGCAATGAGACAGCCAATGGCGCGCGTCACCTCATCGCGGTCATCGCGCAGGGGCAGGATCAGAAGCTCGGCTTCCATTTCGGGGCGGCGGAACTCACCTGGCGATACAAGTGCGGCGCGCATGACCCCCGGCAACTCGAAAAGGTTGCGCAATCCCGTGGCCAGTTCGTCCCGCGCGGCAGGCAACAACATAGCACTGAGAGGCATGCCGCGCACATCCATGCCCAGAAGATCGCCCAGATGCGTGCCCGCAACGCGGAACCGCCCGAGACCCGGCGCGATCTGTTCGATGATGAAGGTGCGCGACAGCATGCCCGCAATGCCGCGCGGATCAATCTCTGATCGGCGGGGCACATCGGATCCGCGCCGCGTGCTGTTCCAGTAGGTCAGCAAGTTGCGGCTTTCGGCACCTTCCTGCTTTGAGGTCGGGCGCAGGCGACTGACAAGGGCGCCGCCATCCGGATCGTTGGACGTCACGTGTGTATCGGACATGGGTTGTATCTCGTTTAAATTACCTGCCAATAATTTGACATATTTTCTCCATTTTTGTTGCGAATTCCGTTGGAGTGGTTAACCAGGCGGTCTCTTGCATCGCGCCCTGGCCCTGTCGCGTGGCCAACTTGAAATCCCCTCTCGCGCCAAGGCTTGCTTGCCCTCTTTGGGGGCATTGCTTAAACCACATAAAAGGGCCAGCCGGAGGGACAATCGTGCTCAGATCCATGACCGCTTTCGCCAGCGCCCAAGGGGCGGATGGCGCATTTTCCTGGAGCTGGGAAGTGCGCAGTGTGAATGGCAAAGGCCTTGATCTGCGCTTGCGCGTGCCGGACTGGATACCCGGTCTGGAACAGGCGCTGAAGGAAAAATTCTCCGCCGCCCTGGATCGCGGGAATGTCACGCTCAGCCTAAAGATGTCGCGCGAAGATGGGGCAGGGCGGCTGGGGGTGAATGCCCAGATGCTGGAAGATGCACTGACTGCGCTGGAGGCAGTGGAAGCGGCGGCGATGGCGAAGGGCTTATCATTGGCTCCGGCCACGGCGGCTGATCTTTTATCCGTGCGCGGGGTGATGGAAGCGGGCAGCGTTGAAGAAGACACCGATGCGCTGCGCGCCGTGCTGATGCGCGATGTCGCTCCGGTGCTAGAGGCATTTGTAGCGATGCGCTCTGGCGAAGGGGCGCACTTGGCCGAGGTGTTGACGGCGCATGTGGAAGAAATCGAGCGACTCACGCAGGCGGCCAGCCAGATTTTGGAGACGCGCCGCGATGACATGGAGGCGGCGTTCCGCGAGGCGCTGACCCGCGTGATGGATGGCGCTGGCGCCTCCGACAGCGCGCGGATTGCTCAGGAAGTTGCGCTTCTGGCCGTCAAAGCGGACGTGACGGAGGAAATAGACCGCCTGCGCGCCCATGTTGCAGCGGCGCGGGATTTGATCGCGGAGGGCTCTCCGGTGGGGCGCAAACTGGATTTTCTGGCCCAGGAATTCAACCGAGAGGCCAATACGCTCTGTTCCAAATCCCAGCATACGGAGCTGACGCAGATCGGGTTGGCATTGAAGACGGTGATCGACCAGATGCGCGAACAGGTGCAGAATGTGGAGTAATGCAGCCTTGGGGGCCAGCCCCCAAACCCCCGGAGTATTTTTGGAAAGATGAAACACGTGGACTGGGAAAAGATATGCGCAGAGGTCTGTTGATCATCTTGTCGTCGCCATCGGGCGCGGGGAAGTCGACCTTGTCGCGACGCCTGCTGGACTGGGACCCGACGCTATCTTTTTCGGTCTCCGCCACCACACGCGCACCACGGGACGGGGAAATCGATGGTCAGCATTATCATTTCATGACCAAAGAGGCGTTTGAAGCGGATGCCGCCTCGGACGAGATGCTGGAACATGCGGAAGTGTTCGGGAATTTCTATGGCTCGCCCAAAGCACCTGTGGAAGCCGCCATAGGCGAGGGCCGCGATGTACTGTTTGATATCGATTGGCAGGGCGCGCAGCAAATTCTGACCTCTTCTCTACGCCAGCATGTTCTGTCAATTTTCATCCTGCCCCCTTCCATTGCAGAACTCCACCGCCGGCTAGAAGGCCGTGCGCAAGACAGTGCGGAGGTGATCGCGAGCCGCATGCGCAAAAGCATGGATGAGATTAGCCATTGGTCGGAATATGAGTATGTGTTGATCAATGACGATCTGGACAGGACGGAAGCAGAACTGCGCGGTATTGTGAGTGCGGCGCGTTTGAAGCTACGTCAACAACCCGGTCTGACCGATCACGTTCGCAATTTGGGTCAGGAATTTGAGGACATGGCATGAGCATTTTCGATTTTGAGGGCCATGTGCCGGAGGTCCATGGGGATACATGGGTCGCCCATGACGCTAACGTCATCGGAAAGGTGGTGTTGGAGGAGGCGACATCTGTCTGGTTCTGCGCGACCCTGCGCGGAGACAATGAATTGATCCGTATCGGCCATGGCACAAACATTCAGGAAAACTGCGTCCTGCACACGGATTTGGGTTTTCCACTGACCATCGGGGCCGGCTGCACCATCGGGCATAAGGTGATGCTGCATGGGTGCGCAATTGGATCGAACTCTCTTATCGGCATGGGCGCCACGGTGCTCAACGGGGCCAAGATTGGCAACAATTGCCTCATAGGAGCCGGTGCGCTGATCACCGAGGGCAAAGAAATACCCGATGGCTCATTGGTGATGGGCGCACCGGGCAAGGTTGTCCGGCAGTTGGACGAGGCAGCGATCAACGGGCTCAAACTGAGCGCGCTTGGTTATCAGCAGAACATGCGCCGGTTTCGCGAGGGGCTGACCCGGCTTTGAGATGAATGTGGATACCATCTCCTCGCTTCTGAATGCGCTGCCTTTGCCAGCTGTTCTGATCGGGCGGGGCGAACGGGTTCTTGGCGCCGATGACCGCGCGGAGGTCCTGCTTGGGCCGCAGATCGTAGGGCGGCATTTCATCACTGCCTTGCGGCAGCCTTCCATCCTCGATGCTATAGAGGGCAGTCTGAAGACCCGCGCCAAACGCACCACGCGTTACCTATCGAGCGACGGCGCACAGGACATCGCCTTTAACGTGACCTGCAGCCCGGTAGAGACGGAGACCGGGCAGAGCGTGTTGGTTTGTTTTGAAGACGTGACCCATCTGGAACAGGCCCACCAGATGCGCCGGGATTTCGTCGCCAATGTGAGCCATGAGCTGCGCAGCCCGCTCACGTCCTTGTTGGGTTTCATTGAGACGCTGCAGGGCCCGGCCTTTGGTGACGCGGCCGCATCGGAACGGTTCCTCTCCATCATGGCGGGGGAGGCGGGCCGGATGGAGCGGTTGGTGCATGATCTTCTGTCGCTCAGCCGCGTGGAAGAACAGATGCGGATGCGCCCGACGGATGCCGTGAACCTGTCGGATGTTGTGATCAGTGTCATGCATGCGCTTAAGAGACTGTCGAGCGATCAGGGCGTGGCAGTCGTGACAGATCTACCTGAGGTGCCGATCATTGTGCCCGGCGATGCCGATCAGTTGCAGCAGGTGGTGACCAACCTGGTGGAGAATGCCATCAAGTACGGCGGGGAGGGCAAGCAGGTGTTTTTGACCCTGGCAACCACGGATCGCGAACCCACCATCCGTGGCCCGGGTGCGGTGATTGCGATCCGCGATCAGGGGCCGGGCATTGAGTCCACGCATATTCCGCGCCTGACCGAACGCTTTTACCGCGTGGACAGCCACAGATCGCGGGAGGTGGGGGGCACCGGGTTGGGGCTCGCCATCGTCAAACACATCATCGGACGACATCGCGGACGCCTGCGGATTGATTCGACTCTGGGCGAAGGATCGGAGTTTCGCGTCGTGCTGCCTTTGGAGGCCTGAGAATTGGCCTCCGCGGCCCCAGTTTTTACCCAAAAAACAAAGCGCTTGAAGGTGTCATAAAACTGTTACGTGTTTGTAACAAAAGCGTTGTGAGACGAGCTTAGCCAAACGGTACGGCCACCCGATCAGGTGGCGTCATGCAATCAGGAGACTTTCATGTCATACGCGAAATCGACCGCCTCTGTTCTGGCGATTTTGGCGGTTTCCGCCACCACCGCTGCTGCCCGTGACAATGTGCAGGTGGCGGGTTCCTCGACCGTGCTGCCCTACGCCTCCATCGTGGCGGAGCTTTTTGGCGACAACACGGATTTCCCGACGCCGGTGGTTGAATCCGGTGGGTCTTCCGCCGGTTTGAAGCGGTTCTGCGAAGGGGTTGGCGAGAACACGATTGATGTGGCCAATGCCTCCCGCGCGATCCGGGAAAAAGAGATCAAGGCCTGCGCAGAGAACGGTGTGACCGACATCATTGAAGTGCGCATCGGCTATGACGGGATTGTCTTTGCCAGCCAGCAGACGGGCCCGGCTTTCACTGCTTTTGAAGCCTCCGACATCTTCAACGCCATTGGCGCGAAGGTGCTGAAGGACGGCGCCATCGTCGACAACGCTCACGAGACTTGGGCTGAGTTCAACGCCGTTCTGCCGGATGTGGAGATTGCCATGTTCATCCCCGGCACCAAGCACGGCACGCGCGAAGTGTTCGAAGACAAGGTTCTGCTGAAGGGCTGCGAAGACACCGGCGCCATGGCCGCGATGATGAACGCGGGCATGCCTGAGGATGACGCCGAAGATGCCTGCCTCGACGTGCGTCAGGATGGCAAATCCGTGGATATTGACGGGGATTATACCGAGACGCTGGCGCGCATCGACGCCAACACCAACGGCATCGGCGTGTTTGGCCTGTCGTTCTATGAAAACAACCAGGACAAGCTGAAAGTGGCGACCATGGGCGGCGTGTCGCCTTCCACGGAAACCATCGCATCGGGGGTCTACCCGGTCTCTCGCCCGCTCTTCTTCTACGTCAAGAAAGCGCATATCGGCGTGATCCCGGGCCTGAAGGAATACGCTCAGTTCTTCACAGCGGATGAGATCGCAGGCCCCGGCGGCCCGCTGGCCACTTACGGCCTTGTGTCCGACCCGGAACTGGCCGACACGCAAGCGGCGATTTCGGACGAAGCCACAATCGGCTCTGGCTCCTGAACTGAGCAGATGACACGTCCGGGGGCGGGTTCGGCCCCGGACGCATGAAGACTAAGGCTGCTGGGGGACAGGATGCCGCTTTTCTGGCTAATCATGGTGGTGCTGGCCATCGCGCTTGCAGGGTTCGTCCTGGGCCGCAGCAGGGCCTTGGCCAGCGCAGGTGGCGAAAGCCGCGGGCTGCACTCTCTTCCCAATTATTATGGTTGGAACGTCGCGTTGAAAGTGATGGTGCCAGCCTTTGGGCTGATGGTGGTCTGGCTGATCGCGCAGCCGCTTTATGTTGCCAATTCGATCTCTGCCACGTTGCCTGACAGCTCAATTTCCGAAGGCTCCACCCGTGGGCTGGTCATGGCCGAGGTGCGACGCACGGCCGATGGTTTGCGAGAGGCCACCAAGGCTGGCGTTCTGGAAGATGCACTGGCCCGCGATGCATCAGCCGATGTCGGGCTGATCACGGAAAAGCTGAAAGAGGCAGGCCAGATCGTCACGGCAGAGATCACGCAGCCCGTGCTGAATGCGGCGCAGAGCTACCGGGTGATGAATACGGCGGGGCATCTTTACAAAGACTTTGCCGTGCTGGCCTTTGCCCTTATCGGCCTCATCATCGCCCTGCGTGAGACCAACGCGGACTTCCGCGCGCGCAACGTCGTGGAAAACGGGGTGCGCGCCTTGCTGATTGCCGCTGCCATGATTGCCATTATGACAACCATCGGCATCCTTTTATCGCTCGTCTTCAACACCTACGAATTCTTCACGCTTTACCCCGCGTCGGAGTTTTTCACCAACCTCACCTGGGCACCCAGCTTTTCGGGCCGGGGCGGGGGGTCTGATCTGGGTATCATCCCGCTCCTGTGGGGCACGCTCTACATCTCAATCGTAGCTCTGGCGGTGGCTGTGCCCATCGGGCTTTTCGCTGCGATCTACCTGTCTGAATATGCGACCCCACGCGTCCGCGCCATTGCCAAGCCCATGCTGGAGGTGCTGGCGGGCATCCCCACCATCGTCTACGGCCTTTTCGCGCTGCTGACGGTCGGGCCTTTGCTGGTGAGTGTCTTCGGCGATGATGGTCTCGGCTGGATGCAATCTGGCACCGCCGTCATGACCGCCGGGCTGGTGATGGGCATCATGCTCATTCCCTTTGTCAGCTCTCTGTCGGATGACATCATCAACGCCGTGCCACAGGCGATGCGCGACGGATCCTACGGGCTGGGTGCCACAAAATCCGAGACCATCAAGCAGGTCGTTCTGCCCGCCGCACTACCGGGCATCGTGGGTGCCATCTTGCTCGCGGCCTCCCGCGCCATCGGTGAAACAATGATCGTGGTGCTCGGGGCAGGGGCGGCGGCCAAGCTTTCGCTCAACCCATTTGAGGCCATGACCACGGTCACCGCCAAGATCGTGAGCCAGCTCACAGGCGACGCCGACTTCGCCTCACCCGAAGCGCTGGTGGCCTTTGCCCTTGGCATGACGCTTTTCATCATCACGCTGGGGCTCAATATCTTTGCCCTCTACATCGTGCGCAAATACCGGGAGCAGTACGAATGACCGACATGCCCATGGAAACCGCGCCGGTAAAAGCGTCTCTGACGGCCAGCGATGCGCGCACCAAGAAACGCAACGCGGCAGAGAAACGCTTCAAAGCCTATGGGATTGCTGCGATCCTCGTAGGGGTGGCATTTCTCATCGTGCTGGCTGTATCGATTGTCCGCTCCGGGCTTCCCGCGTTCACCCATACAGTGGTGAAGATGGAATTCACCATCACACAAGACGAGTTCGATGAGGCGGAAGGCCAGCTTTTCAAAACGAAAGCCTATTCCAATCTCTTCATCGCCAGTCTTCAGAGCAAGCTGGAGGATCAGGGCATTGACGTGGCCTTCGACGAAAAGGCCATTGAGCGGTTGATGGGCAAAGTGGGCGCCGACATTCGTGAATTCTACCGCGAAAACCCAGGCGCCATTGGCTCCCCGCAGACATTTGAGCTTTCCGCCGCCTCCCGCGTGGATGGCTACTTCAATGGCCGCGTCACACGCGACACACTGGTGGAAAGCCGGTTTCTGATGCTGAGCGATCTGGATCTGGTGGATGCGCTCTATGAGGCAGGCATCATCAAATCCGCGTTCAACTGGAATTTCATCACTGGCGCGGATTCGGGCGTGGACAACCCGGGTGGTGCAGGGATCGGGGCCTCCGTCATCGGGTCTTTCTTCATGATGCTGGTGGTGCTGTTCCTGTCGCTGCCCATCGGCGTTGCCGCGTCCATCTATCTTGAAGAATTCGCGCCCAAGAACCGCTTCACGGACCTCATTGAGGTGAACATCTCCAACCTCGCCGCCGTGCCGTCCATTGTCTTCGGCATCCTGGGCCTCGCCGTCTTCATCCAGTTCATGCACCTGCCGCAATCGGCTCCGCTGGTGGGTGGCCTTGTGCTGACGCTGATGACCTTGCCCACGATCATCATCTCCACTCGCGCGTCTTTGCGCGCCGTGCCGCCCTCCATTCGCGATGCAGCCCTCGGGGTAGGGGCGTCTAAAATGCAGGCTGTCTTCCACCACGTCCTGCCGCTGGCCATGCCCGGCATTCTGACCGGCACCATCATCGGCCTCGCGCAGGCCCTGGGCGAAACCGCGCCCTTGCTCCTCATCGGTATGGTGGGCTTCGTCGCGCGCGGCTACCCCGACGGCATCGCGGCGGGCTTCACCGATCCCAATTCCGCCATGCCCGCGCAGATCTACACATGGGCGACTCGCGCCGATGTGGCCTTTTATGACAAAGCCTGGGGCGGGATCATCATTCTGCTGATCTTCCTGCTTTCCATGAACATCCTCGCCATCATTCTGCGCCGCCGGTTTGAGCGCCGCTGGTAGGAAAGGTATAGACATGTACGACACCCCAATCACGGAGCACGGCGTGAACAGCAACGAGATCAAATTCGCAGCCTCGGGCGTGCAGGTCTTTTACGGTGACAACCACGCCATCAAGGACGTGGACGTGGAGATCGCCGACAAAACCGTGACCGCCTTCATCGGTCCCTCGGGCTGCGGTAAATCCACCTTTCTGCGTTGCCTCAACCGGATGAACGACACGATTGATATCTGCCGGGTGGAGGGCGATATCCGCCTCGACGGCGAGGATATCTACGACAAACGCGTCGACCCGGTGCAGCTGCGCGCTAAGGTGGGCATGGTGTTCCAGAAACCCAACCCGTTCCCCAAATCGATCTATGACAACGTGGCCTATGGCCCGCGCATTCATGGTCTGGCCAAGAACAAGGCAGAACTCGACGACATCGTTGAAAAATCCCTGCGCCGCGCGGCCATTTGGGAGGAAGTGAAAGACAGGCTCGACAAACCGGGCACAGGCCTGTCCGGCGGCCAACAACAGCGCCTCTGCATTGCCCGCGCCGTGGCCACGGAACCCGAAGTTCTGCTGATGGATGAACCCTGCTCCGCGCTCGACCCCATCGCCACCTCCCAAATCGAGGAGCTGATGGATGAGCTGCGCAAGAACTATTCCCTCGTGATCGTGACGCATTCCATGCAGCAGGCCGCACGTGTCAGTCAGAAGACGGCCTTTTTCCACCTCGGTAACCTCGTGGAATTCGACGACACCAGCCAGATTTTCACCAACCCCAAAGATGAACGGACCGAGTCCTACATCACAGGACGGATTGGATAAGACCATGATGGACGACACACATATCGCCTCCGCCTTTGACCGCGATCTGGAAACGCTTCAGGCGCTGATCATGAAGATGGGTGGCCTCGTCGAAGACGGCATCACCAAGGCCGCGACCAGCTTGGAGAAGCGCGACGAAGAACTGGCCGAAGAGGTCCGCAGCGCGGACGCAGCCATCGACCAGTTGGAAGAACAGATCAACGAAGAGGTCGCCCGCGTCATCGCCATGCGCCAACCCATCGCGGTGGACCTGCGCGTGATCCTGACCGTGCTCAAGGTGTCCTCGAACCTGGAACGCATCGGCGACTATGCCAAGAACATGGCCAAGCGCACAACCGTTCTGGCCGGTATGAGCCAGGTCAACGGCTCCGCCGCCTCGATCCGTCGCATGGCGAAGGAAGTGGAACGGATGCTGAAGGACGTGCTCGATGCCTATATCCAGCGCGACGCCGATCTGGCGATGGCGGTGATCCAGCGCGACACCGATGTGGACCAGATGTACAACGCGCTCTTCCGCGAATTCCTGACCTTCATGATGGAGGATCCACGCCTGATCACCGCCTGCATGCACCTGCATTTCATCGCCAAGAACACCGAACGGATGGGTGATCACGTCACCAATATCGCCGAAGAGGTGGTGTATCTGGTGACGGGCGAGCGACCCGATGAAAAACGGCCCAAGGAAGATCAAACCTCTGTCGATGCCAGCATCGCGCCGGTGTAATGGGGACGCGCTGAGATGGTTCAGGATCAACCCAATGTGCTGCTTGTCGAGGATGAGCCCGCCCAACGCGAAGTGCTGGCCTATAATCTGGAGGCGGACGGTTTCATTGTGACGCCGGCGGAAAACGGCGAAGAGGCGTTGATCCTGGCGGAGGAGACCAACCCCGATATCATCCTGCTCGACTGGATGCTGCCCAATGTGTCGGGGATCGAGGTTTGTCGTCAGCTCAAAACCCGCTCTGCCACCAAATCCACTCCGATCATCATGATCTCCGCGCGGTCCGAAGAAGTGGACCGGGTGAGAGGGCTGGAGACGGGCGCGGATGATTACGTGGTCAAACCATACTCAGTGGTAGAACTGATGGCCCGGGTGCGCGCGCAACTGCGTCGGACGCGGCCCTCTGCCATGGGCGAACGGCTGGAATACGGCGACATCGTGCTCGACGCCGAAACCCATCGCGTGACGCGCGACGGCAAAGGCTTGAAGCTGGGCCCA
>JBCCCZ010000019.1:0-30210 GCA_039033255.1 Pseudomonadota bacterium
GGCACCTCATTCACCACCAGAACGTCGTCCCCCGCGCCGCCATAAAGCTCATTCAGGCCACCGCCGCCAAACAGCGCATCATTGCCGTCATTTCCGGTCAGCGTATCGTCGCCATCCCCGCCCAGCAGCAGATCGGACCCATTAAGCCCAATGAGATTCACATCGTCTTCGGGCGCATCAAGCTGCGCAACACTGACCACTTTGATTTGGTCATCCGTGGTTGCCTCATCACCATCGGTGTCAAATACCGCAACGGCCCGAAGAAAATTGAGATCGCCCAAAAGATCCTCAATCCCGTCAATCTCTGACAAAGACAGGAGGAAGTTCAGGTCCAATGCTTCAAACGTGTCACTGGTTTCATCCGCGATGACACCGAGATTGTCGCCATCCGCCGCCATGGAGAGTTGGAACGAAGAAAGTTCAGCCGCGAAAATGGCGGAGCCGAGCAGGACCTCACTGAGGTTGTTTTGCCCGGTGTCAGGATCCGTAATCCCGACGACAGGTATCATGCCGTCACCATCCGTGTCGAACGTGTAGTCCACTCCATCGACAGTGTAAGTCTGAAGCAAAGATGAGGTGTCGAAGTCCGTTCCAATTCCGAACGCCTCGATGTTAACAACATGACCATCCGGCTGCCCCAAAAGATTGGCAAGCGCATTTCCGATGGCCACGGCATTGTCAGAAGGCTGCCCGTCGGTGATTAGGTAAAGCAGGTTCAAAGGGTCGCCAAACACCTCGCCGGTCTCATCTGTCAAACCCTGATAGAAATCTTCCTGAGTGTCATAGAAGCTGTCCGCCGCGTTCAAAGCTGCGACCCAGCTCGTTCCACCGCCTGCAAAGTTGTTTTCAATCTGCGTCAATGCGTCAGCGATTTGACCGGTCAGCTCCCCATCCACGATTGCGGCATCGGTGGTGAGGTCAAATGGCCCAGAATTGGTGGCAGAAGAGTTGAACACTGTGAGCTGGATCGTCACCGGGGTGTTGGATCCTTCGAATTGTTCCACCAGCGCCCTGATCGTATCTCTCACGGCGTCGATCTGTTCCCCAAACTCCTGGGCAAAACTGCCCGATTGGTCCATAGCGAAAACGATGTTGATGGGCGTCGCAGCCACCTGAGACACAGTGACCGTCGCACTACCGGCCGGAGCCTCTTCGGAAGCGCTCAGCGTGAAATCCACGGCAAGGCCCAGTTCTTCGGCCGCTGTACCGCCATCATCTTCAAGGCCAAATGTCAGCGTGATCTCAGTGGTTTCTTCGCCGTCGGAGATTTGCACTGTGAATGTGTCGAAACCGCCTGCGAAATCATCGGGCGTGTAGGTGAATTCACCCGTATTCGGATCAACCTCCAAAATCCCAAGGGGAGCATCTTCTTCGCCGGAGACCACCGTGAATTCCAGGTTGTCGCCATCAATATCGCTGGCTTCAATCGTGCCTATGAGCGCATCTGATCCGGACACGGCGAAAAATTGATCGTCGGCCACCGGCGCGTCGTTTTCGGGTGCCAGATTGATCGTGACCGTCCCGAATTGCGGCACGCTTTCGTCAAATGGCTGATCCAGAAAGGTTCCATCCGTGACTTGGTAGGTAAATGTCACGGGGCCGTTGACATCAGGGGCAGGCGTGTAGGTGAACGTCCCGTCCAGCGCCATGACCACTGATCCGCTCGATGGTTGGCTTAGGACGGAGAAAGACAGGTTCTCACTGTCCGGGTTTTCAGCTGTAACAGTGCCACTTAGTTCGTCATCTTCGATCCCGCTGAACGAAAGATCATTGGCGATTGGCACGTCATCCACCGGATTCACGGTCACAAAGATCGTGCCAACTGACGACCCTCCATCCGCATCTGTCACCTGATAGCCGAAGCTGTCTGTGCCGTTGAAATTGGGATTGGGTGTATAGGTGTAGGTGCCATCCCCGTTGATGACGACGCTGCCGTTGAGCGGGCCACCGTCAGATGTGGGATCGACTTGAAAACCCCCTTCGGAGTCTTCACCTAGATTTCCATTGATGGAAGAGAAAGTCAGTTCATCATCGCTGTTGTCGATGTCAGAGGCGAAATCGATCAGATTGCCCGAGAATGATCCGTCTTCGTCAAGTTCGATGTCGCTGCTACCCGCGATAGGCGCATCGTTCACCCCAGTCACAGTGACTGAGACGGTGCCCTGAACAACTCCCCCATTCCCGTCGTCAATCTGATAAGTGAAGCGATCCGTGCCCTCGAAATCCGGGAAAGGCGTGTAGGTAAAGTCGCCGTTCGGGTCCATGACCACGCTGCCACCAAATGGCCCGGGCCCCTCATCGGTGTTCAATGTCGTGTCGATATCCGTGTCCACTTGCGACGACGTGCTCTCATCAGCACTCACGAGGCTGAAAGTCAGCGTGTCGCCGTCCACGTCAACGAAAGATCCGGCCACGGTTCCGGAGATCGTACCGGCATCTTCCGTTGCGGTCACCTCGACTGCCGTGACCAAAAGCGGCGCGTCATTGACCGGATCTACCGTCACCGTCACGGTCGCTGTCGTGCTGCCGCCGGCGCCATTATCCACGGTGTAGGTGAAACTGTCTTCGCCGTTGAAATCGTCGTTCGGCGTGTAGATGAATTCACCCGTTTCCGACAGCGTAACGACCCCGTTCTCAGGCGGGGTATCAATCGTAAAGGACACCTCTCCGGAATTCTCATCACCAACAGAGAGGACGCCTGTGATTGTATTGTCTTCGTTTGTTGTCACGGTCGAATCCGGCACCGATGGGGCCAAATTCGTCTCTTGAGGCAAGGTATCCAGTTCAGTCGGGTCTTCTTGAGGCGTCGTAAGAGGCTCAAACATGTCATCGCCGCTGCCGCCATCAATTTCGCTGTCGTCCTCATCGGACCCGTTGCCACCGTCACCTACGCCGTCATCTAGTTCCGGAAGCGCATCATTTATGGTCGGGCTCGGCGCACTGCTGGTACTGCCTTGTTGTAGAAAACTGCCTTCTTCTGCGAACCGGGCATAGGCTTTGGTAAAGGCATTCGCTGCATCCAGCAAAATCGCGTCATTGTCGTCAGCCGCTGTGCGTTCAATTTCATAGGGCTCAGCATCGCCCAAAGGCACAACCCATTTTGTTTCGGTCGTTGTGATAGTGGTGATCAGGTTCCCGTCCAAATCAAAGAGTTGAACAATACCTGTGCCGGATCCGTCGAAATCCTCCAACAATCTCACGGTCAGGGCAAGCACGCCGTCAACAGTGCCAATACTGACCGCCACGGTGGTGCCACGAATACCCATCGTGGCAGACGGCGTTTCGACGTCCATCTCACCAGTTTTTGCCACCTGCCCCGCAACGAAGACAAACCCGCCCTGAATCAGGTTGAACGTGGCGGAGTTGTCGCTGCCGCCGGGGGTGTAGATCAGTTCATCCAGCACCATTCGGGAATTGGCCGACAGCGTGAAGATCGTCCCGTCAAGAAATGTGACAGACAGGCTGCCGCCATCCGCCGTGCTCACCACGTCGTTTTGGAAGACCTTCATGCCCAATGTAAGCTCTTGAACAGTGCCATCAGCGCGCTGGACTTGTGCCGCGCCGCCCACGGTCTCCACCTGACCGATGGGGTCGCCGCCAACACTCTGACCTGCCTGCGCGTATTGGCCCGGCGCCGCGGGCCCGGCCAGCTTTTCAACTGTTTGACCCGTCAGTCGAGCGCCGTTTTCAGCGACCAGGTCAGCAGGCGGTGTTTGTGTGAAATAGTCGACAATCCGGATGTCATCGACGCCATTGTTCTTCAGCACAAGGTCAGACCCGTCGCGCACAAAGTCTGCATTGAACAGGGTCGCAGGTGCCCCAATGGAGACTTCGCCACCCGTGCCAGGCGTTACCACAGATTGGTTAACACCTTGAAATTCCTCGCCAATATCGGCGCGATAATCGTCAACAAAACGCTTCATTTTTCCCCCAAAGCCCCGGCAATTTTAAGGACAAACTCCCGGACCACCGAAGAATACTAATTATTAATGATTCGAACCAATTTTTCAGTAATTTAGGTCACTTTGGAGTTAAGAGTGTTGACCGGACGGCATCCAACGGTTTTGGTTTGATCCGAAATCGGGGGATGCAATGATCTGGCGTGTGATCAGATGGGCCATGGGGGGCCGAATATTGGCAGTATGCCTTGTGGGCGTGTTGCTGGCCATCCGCGTCGCGGACCCGATCCCTGTTCAGCAATTGCGCTTTGCGGCCTTCGATCTTTATCAGCAGATCAAGCCGCGGGAATTTTCGCCTGCCCCTGTCACGATCCTGGACATCGATGATCCCAGTCTTGAGGCCTACGGCCAATGGCCTTGGCCCCGGACCCGCGTGGCTGATCTGGTGATCAAAAGCTTTGAGGCAGGCGCAGTGGCCATGGCTTTCGACATCGTGTTTGCCGAAGCGGATCGTCTGTCACCCGCCGCCATTGCCTCGGACAATGACACCCTGCCCGAAGACATTCGCGCGCAGCTGTCGGAACTGCCCGACAATGACGCCCGCTTTGCCGAGGCCATTGCCCAGACCCGCGTGATCCTCGGCCAAACCAGTGTCCGTTCCGCCCGAACAGGGCTGCAGCGTGAGGCGCAGATCCGTCCGGCCCCCTTTGCTATTCTGGGCGAAGATGCCCGCCCCTTCCTGCCGCGCTTTCCCGATCTTGTTCAAAACCTACCCGTGTTGGAAGACGCCGCCGCCGGGCGCGGGGTGTTCAGTGTTCGCCCGGATTCTGACGGGATCTATCGCCGTATGCCCATTGCCATGCTGGTCGAAGATGAATTGCGCCTTGGCCTTGCACCCGAACTGCTTCGCGTGGCCACGGGCGGCAACGCCTTTGCCCTGCGCGGCAATGCGGCCGGTATGGATGGCGTGGTCTTGGGCGGCAAACTGATCCGCACCGCGGCCGATGGTACCGTCTGGCCTTACCTGACCCCCAGCAGCCCCACGCGCTATGTCTCTGCCGGGGATCTACTGTCGGGGGATGTGCCTCAGGGCCGCTTGGCCGGTCAGCTTATCCTCGTCGGCACCTCCGCCATCGGGTTGGAGGATTTCCGCCCCACCGCGCTGGGCCAGTCTATGGCGGGGGTGGAAGTGCATGCGCAGCTTCTGGAGAACATCCTTGCCGACAGCCTTCTCATCCGACCCAATTACACGTTGGCGGCGGAACTTTTCACCCTTGCCGGACTGTCCTTGCTGGTCATCCTGCTGGTGCCGATCATGGGCGCACGGCTTATCATCATACTCGCGGTCTTGCTGATCTCGGGCTACGTCGCCGGGGCCTTTTATCTCTTCACGGTCAATCGAATCTTGCTTGATCCCACATGGCCCGCGCTGGGCACGCTTCTGACGCTGATGACGATGGCGAGCGCCAACTACATCCGGGAAGAACGGGAGCGGCGTCAGATTCGTGGTGCTTTCGGGCAGTATGTCTCCCCCGATCTGGTGGAAAAACTGCAGCAGGAGCCCGAGGCGCTGACGCTGGGTGGTGAACGCCGGGACTTGACGCTTCTTTTCAGCGATGTGCGTGGCTTCACAACGCTGGCGGAAGGGTACCGACATGACCCTGCCGGCCTCACCAACCTGATGAACAGTTTCCTGACGGTGCTGTCCAATGCTATCTTGAAAGAGAACGGCACAATCGACAAATTTATGGGTGACGCAGTGATGGCCTTCTGGAACGCACCACTCGATCTGCCGGAACACCCTGCTGCCGCCTGTCGCGCGGCTTTGGCAATGCTGTCTGACGTGGCAGAACTGAACCGCACCCGCGCGCAGGAGGCCGCGGCGAAAGGAGAGGTATCTCTACCAATCAACGTTGGCATCGGCCTTAACACTGGCAATTGCGTGGTGGGCAACATGGGCAGCGACACGCGGTTTGACTACACGGCGCTGGGCGATGCGGTGAACCTCGCGTCCCGGCTTGAAGGGCAATCGAAAAGCTATGGTCTGGGCATTATCCTGGGCAATGCCACGGCGGATGCGGTGAAAGGGCAATTTGCGATCCTCGAACTTGACCTGCTTCGTGTGAAAGGCAAACGGGAACCCGAGCGTGTCTTTACCCTGATGGGTGATGAAACGATCAAATCCACCAAGGCGTTTGGAGCGCTGGACGCCGCAAACATCAAGATGAGACAAGCATACGCCGCGCAAAATTGGGATGTGGTCAGCGATGCTTTGTCAGAAATTGATGAGGCTGGAAAATCCCTCGATTTTGACATGTCTGGATACATTGAACTTTATCAAGGGCGCCTCGCCGATTTCGCCAGTAACCCGCCGGGACCAGATTGGGATGGGGTCTTTGTGGCGACGTCAAAATAGACCCTAACGTTCTCGAAGTGCTTCTGCCTGCGCACGGCGCAGGGGCCGAAGTAGATAATTCATTACCGTCTTCCGACCTGTCTGAATATCCACCTGCGCGACCATGCCTGGGCTGATGGGCAATGTGCCCTCACTGGCCGCAGGCAGCGCGCTTTCCGCGGTGCGCACCATCACCTGGAAATACTGATTGCCCTCCGGGTCGGTCAGCGCATCCGCCCCGATACGCTCCACCGTGCCATCGAGCGCGCCATAGACCAGAAAATCATAAGCTGTGATCTTGACCGAGGCTGGATGTCCGGGCCGGATGAACGCCACATCGCGCGGGTTGATCTGAGCCTCCACCAGCAACTGATCATCGCGCGGCACAATCTCCACAATCGGCGCGCCGGGCTGCACCACCGCACCAATCGTCGTGACATGCAGCCGGTTCACCGTGCCATGGACCGGCGCGCGCAGGCTGGTTCGGGTCAACCTGTCGTCTGCCGCGCGCATCGCTTCCCTCAAAATTGCCAGTTCTCCGCTGATTTTCGCGCCCTTTTCCCGCGCTGTCAGCACGTAGGAAGACTGCGCCGATGCGATCTGGTTCTGCGCTTCTCGAATAGAAGCTTCAATCCCCGGAATGCGCGCGCGGGAGATATCAAGCTCTCCCCCAATCCGGGCCAGATCCCCCTGCAGACGCAAAAACTCCACCCGTGGAACCGATCCGGTTTCCACCAAACCTTCGGTCAGCTCCGTCTCCTCCCACAAAGGCGCCAGTTGCGCCTCAAGCTTGGTGACATTCGCCGTCGCTTCGCGCAGAGACGCTTCACGTTGCGACAGTTGGTCATCCAAAACCGAGAGTTCCGCCACAAGCTGCTTTTGGCGCGACAGGAACACCTGGGTTTCCGCAGCGACCGCCGCCGGTGCGCGTTCCTCAAGATCGTCGGAGAAGGTAACAACCTCGGCCCCCGCCGCCTCCGCCTCCACCCGTGCTTCTGCGGCCATCAGCGCGGCCTCTCGTTCCCGCAATTCACCCAGATCAGACCCTGCGCTGGTGTCATCAATGCGGGCAAGTTCATCACCCTCATCCACCAGATCACCCTCGCGCACCTCCAACGCGGCCACGATTCCGCCTTCGAGGCTCTGAACCACCTGAAGCTGGCGCGATGGCACGACCTTCCCGGTCGCGCGTGTCACTTCTTCGATCTCGTACAACCATGCCCATGCGAAGAACGCACCCATGCCGAGCCCGATCACCAAGAGAAGCACCCAAACACCGCGCCCGCCGCCGGTTTGAACCGCAGCGTCATTGACGAACCGATCTTCCACACGAGAGCCAAACATCGCCTAGATCGCCCCCTTCCCCGCTTTTTTGCGCAACTGCTCCGTCACCGCCTGCCGCGTGTCATCGACGATCACACGCCCACCATCCATCACAACCCAGCGATCCGCCAACTGCGCCAATGCGGGGCGATGGGTGCACAGGATCATGCCCACACCGGCCTTATTTAACGCGCGCAGGCGCCTTACGATTTCCATTTCCATATCATGATCCATGGCGTTGGTCGGCTCATCCAGAAACATCAGCTTGGGTTTGCGCAGCATCAACCGCGCGAGCGCTAACCCCTGCCGTTGGCCACCTGATAGCTGCGCGCCCTTTTCTCCGATGAACCGCGAAATTCCTGCTGGATCGGCAGCCACAAACCGGGCCATTGCCGCATCACGCAGCGCCTCTTCCAGTTCCTCATCCGTGGCATGGGGTTTGCCGATGACGAGGTTTTCGCGGAGCGTGCCGGTGAAGAACTCCGGATCCTGCGGCATGTAACCAACGCCCGCGCGCAACTCTGCCGGGTCGTATTGGGCAGCACTGCGCCCGTCGATCAAAACTGACCCGGTTTCAGGCTCTAACAAACTGCAAAGCAGCTTTCCCATGGTGCTTTTGCCCGATCCCACGCGACCCAAAAGCGCGACACACCCGCCCGCCTTAAGTTCCATAGACAGCCCTGAAAGCGCATAGCGTTCCGCGCCTTCGTATTTGAACCGTACGTCATCCAGCACCAGAGCGCCTTTGGTGATCCGCGCGCTGCTTTCCACCTCCGCTGAGCGTTCTGGTGCAATGGCCATGAAATCGGTCAGCGCGCGCAAGGACCGGATCGCGTATTGCCCGCGGAAAATGGTCTGTGCGATGGCCCCGAGCGGTGCCAAAGCTCGTCCCGCCAATATGTTCGCGGCAATCAGAGCACCCACCGTGATCACACCGTCAAAGACCAAAAACACACCCCATACGATGATTGCTACAGACACGAATTGCTGGATCATCTGCGTCCCGGAGGTGGCGAAATTGGACCAGAACCGCGTACGCCCATTCACCCGGGCCGAGGCCGCGCTCGCCCGTTCCCATTCGCGCTGCATCACGGGTTCGGCGTTCAGTGTCTTGATGGTTTCCAATCCGATCAGGCTTTCGATCAGCACTGATTGCCGCCGCCCGGCCAATTCCTGCGCCTCGATCGCGATGCGGCTCATGGGCAGTTGCGAGATGAAGGCGAGGATCAGAACGGCGGGTATCGCCAATAGAGGCACCAGTGCCAGCGGACCCACCAGCACGTAGAGCACGAAGATGAAAACGCCGATGAAGAACAGGTCAATTAGGGAGACGAAGCTGGCGGAACTGAAAAACTCCCGCACCGTTTCAAAATCACGGATGTGGCTGGCCAGCACGGAGGTGCCGTTCTTACGCGACAGGGGACGCATCGCCATGGCATGACCGAAAAGAGAGGACGCGATGCCGGTGTCCAAACGCCGCCCTACCGTCTCCAATGCCCGGGCGCGCAGGCTGCGCAACGCCAGATCCAGCACCAGAGCAATGATCACACCAACGGCCAAAGTCCAAAGCGTTACGAAAGCCAGATTGGGGATCACCCGGTCGTAGACATTCATTACGAAAATCGGCAAGGCGAGGCCCAGCACATTGATGCATAGCGCCGAAAAAAATACCTGCGCCCATCCGCTGCGGTTTTCCCGGATCGGTCCCCAGAACCAGTGCTTTTGTTGTTTCTCAGGCGCTTCTGACAGTTTTCTATCAGCCAGCGCGCCTTCAGGGGTGACCAGCATCACCTCGTGGCGCATGCGTTTTTTCAGATCACGCAGCGATGTTTCCTGTTCCGGCTCATCCCGTTCGGGGTCAATGACGCGCGCGCTGCGTTTGTCGGGCGAAAAGCCCACCAGTACCAGCGGCGCACCCGTATCGCGAAACAGCAGGCAGGGCAGGACAGCAGGATCAATAGACCCTAAACGGCGCAAAACGATGCGTGATCGCAGGCCTACGGCAGCCAAGGCGCGGGAAATACTGACAGGATCACGGGGGTCAAAGCCAGCCACCATGCGGGCGCGCACGGCCTCATCGCTCCAAGGTTGGCCGTGAAAATTGGCCATCCACGCGACCGCAGACAGGCCCAGATCAGGCGAGGCAGACTTCAATCCCGCCGCCTGCCCGAAATTCATTCGAGAGCCTTGATCTCAGTTTTGAAGATGGATTGCGGGCGGCCCGATGATGTGGCGCGCGCCACGAAATCCGGGTTTAGCGGCACTTTCGCCGCCGTCACGTTGAACCGGGTGGCCAGAAGACCCTGAGACGCCAGCAGCCGGTACTGGCTGAAGGTGAAAGATGCCTCTGCGCTGACTTTTTCGAATTGAACATTGAACACCGTGGCTTCGGCATCCAGCACATCGATCAGGCTGCGCGCTCCGGTTTGGAATTGTTCTTCATACTGGCGCGATGTCTGGCGCGCGGCGGTAAGACGGCGGCTAAGCAGAACAGTGCGTTCGATATTGGCGTCATAGGCGTGCCATGCGCGCTCTGCCATCTCGAACACGTCGCGCCGCACCGCGTCACGCTCGGCACGTGCCTCTGATGTGCGATGTTGCAAAGCCCGTTCGCGCGCTTTGCGACCGCCGGCATAGAATTCCCAATCCGCACGTAGCCCCATGAATACGTCCGATTCACTGCCCTGCGTGCCACTGACCTCCCGCCCATGGCGCGCGCCCGCCTGAAGGCGGAGCAACGGCAGTTCATCGGAGGTTTGAATGTTTTCGTCGAACTCTGCCGCCTGAATATTGGTCTCAAACTGCTTCAGACGGAAATTGTTGCGTACGCTGCGGATCACGAATTCCCGCTTTTGCAGCGGCAGGTGCTTTACAAATGGCACATGCATATGACCTTCCGGATCCTTGCCCACGACTGACAGGAACCGCGAATTGGCATCAAACAGAGCCTGACGCACCTCAACCTGGCTCATCTGTGCGGCCAAAAGACGTTCCTGCGCTTCGAACCCGGTGGAGGAGGGCAGGCGGCCTGCATCAATTAAATCGTCGACCTGACGAATGATTTCACGGTGACGCGCGATGTTTTGGGCGGTCACATTCAGAAGGCTGCGGTGGCGCAGCACGTCGATATAGGCCTCCACCGCGTTGAGTGCCATCGTCTCGGATGCATCCAGCAGCCGGAAGATCGCGCCATCGAGCGCGGCGGCGTTCTGATAGACCAGGTTGGCGCGGCGGTAGCCATCAAACAGCGTCAGCTCACCGACAAGTCCAACCTCGCGATAAATCTTGGTGTCCCGCTGATCCCGCGCGTTCAGGCGGTCGGCATCGTCGAAATAAGTGCCGCCCACCTCGCCATAAAGGCTCAGAGTAGGCATATATTCCCGTTCCAACTGCAAAAGCTCCATGGCGGAGGCGCGAACATTGGCATCTGCGGCGCGCGATGTGGGGTTGGAGGAAACAGCGGCGCGCACAGCCTCTTCCAGAGTGATGGCATGGGCCGCGCCAGTCACGCCGATCAGGCAAAAAGCGCTGACCGCGGTGAAAAGCGACCTCATTTTTTGGAATTTCACCATCAATGTCCCCAACATAACCGAGTAAAGCCTGATCATATGTTGTTGATAAGTCAATGAATTGCTGTTCGTGTGCAGCGATTAACAAGATTTCGCGGCATAATGTGCGGCAGATACAACAAATGCCCTTTGCTCAGGCTTCTTTGGTGGCAGACAGTTGCAAATTGGCCTGCATCAGCTTTTGTTTGGTCGAGGTTGAAAGATGTGTTTCCAGATAAAGGCTGGTTTGTGTGTCTGCCTTCGTCATCTGGCGCAGCGCCTTTCCAGAGACGCAAAACACCCGCGTGTTCTTCAGGGTAATGACTGACGCGGACGCGGGGCCGCCATCCAACACGCTCAATTCGCCGATGAAGCCTTCGTGAATTTCTGCCACCTTGTTATCCATGACGAAGACACCTGCCGTGCCGTGCAGGATGAAGTAGAGATGCGTCACAGGCTGGCCTTCATGCGCAAGGTTCGTGCGAGGCCTCAACGTCAGCCAATTGCCAGCGTTCATGATTTTACGCGCCACCTCTCGCGGGATGCCTGGCAGGCCGCTTTTGAGGAATTGTTCTTCTTCCGATGAAAAATGAACGTTCCGCTTAATCAGAAAGGTCCGGGTGATGCCGGCAATGCTGATCACGATCCAGCTCGAACTGATCATGGCCATTGCGCTGTTCCATTCAAGAAAAAGGCTGATCAGAACCAGCGACGCGCCCACCAAATTGAACAGCGCATAGGTATAACCGACACCAGGAACAAAGCCGGTCTGAAAGCCAGTATAGGACCCTATCAGGAGGGCCACCCCAACGTACCCCGCCCACAGAAAGAATGTCTCCGGTGTGATCGCCGAAAGCATGTTGTCCCCCAAAGCCCTCGCGCCGACTGGTGCTGATTCCACATCGATGCATAAGCGTTGCATGCAGGATTGCATCTGACAAGTATTGCGGGGGGAGCGTCTGAGGCGGCTCAATCCTCCCCAGGGAACGGGCCAAGGATCGTTGTCTGACGTTCCGCCTGGAACACTTGGTTGTAAAGCTGCGCCACCCATTCCTTGCCTTCCATGGTCAGCTCCAGCATTCCAAGGGCGGGTTGGATCAGCGGCGACACCTGCGACCAGAAGAAATCAGGGTATTTTTCCATCAAGTCCATGGGATTGTCATAACCAAGCTTTTCATTGGCGCCGGTTTCCTGGAATTCGTGGAAAAGCGCGTTGATCTTGCGATGATAAAACGGGTCGGCCATTTGCCCGATAAGATCAGCGGCGCGCACCAACGCGGGTTCGCTTTCGGTGTCTTGGTAGGCAGGATCATCTGGCACCGGAAAGCGCGTGTAATTCACCGCGCGAACGATGCGTTCTTCATCAATGGTATGAGACGGGCCGAAACGGTTGCGGATATACATGATCCCGCGATCCACATGATAGGCACTCAAACACGCATCCGAGGCCCCGCGCGGTGGCGTGATCGTGTTGCCGTCGAGATCAATAACGAAAGACTTTTCCGTATCACCCGGACAGGCGCCACGGGAATACCCGATGTCATGAACAAGGAGGGCGAGGATGAAGTGCAACCAGTCGTCGGGATGCAACGCTTCTGTCAGAAGCCGCCCGCGCAGGATTTGTTGGCCCACCAGTGTTACCATCATGGTGTGTTCGGCGTTGTGATAAAGCGCGTCCGAATTGGCCAGCCGTTCCAGCACGAGCCGTGCGGCCCCCTTCAGATAAGCAGCATGCTGAGGTGCGCGGCCTGAGAAATAGGTCAGGTAAGTATCCGAAAGATGATCGCCAAACGCATCCGCCGTGACGGCTGTTGGATTGAACATGATTACCCCGCGGTACTGCCTTCTTCCGTCGCTCTACTTTATTGGAATGAACGGTGAAGTCTCTCGAAAAGCGAAGCCCGCCCGATTTTGTGAAATCATTTCATAAAATGAACGGGTTAATACTGGTGTCCGGTTGGCTTTGTTTCCGAACAGATGCGAAAACCGTGGCATCTTTGCACTGTCTAGGGCCGGTGACCGTTGATTTTTCTATGCTTCGCGAAATGCCTTAGCCACGATTTGAAACTTGGTAACCTCATCATTGCGCGTGTTATGCGGAATGCCGAGGCGGCTTGCAGCCGCCGCCACTTTCCCACTTGCCCCCAAAAGCGCCTGTTCGATGAATTGCCGTTCATGGGCCTCCGATGCGATGGCGATCTTTACACTGTAATCTGCCCTACCAATCATCCCTTACCGTCTCTTCTCCATCACCACGCTATCTCCGGGCCTCCTCTTCGCCCGGCGCGAAAAGCTGGCAAACTGTTACGGCTGCTTCGCCGCTGGCCACCGCATCCAGTTAAAAAGGCGCAAGTCCCCTGATCCATCTTTCTAGGAGTATTCCGGGGCTTTGAGGGCTGGCCTCTCATCCGATGTATCAAGAGGGAGCAACACCTCCGTAATTGCGCGCCTTCGACATCTTCCCGATCCCCGGATTGAACGTGTTGGTCGGATCGCACGCCCGGTAATGCGCGGCAAGCTTTTCCTTCGCCTTATACAGATGCCCCACATTGTGTTCCGCCGGGTATTCCGCTCCCCGCTCGTCCAAAAGCTGCAGCATCGCGGCCTTCAGTGCCTTGGGGTCTTCGCCCTTCTTCACGATGTAGTCATGGTGGAACACATGGCACATCAGGTGGCCGTAATAAATCTTGGTGATCAATTTATCGGTGATGTCTACTGGCAGTTTTTCACACCAATCCAGATCATTGCGCCTGAGCGCGATATCAAGAGCAAGAATATCCTCTACCTTACTTTCATGCACGTGTCCAAACCGCACCGCCGCTCCCGCCGCAGCAAAGCGATGCAGGCCTGCAATGGCCCCGTCACGCGCAGAACACTCGATGAAATCAGCATCCTTGCCATCCAGCAAGTCCGGCAAGAGACGCGCTGCCTCCTCGATCCCGCCATCATGCATTTTCAGGATCAGGTGATGTTCAAACCGATCCCGATAGTCGCGCAGGAATTTTGGCAAATGCTGTGGCCAGAACTTTGACACAACCTGCATGAACTTGTCCGTGAAGCCCCGCGTCAGTCGGAATTTGTTCAAACGCGCATCCACCGCGCCCTTTAACGCAAAGAACATCGGCAAGCGATCTGTCCCCAGCTTGTCGATCATCACGAGCGTGTCCTTGCCGTATTTGGCGGCCACATCAAAACAGTCCCGATGCATGTATTCGGCCGACACCGGCAGCGTTTCAAAATCCTTCAGGATGCGCCGCCGAAGCTCCGTCAGATCGCTCGGGTCGTTCGTCCCGATGTAGAACACCTTTTCCGCGTCGTTCTTAGGATAGGTATCCAGCCGCAGAGCAAACACAGCAAGCTTGCCTGCACAGCCCGCAACCTCATGCAGCAACCGGTCATCATTGTTGTAGCGCGCCGGTGTCTCTGCCTCCACATCGCGCAGAACCCTCTCATATTCAGTGTCCGAGGCCTTGCTCCCCTGTGGCATGGCGGCGTCTTTGTCAAAATCGCCGCTCTCCAGCCGGGTCAGGATGTCCTCGGGCGAATTGCCCAGATCAATACCGAGATGATTGATCAGATGAAGTTGTCCTTCGCGATCAATCTGGGCGTATAGCGCCAGTTCGGTATAACTCGGCCCCCGCTCACACAGCGCGCCACCTGCATTGTTGCAAACGCCGCCCAGAATGGAGGCACCAATGCTGGAGGATCCAATCACGGAATGCGGCGTTCGCCCCAGCGGACGCAGCATCTTTTCAAGGGAAAACAGCGTGGCCCCCGGAAAGCTCAGAACTTGCTGCCCGTCCTGCAGGGTCTGAAGCCCATCAATCCGCATCGCATTGATCACCACCGCGTCACGGCCATAGGTGTCTTTGGGCGTCGACCCTTCCGTCAGGCCCGTATTGGCTGCCTGCATGATGATTACAACGTCCGCCGACACACAGGCCTGAAGGACCTTCCAGTATTCCAGCAACGTCCCCGGCCGCACCACGCAAAGCGCGTCGCCTGAACCGGACCGGAACCCCTTGCGAAAACGCTCAGTCTCCTTGTCGTCGGTCAGAACATGCTTGCTGCCGACAATTTGGCGAAACTCACGTATCAAGGCGTCATGGTTCATGCGTGACACAATACTGCGCCACGCCTGTTAAGGTCCAGCGCTGCAAGGCACAAATGGGGACCGCATTTCGAAAATGCGGCAAGATGACCGGGTCTCGGTTTGCGCAAATCACCGCTTTGATCGCCAGGATGATCACCTGAGCGTGACTTTGGTTCGGGATACGTCTCCCTTAACCTACGGTCACAGTGTGAGCCAGTGCACACTGATTGTGCTGGTGAAACAAGCTGTGCATCGCTGTTCAACTTAGAAACGCGACCTATCTAACCGTTCAGTCGGTAGCGAATAACATGGCCATGCGGACCAAGGCGGCTTAGGCCTCATATCCCGGCGTTTCAGGAGAATTTTAACCATGCGCTCTTTTCTCATGCCAGCTTTCGCAGTGTTAACTTTCGGGTTGGGATACTCCGATGCGTCCGCTCAGTCAGCGCCGCCGCGTGTAATCGTAGAGACGGCGCAGACCACCGAATTCGTGGATCGCCTGGAAGCCATCGGGACACTTCGTGCGGCGGAAACCGTGCAGATCAGCGCCAGTGTCACGGAAGTTATTCGTGAAATCGGCTTTGATGACGGGCAGGTCGTCAATCGCGGGCAAGTCCTTGTTGAGCTCGAGCACGCAGAAGAAACCGCGATGGTCGACGAAGCGCGCGCCGCGCTGGACATCGCTGAACGGGAGTTCGAACGCGCACGCGCGCTCTTGGACCGTGACACCCTATCAGAAAGCGTTTTGCAGGAACGCCAACGGGATCTGTCCTTTGCAGAGGCACAACTCGCGGGTGCCCTGGCGCAAGAGCAGGACAGGATCATCAGGGCCCCATTCGACGGGGTGGTCGGTCTGCGCACGGTCAGCCTTGGCGCCACCGTCCGCCCGGGTGACCTCATCGTACGCATCGACGATGTCTCTGAGCTCAATCTGGATTTTTCAGTTCCGGCGACCCGTTTGGCGTCTTTGGCACCTGGCCAAAAGGTAACGGCAAGCACATCTGCTCTGCCTGGAGAGACGTTCATCGGGGAAATTCAGACGATCGACAGCTTTGTTGATACGATCACCCGCTCGGTGCTGGTGCGTGCCGTTGTTCCAAATTCGGATGGTCGGTTGAAACCTGGGATGCTGCTGACGGTCATTGTTGATGCCTCACCGCGCGGATCCGTCACGATCAACGAAGGTGCCATCATACCACTCGGGCGTGAAAAGACTGTCTTTGTCGTGTCCAATGGGTCCGATGGTTTGGTGGCGCAACGCCGGGTCGTCGCACTTGGCGCGCGCCGCGCGGGCGAGGTTGAAATTCTCAGCGGTCTTGAGCCGGGCGAACAGGTCGTGACGCATGGCACATTGAAAGTGCGACCTGGGCAGACGGTCACACCCGTGGAAGTCGACCGGGGAAATGGCTCCGCTTTGTCCCAGTTCCTCGACGGATCATGAGCGGGTTTGACCAATGATCCTGTCTGATCTGTCCGTAAAACGCCCGGTCGTCGCGGCCGTGATGTCGCTCTTGCTCATTGCCTGCGGGATCGTGGCCTTCCAACAATTACCCCTGCGGCAGTTCCCGGATATCGATCCCCCGGTTGTTTCTGTGGAAACGGTCTATCCCGGTGCCTCCGCCAGTATCGTGGAAACCCGCGTGACGGAGTTGATCGAAGAACGCATTGCAGGCGTCGAAGGGATCGACACGGTCGAATCCACAAGCGTGGATGGCAGATCCAATATCGACATCACATTTCTGGTGTCACGCGATGTGGATTCCGCGGCCAACGATGTGCGCGACCGCGTGTTCGCCATTCTCGACAACCTGCCGGATGAGGCAGACCCGCCTGAAATCTCCAAGGTGGATTCCAATCAGGACGTGATTGTCTGGCTCAATCTTGTAGGCGAAGGCCGGACGATCCCTGAACTCACAGACTTCGCAGATCGCTTCCTGGTAGACCGTTTTTCCGCCATTGACGGGGTCGCGCGTGTTCGGATCGGCGGCGCGCAAAGCTATGCAGTGCGCATCTGGCTAGACCGTGCGGAAATGGCGGCCCGTGGCCTGACCGTGGGCGATGTCGAGGCGCGTCTCAGGGCTGAGAACGTGGAGTTTCCCGCAGGGAGCATTGAATCCGTGGACCGACAGTTCACCGTGCGGCTCGAACGGGCCTTCGGCGACGTGTCCCAGTTCGAAAACCTCGGTATTCGCGAAACCGAAGATGGCTATCGCACCACCCTGCGCGACATTGCCCGCATAGAGTTCGGGGTGGAGGATGAACGCACGATGTTCCGCGGCAACACCGTGCCGCAGATCGGACTAGGCATCATTCGCCAATCCACATCGAACACGATTCAGGTCGCCCAAGATGCTCAGGCCGAGGCGCGGCGGATCAACCCCACCTTGCCCGAAGGTATGGAAATACTCGAAAGCTTCGACAGCTCGGTGTTCATCTCCGGCGCGATCAACGAAGTCTACAAGACGCTGCTGGTGGCGGCGGGTCTCGTTATGTTCGTCATCCTGCTTTTCCTCGGCTCCTTCCGCGCCATGCTGGTGCCTGCGGTGACGCTACCGGTCAGTTTGATGGGGGCGTTTCTGGCCATTTGGCTATTGGGCTTTTCGATCAATTTGCTGACGCTCTTGGCCCTCGTGCTGGCCATCGGGCTTGTGGTCGACGACGCGATTGTGGTGCTCGAAAACATCTATCGCCGCATGCAGGAACATGGGGAAAGCCCGCTCATGGCCTCCTACAAAGGTGCGCGACAGGTGGCAGTGGCCGTTATCGCGACCACCGTCGTTCTGATTTCTGTCTTCGTGCCGGTGGCGTTCTTAGAGGGCGATATCGGCAGGCTCTTCTCGGAATTCGCCCTCACCATCGCAGCGGCCGTGGTTATCTCCAGCTTTGTGGCGCTCAGCCTGTCGCCTGCCTTGGCATCCAAAGTGCTCAAACCCACCGTCAGTGCCGGCGGTGTCACGAAACGTCTTGATCGCGGCTTTGCCAAGCTTCGCGCAGGCTACGGTGTCATCCTGAACCTTGTGCTGCGCGCGCCGGTGATCGGGCTCGCGCTCATCCTCGCAGGCGGCGCGACAAGCTGGTGGCTTTTCGGCAAACTGCCCCAGGAATTCGCCCCGCCCGAGGATCGGGGCGTGTTCGTCGTGATCGTGAATGGCCCGGAAGGGGCCAGCTACGACTACATGACTGAATACATGGATGAGATCGAAACCCGCATGCTGCCACTGGTCGAGGCAGGTGAAATTCAGCGCCTTCTGGTACGAGCACCGCGTGGCTTTGGCAATGTCGAGAATTACAACACCGGCATCGTGATCACCGTGCTGGAAGACTGGGGTCAACGGCGAGGCGGATTTGAGATCATGAATCAAGTGCGGTCGGACCTGTCTGACCTGCCGGGCGTGCGTGCCTTTCCGGTGATGCGGCAGGGCTTTGGCACGTCGGCGCAAAAACCGCTTCAAATCACGCTGGGCGGCGGTGACTGGGATCAGCTGAGCGAATGGCGCCGCATCCTGTTCGATGCCATGGAGGAGAGGGGTTTGAATTATCCCGGCCTTGATTGGGACTACAAAGAAACGCAACCTCAGGTCCGCGTTGAAATCGACTATGATCGCGCGGCCGCAATCGGTGTGCGCGTGGAAGAGATCGGACGCACGTTGGAGACGATGCTGGGATCGCGAAGCGTTACGACATTCCTGCAAAACGGCGAAGAATACGATGTGATCCTGGAAGGCGAACGCTCTGACCAAAGAACCCCGTTCGATCTGACAAACATTTTCGTGCGCTCTGACGACACCGATCAGCTTATCCCGCTGGCAAATGTGGTCAGCTTGGAAGAAAGCGGCGGATCACGCACGCTGGCGCGGTACAATCGGGTGCGCGCCATAACCATTGAGGCCAACCTTCCCGATGGTGTGACGCTGGGCGATGCCCTTAATGAGGTGGAGGAGGTCGCCCGTGAAGTCCTGCCCGATGAAGTCATCATTGACTACAAAGGAGAATCGCTCGACCTGCGTGAAACCGGATCCTCCATCATGTTCGTTTTCGCCTTCGGGCTGGGCGTGGTCTTCTTGGTGCTGGCCGCTCAGTTCGAAAGCCCAAGACAGGCTGTGGCGATCATGCTCTCGGTGCCGATTGCCACGGTTGGCGGCCTATTGGCCCTGGATATCATGGGGGCCAGTTTGAACCTCTACAGTCAGATCGGATTGATCATGCTGGTGGGGCTGGCAGCCAAAAACGGCATACTGATCGTCGAATTCGCCAATCAGTTACGTGATGAAGGGTTGGAGTTTCTGGACGCATTGAGAGAGGCCTCTTTGTCCCGGTTCCGTCCCATTCTGATGACAGGCGTGACGACGGTCTCGGGTGCAATGCCCTTGGTTCTGGCCTCCGGTCCGGGATCTGAGACAAGGTATGTGATCGGGATCGTCATCGTTGGCGGTGTGCTGACATCAACGGTGGTCAGCCTCCTGACAGTGCCCGCCGCCTACGCCCTTCTAGCAAAGGGAACGGCGTCCCCCAGGCAGGTCGAACGCAAGCTTGAAGAAGAGGAAGAACGAGCAACCGCCCCCCAAGTTGCCGAGTAAGCATCGCTACATTTCCATGACGTTCGCGCGATCAGGTCGCCCGTTCAGAGGTGCAGTATGCCGAGAGACAAACGGTGGTGCCCAGGAGAGGACTCGAACCTCCACGTCCATACGGACACTAGCACCTGAAGCTAGCGCGTCTACCAATTCCGCCACCTGGGCAGGTCACGTGAGAACGGCGTTTATCCCTGCCCCCGCAGGGTGTCAACGTGGATTCCGCGCAAGGATGCCGCGATGCCTCACCGCTTGCCGATCAAGGCCAGCCCGCTAGGTACCACAGACATACGAAAGCTAACTGGACACCCTCACATGGCGCAGATCGCAACCCTCTTTGGCGGCTCAGGTTTCGTTGGCAGCTATATTGCCCGAAGGCTCGTGAAACGGGGGTGGCAGGTGCGCGTTTCCTCGCGGTCCAACAACGTACCCGGGCAGGAAAGTGTGACCTTCGTTCAGTGCGATATCAATGACGATGACAGCGTGCGCGCCGCAATGGAGGGGGCGGAGGCCGTCGTCAACTGTGTGGGCACGTTTGACAAATCCGGCGACAATGGCTTTCAAGCGATCCAGCACCAGGGCGCGGCCCGTATCGCCCGCATCGCGGCAGAGCTGTCCACCCCCCGCCTTTCCCACCTGTCGGCCATCGGCGCGGATCCGAGCAGCCACACACTTTACGGTCAAAGCAAGGGGCAGGGTGAAGAGGCGATCCTGTCGACCTTCCCCGACGCAGTCATTTTACGCCCTTCGGTGATCTTCGGCCCCGAGGATCAGTTCTTCAATCGCTTCGCCGCCATGACGCGTTTCAACCCGGTGCTGCCTGTCGTGGGCGCGGCCACGCGATTCCAACCCGTTTATGTCGACGATGTGGCCCACGCGGCCGAAAAAGCCGTTATCGGAGAGGCTGACCCTGGCATCTTTGAACTGGGCGGGCCAGAGGCGAAGACGTTTAAAGACCTCATGCGGGTCATGCTGGATGTGCTGGATCGCCGGCGCCTGATCGTCAACATCCCTTTCCCCATCGCGCATCTGATGGGCATCGGAATGGAACTTGGCCAGACCCTGACAGGGGGTTTTTTGCCTGCCCAGATCACCGTCGATCAGGTGCGAAGCCTGAAGTCCGACAACGTCGTCGGACCCAACACACAAACTCTCGAAACCCTCGGCATTACGCCAACGCCGATGATGGATATCCTGCCAAGCTACCTGCGCTAACGAAGCTCAGGTATAGGCGATAAAGAGCAGGATAACCCCAAGCACAACCCGGTAGATCACGTAGGGCGTAAAGCTCACCGAATTCAAAAGCCGCATCATCAGCCCAAGGGCCAAAAGCGCGGCCACAAAAGAAATCACCGCGGCAATCGCGCCTTCCAAAAGCACCTGTCGATCAGCCTTGAGGAACGCTTCTCCCGCCACAAGGGCGCCACTGGCGATTATCGTGGGCACAGACATCAGCATCGACAGCTTTGCCGCGTCTTTGCGATTATACCCAAGAAACCGCGCCCCTGTGATCGTGATCCCCGACCGCGACGTCCCTGGGATCAGCGCGATGGCTTGCCACACCCCCACCACCATCGCGTCGGTCAACCCAAAATCCGATTGATCCTTGCGCGTCTCCCCGAACTGATCGGCCCAGTAAAGCACAATCCCAAACACCAGCATCGCCCAGCCGATCACCGCGATGGACCGCAGGTCCTGATAAAGCCCCGTGACTTTCAACAGCACGCCCAAGGCAATCACCGGGATCGAGGTAATCAGCAGCAACAGCGCCAGACGCGCCCCTTCGGTATCCATCCGCCCCAGCATCAACCGAGGCAAGCCACCAAAGGCAAGTTTCATGTCTTTCCAGAAATAGAGCACCACCGCCGCCAGCGAACCCACATGCACGGCCACATCCAACGCGTAGCCCTTATCCTCGAGCCCCGTCAGCTTGGGCAGCAGGATCAGGTGGCCGGACGAGGAGATCGGCAGAAATTCCGTCAGCCCTTGGATCACCGCAATGATGGTAATGTGTAGAAGGGGCATGGGATTAATTTGTCCATAATTTCTGCTCCGTATTATGATGGCCGCAAATGTCGCGACAGAAAAGAGGCGGCGTCCATCAATCAGCGGTTCCGCATGTTTTGTGTGATCACGAAAACGCGCAATATTCGCTGCATAACTGGGGGAGAATCACAGATGAAAAAGACAAACCTCTTCGTCACGCTTGCCGTGGCCACCACCATGGCTGCTCCGGTTCATGCCGGGCAGTGTGGCCATGATTTCTGCTGGGGGGCCGTGGCGTTCAATTCGATGACAGGGGCCTCCGGATCTACCTATGGTTACATGTCTGAAGGCGATGCTGCCTATGCCGCACAGGAACACTGCGGCTTCAACTGCCCGGAGCTAAAAACATTCTACAACCAATGCGGTGCCGCAGCGATTGGCGTTAACGGCGGGTTTGGCTGGGGATTTGGACTGTCGCAATATGAAGCTGAAAGCGTCGCACTTAGCTATTGCAGCAACTATGACATTGGCTGTCAGGTTCTGGTCTGGTCCTGTTCTCCCTGATACGCGCCACAGTCATGATCCGATGCGCGCTCCCCCTCTTGCCAGACCGGGCACGGGGGGCTAGCCAACGCTATGGCCAAGAAACCTGCACCTAAAAAGGCGTCCAAAAAGTCGCGCAAAGCACCGAAAAAAAGCGCGTGGTGGAACCCGCTAGGGTGGGTGCCCGTGCGCTGGGTGCTGGCTTGGTCGGTGCGGCTCAGCATTTTGGTCTCGGTCGTTGTGATCCTCTTGATTGCTGCCCACGCCGTGATGACCCCGCCCAAAACCTTCTACATGCGGCAAGAGGCCAAGCGCTTGGGCGAAATAGACTATGTCTGGGTACCCTACGCCGAAATTGCGCCAGTGATGGCTCGGTCCGTCGTGGCCGCCGAGGATGCCAATTTCTGCAATCACTGGGGCTTTGACATGGCCGCCATCCGCACAGCCATCGAAGAAGGCGGCACGCGGGGCGCCTCCACCATCAGCCAGCAGACGGTTAAAAACGTGTATCTCTGGCATGGCCGCAGCTGGGCGCGCAAAGCCCTTGAGGCACTGATCACGCCAGTGCTGGAACTGATCTGGTCCAAACAGCGCATTGTTGAGGTGTACATGAACATCGCCGAATTCGACGAAGGCGTCTTCGGGGTGGAGGCCGCATCGCACCATTATTTCGGCGTGGGTCCCGGCGATCTTAGCGCTCAACAGGCCGCACAATTGGCCGCCGTCCTGCCCAATCCGAAAAACCGATCCGCATCCCGGCCAACCGCGAACCTGCGCAAACGGGCGAATTCCATCCGTGACGGGGCGGCCACGATCCGCCGCGATGGCCGTTCGAGTTGTTTCGAGGATTGAACACACGCCCATATCAAGGCATGCAATAGGGACAAAATAGCCGTAAAAGTGCACCCATGGCCAAACTTTATCACGTTCCACTCTCCCCTTTTTGCCGCAAGGTGCGCCTCGTCTTGGGCGAAAAACGCATTGAGGTCGAACTGATCGAAGAAAAGTATTGGGAAGCCCAGCCCGAATTCCTGCGCCGCAATCCGGCCGGAAAGGTGCCGGTTCTGCGGTTTGAAGACCGCGTGATGTCCGAAAGCTCACCCATCTGCGAATATATCGAAGAACGCTTCCCCGAACCGCCGCTCATGCCCAAAAGCGCCGATGCCCGTTTCGAAGTGCGCCGCCTCGTGGCCTGGTTCGACGACAAATTCCATTCCGAGGTGACCTCGAAACTGCTCTATGAGCGGGTGAACAAGAAGGTCATGAAACAGGGCTTCCCCGACAGCAAAAACGTGAAGGCGGGTGCAAAGGCCATCAAGTTCCACCTCGACTATATGGCCTGGCTTCTCGATCGCCGACGGTGGCTTGCGGGGGATTCCATGACCATGGCCGATTTCGCCGCGGCTGCACATCTGAGCAGCTTGGACTATATCAGTGACGTGGATTGGAACCGTTCAGAGACTGTGAAAGACTGGTATGCCAAAATCAAATCGCGCCCAGCCTTCCGCGCTATCCTCGCCGATCAGGTCCCCGGCTTCCCGCCGCCGGCCCATTATGCCGATCTCGACTTCTGATAAACCGTCTCAGATGAAAGACTGCGGCCTTAAGGCCGATCTGATCGCTCGCGCGCGGGAAGAGGGCTTTGATCTGACGCGCATTTGCCGCCCATGGGATGTGCCGGAGGTGCCAGAGCGGCTGAAGGAATTCCTCGAAAATGGCTATCACGGCCAAATGGAATGGCTGAAGGATCGCTCTCACTGGCGGTCGAACCCAGCCGCGCTCTGGCCAGAGGCACGATCAGTGATCATGCTGGGCGAAACCTACACGCCCAAGGATCACCCTTTGGCCGCGCTGGAACACCCGGAGGTGGGCAACATCTCCGTCTATGCCCGCCACAAGGACTATCACGACCTCACCAAGAAACGCCTCAAACGCCTTGCGCGTTGGCTCATCGAACATTCGGGTGGCGAGGTGAAAGTGTTCGTTGACACAGCACCCGTGCCGGAAAAACCGCTTGGCATGGCGGCGGGGCTCGGATGGCAGGGCAAACACACCAATCTCGTCAGCCGAGATCTGGGCAATTGGTTCTTCATTGGATCGATCTTCACGACCCTTGAAATAGACACTGATACACCCGAAAAAGACCATTGCGGCAATTGCCGCGCCTGTCTCGATGCCTGTCCAACAGATGCTTTCCCCGAGCCCTACAAACTCGACGCCCGCCGCTGCATTTCGTACCTCACGATTGAGCACAAAGGCCCGGTGGACGAAGAGTTGCGCCCCAAACTCGGCAACCGCATCTATGGCTGCGATGACTGCCTCGCCGCCTGCCCCTGGAACAAATTCGCCGTCGCCGCCCGCGAAGTCCGCTACCACGCCCGCGACGATCTGAAATTTCCCCCGCTGGCAGAACTGGCCGCGCTCGATGACGCCGCCTTCCGCGCCAAATTCTCCGGCTCGCCCATCAAACGCATCGGTCGGGACCGGTTTGTGCGTAACGTGCTCTACGCCATCGGCAATTCGCGCTCTGAGCGGCTTCTCCCTGTCGCCCAATCCCTCGCAAATGACCCTGATCCAACCGTCGCTGACGCCGCGCTTTGGGCCGTGGGGCGGTTGCAGAAAGCCCTCGCTGGCTGATTTGTCTGGACCCACACAAATTTCCCGCTAAACCGCCTTGAAGGATACGCGAAAGGGCCTGCCATGGCGCTGTTACTTGGGGTGGATACCGGCGGCACCTACACCGACGCCGTCATCATCGAAGATGAGAAAGCCGTGGTGGCCAGCGCTAAGTCACTCACCACCCGCGAAGACCTCGCCATCGGCATCGGCAAAGCAGTGGAAGCCGTTTTGGCGGAAAGCGGTGTCGCGGTTTCCCAGATCGGCATGGCATCCCTCTCTACCACACTCGCCACCAACGCGCTGGTCGAAGGACAGGGCGAACGGGTCGGGCTGGTTTACATCGGCTTCCGAGAGCAGGACCTTAAAACCCACGGGCTAAGCGACGCATTGGGCAGCGACCCCGCGCTGGTGCTTGGCGGAGGTCACAACCACGCCGGATCCGAAAAATCACCCTTCGATGAAAAGGCCCTTTTCGCATGGTTAGACACTGATCTACAGGTCTCCGGCTTCGCCATCGCGGCCCAATTCGCCACGCGAAACCCCAGCCACGAACTGCTTGCCGCCGACATCATTCGCGAAAAAACTGGGCGCCCCGTCTCCCTCTCCCACCACCTCTCCGCCAAGCTCAATGGCCCCAAACGTGCCCTCACGGCGGTGCTGAATGCCCGCCTCATCGGCATGATCGCCCGCCTTATCAATCGCGCCGAAGGCAAGCTGCGCGATCTTGGCATCAACGCCCCTTTGATGGTCGTCCGCGGCGATGGCGCGCTAATCTCCGCTGATCAGGCCCGCGAACGGCCTATTGAGACCATTCTCAGCGGTCCCGCAGCCAGTATCGTCGGCGCCCGCTGGATGACAGGTGCAGATCACGCGCTCGTCTCCGACATCGGCGGCACCACCACCGACGTGGCGCTCTTGCGTGACGGAAAACCCAAGATTGACCACACCGGTGCTCGCGTTGGCCCCTGGCGCACGATGGTCGAGGCCGTGGCGATGCGCACCACCGGCCTTGGCGGCGATAGCGAGGTCCATGTGATCGACGAGGGCCTGACCGGTGGGCTCACCCTCGGCCCCCGCCGCGTGATCCCGGTCAGCCTGATCGCGGCTGAGGCCCCTGATGCGGTCCTGCCGGTGCTTGAAGAACAACTGCGCAGCGACACGCCCAGCGAACACGACACTCGCTTCGTCCGTGCCGTGCCGGGGGTCGACGCAGGGGGGCTTGCCGCCAAGGATGCAGCCCTTCTCGATCGCATTGGCGATAAGGTTTCGCCTTTGGCCTCGATCCTCAAATCCCGGCTGGAAAACTCCGCGCTCAAACGGCTTGTCGCGCGCGGATTGGTGCAGGTCTCCGGCGTCACGCCATCTGATGCCAGCCACGCTCTGGGCCGCGCGGATACTTGGGATAACGAGGCCGCTCGCAAGGCGATCCAACTCATCGCGCGCAAACGCACTGGCAGCGGCGACAGGCTGGCAGAAACTGTCGAAGACATGGCCCTGATGATCATCAATCAACTCACCCATCAGACGTCTTTGGCCTTGTTAGAGTCTGCTTTTGCCGAAGAAGACTCTGATTTCGGCCTGTCCCCTTCCACGCTCGCCCAACATGTCCTCATGCAAAAAGGCCTCGATCAACATCGTGGCCTTCTAAGGTTCGATTCAGGTCTCAATCTGCCCGTCGTGGGCCTTGGGGCCTCCGCGCCCAGCTACTACCCGGCGGTTGGTGAGCGCGTTGGCACGCAGATGATCCTGCCCCAACACGCAGGTGTCGCCAATGCGGTGGGCGCTGTCGTGGGTCGCGTATCCTTTCGCCGGGCGGGCACCATCACTGCGCCGGCGGAGGGACGCTTCCGCGTGCATCTTGACAGCGGGCCGGAGGATTTCGTCGACGTCGAAGAGGCCATGTCCCTGCTGGAAAACCACCTGACCCAAGAGGCCCGAAAAGACGCGCAAGATGCTGGGGCCGAAGATATCACTGTCTCCGCCACCCGAGATATCCGCATGGCCAAAGCCGAGGCGCGCGAGGTGTTTCTGGAGGCTGAAATCACCGTAGAGGCCAGCGGCAGGGCGCGAATAGCCTCCTGAAATATCAATCACTTAAGCGAGACCACGCCGATCACATCGCCAAAACCGCTTGGGAAGCAGCTACTTATCGCTTACATTATGCCGAAGACCCAAAAAACGGGCGGTAATCACACAGAGGCCACCACATGACACGAGCACGTCACCCGATCCTTATCCTGTCCACCGCATCGCTTCTGGTGCTGACGGCCTGCAGTTCACCAGACCGTCTGGGTGACACTGATCCCAACCAGAACACCAGACAAGGCGCGCTTCTGGGCGGCATTCTGGGTGCGGGTGTTGGGGCTATTTTCTCAGATAACAAAGCCAAAGGCGCGGTGATCGGCGGTGCGCTTGGTGCAGGAGCGGGGGCTGTCACAGGCAGTATCCTTGACCGACAAGAGGCCGAACTGCGCCAAGAACTTCAGAATGATGACATTCGGATCACCAACACCGGCGACCGCCTGATCCTGTCCATGCCCAACGCGATCCTCTTCGACGTGGACAGCGCGGTTGTGAATTCCGGTCTGCGTAGCGATTTGTTCACCGTCGCCTCTAGCTTGCAGAAATACCCTGAAAGCGATGTGCAGATCGTGGGCCACACCGACAATTCAGGCGGCGCGGCCTATAATCAGGGTCTGTCTGAACGGCGCGCCAATTCCGTGGCGGACGTGCTGCAAGAAGGCGGGGTGGCCTTCAGGCGGCTGGAAACCATCGGCCGGGGCGAAGATCAGCCCGTTGCATCCAACCTGACCGCAGAGGGCAAGGCCCAGAACCGGCGCGTTGAGATCGTGATTCTGCCCACCGCCTGAGGTTTTATGCCTCCGGCAGGAGTATTTTCGGCAAGATGAATAAAGGGGCTATCCCGCGAGGCTGGGTAGCCAAAGCACAATACCCGGGAACGCGACCAGCAGCGCGATTGTGATGGCGTCAGCAATGAAGAACGGGGTAACGCCCCGGAACACATCTTGCACGCTCAGATCATCGCGCACGCCCGCCACGACGAAGCAGTTGAGGCCGATGGGCGGCGTGATCAGACAGAACTCTGCCATTTTCACCACCAATATCCCAAACCAGATCGCGCACATGGTGCCAGACATGCCGAACGTGCTGTCGGCGGCGGCGACGTTTTCACCTCCGTTGAGTGCCATGACGGCCGGGTAGACCACGGGTAGGGTCAGAAGCAGCATGCCGATGGCGTCCATGAACATGCCCAGGACGGCATAGGCCAGCAGGATGCAAATGAGGATCAACCAGGGCGACATTGTCAGCGATGTGATCCAGTCGGAGAAGGCACCGGGCAGGTCTGCGAAGCCCAGGAAGCGGACATAGATCAGAACGCCCCAGATGATGGTGAAGATCATCACCGTCAGTTTGGCGGTCTCTAACAAGGCCGATTTGAGCTCCGGCCAGCGCATGCCACGGTAAAGAGCCATGCAGAATACCATGAACGCGCCCACCGCGCCGCCCTCGGTCGGAGTGCCCCAGGCATCACCAAACGGGTTGTAGACGAAGAAGATAATGATCACGACCACCGCCACGATAGGTAAGGCAGGGGGGAGAGAGGCAAAGCGCTGGCCCCAAGTAAAGCCGCGCACCGGCGGGCCCACGGTTTTGAAGATGACGGCGATAGAGACGATGATCAGGCCGTAAACCAGCGCCGAAAACGCGCCCGGCACGAAGCCAGCCAGCAACAGTTTGCCCACATCCTGTTCCACGATGATGGCGTAGATCACAAGGATCGCGGAGGGTGGGATCAGGCTCGCCAATGTGCCGCCCGCCGCCACAACGCCCGCCGCGAATTGCTTGTTATAGCCGATCTTCAGCATCTCGGGGATGGCGATGCGAGCAAAGACGGCTGCTGTGGCCACGCTCGCGCCGGACACGGCCGCAAACCCGGCCGTCGCGAAAACGGTCGATACGGCAAGCCCGCCGGGCACCCAGGCGATCCAGCGTTTGGCCGCCTCAAAGAGCGCGGTGGTAAGGCCTGCATAGTAGGCCAGATATCCGATCAAAATGAAGGTGGGGATCAGCGACAATGCGTGGGCCGACACTTTGGAATGCGGCACTTGGCCGGCAATCTTCACACTGATTTCCAGCGCTTTCCAGAATCTGTCGGGGTCATAGTCGAACCCATTCCAGCGCAGCCAGAACAGCCCCATGAAACCCGCCAAGGCGGCTGCAAACGCTACTCATAGCCCCAGAAACACAAGCACCAGCATCCCGCCGGTGACCCAGAGGCCGATCGTAATGGGATCCATCAGCCGCGCCCCCTGCAATTGTTCAGCTTCCGCCGCCGCTTGTTCGGCCACGGATTGCTGCAAAGGCACCGCAACGGGACGATCCAGCCCCAGCACGCAGGCTCGCCCGTATCCCACTGCCTGCAACATCAGACGCAAGGACAACAAGGCAAACGCCACCGGCACGATCAGCTTCGATGGCCAAATCGGCAAACCCACATCAATCGTGCTGTCCCGGCTCCACAGCGGTTTGGACATATCAAAGCTGCGATCAAAATGCGCCCAACTGCCCCAAACGAGCGCCAGGATCACCAGCAACATCAGCAGGATCATGACGAATTCAATCGCCCAAAGCAGCCGGCCGGAGAATTGCCCGATGATGATATCCATCCGGATATGCACGCCGTTGCGCTGCACATAGGCCACGCCCATGATCGCAATCAGCGGCATTAGAAGCTCGATCCAATCCACATAGCCCAGCATTGGGTTTGCGAAGAACTCTCGCCCGCCCACGGAATAGACCGCCAGAAACATCAGCGAAAACGCCGCCAGCCCGCTAAAAAACGCAAACAGCGTTTCCACCTTCAACAGCGCCCGATCAAGGCGGCTGAGCAGGCTGCTGTCTTCCAGAACGAGGGCTGCGCTGGCCATGGTCTTTCCAAAAAATAGGCCGGGGGTGAGCCCGGCCTATGTGTTCGATCAGCTGCCGCTGCGGTGATCGTTGAGCGTTTTGATCACCAGATCATAAAGCTCTTGGCCTGGCAGACCCTGAGCTTCCATATCGGCAATCCAGGCCTCGCGGATCGGATCAGCGGCCTGGGCGCGGAACGCCTCGATCTCGCTGTCGGCGATCTCAACTTTCTGGACACCCTTCTCGTCCAACACGCTGTCCCACTTCTTCAGAAGTTCAGCATAGTTGGCCAGGTAATGATCCA
>JBCCCZ010000020.1:0-29143 GCA_039033255.1 Pseudomonadota bacterium
ACTGCGGCATGGTGGATTTCCTCAACGTGATCCGCGGGCGCATTCATACCGATCCAGCGATGACCGATGTGATCCCGGTGCAGGGCATGAAAAGCGCGCCGCATCTGGATTTTGCAGGTGCTGTGAAAGCGGCCACCGGCATGCCCACCTTCCACGCCGCGCGCATTCCAGACGTGGCCACGGCCCGCCATGCGGTGGCAGAGGGCCTTCTTGATATGGTCGGCATGACGCGGGCGCATATGGCCGATCCGCATATCGTCGAAAAGATCATGGAAGGGCGCGAAGATGACATTCGCCCCTGCGTCGGCGCCACCTATTGTCTGGATCGTATTTATCAGGCGGGGGAAGCCTTGTGCATTCACAACCCGGCAACGGGGCGCGAACTGACGATGCCACACACGATCGCGCCGGCAACGACGCGGCGCAAGGTGGTCGTTGTTGGCGCAGGCCCCGGCGGGTTGGAGGCCGCGCGCGTCGCCGCCGAACGGGGGCACGAGGTGATTGTGTTCGAGGCGCAACCCGATCCCGGCGGGCAAGTGCGCCTGACCGCGCAGAACCGAAGACGCGCCGAGATGATCGGCATCATCGACTGGCGCATGGCGCAATGTGCGGCACGCGACGTGGTCTTTCACTTCAACACGTTCGCAGAGGCCGCGGATGTGACCGCCCTTGACCCGGATGTGATTATCATCGCCACCGGCGGTCTGCCCAATCTGGAACTGTTTGAGACCGGCCAAGAGCAGACGCTGGCCGTCAGCGCGTGGGACATGATCGCGGGCGATGTGAAACCCGCCGCTGAGGTGCTGATCTACGATGAAAGCGGTGATCACCCAGGGTTGATGGCTGCCGAGGTGGCCGCCGATGCAGGCGCGAAGGTGGAAGTGATGACACCCGATCGCACCTTTGCGCCTGACATCATGGGCATGAACCTGGTGCCCTATATGCGCAGTCTGCAAGACAAGGATACCACTTTCACTGTCGCCCGCCGCCTGTTGGACATCCGCCGAGATGGCAACAAATTAAGGGCTGTGATCGGCACGGATTACAGCACGCATCGCACCGAGGCGCTTTATGATCAGGTGGTGGTCAACTACGGCACAATGCCGATGGATGAGCTTTACTTTGACCTCAAACCACTTTCGTCCAACTTGGGCGCGGTGGACTACACGGCCTTGTCCGACAGTCACCCACAGCGTTTGGCGCCCAACCCTGACGGGGCGTTCCGACTGTTCCGCATCGGTGATGCCGTGAGCGCCAGAAACACCCACGCTGCCATCTATGACGCACTCAGGTTGATGAAGGATTTCTGAGGCCGTCGCTCAAGACGACGATCAAAGATGCGCCGATGACGTCCAAGGGCCCGTCCGGATGTAGCCCACCTGTGCGGCGATCCCGGCCCGGGAAGCCAGCCGCGCCACTCGGTTCTCGGAAATCTGTTCACCCTTATCGCGCAGATCGTCCGTCAGCTTGCGGTAGCCATAGACCTTGCCGCTGTCGATCCAGGCCTGCCGGATCAGTTCAGTCTGGCGGATGTCCTCATGCGCACGGTGGCTTAACGGTTCTTTAAGCCATGCGTAGAAACCGGAGAAATGGACCCAAAGCAAGCGGCACATCGTTCGAACGCCGAACTCTTCACGATGCGCCCGGATGAAGGCGTACTTCATTGGGACCCTCGCGCGAAGTACACCGTTGCCTTTTTTAAGATGGCGCGCTCCTCGGTCACCCTGGCCAGCTCGCGCTTCAACCTCCAGCACATGCGTCGCGTAGGCATCGAGCGCCTCGCGCTTTTCCTTCAGGTATCCGTGCTTGTTGTAGGTTTTTTGTAGCAGGGGCTGGGCGCGGCCCAAGACCGCGTCGCGGATTTCCTGGTGGAAGCCCAGGCAGGCCAGGCGGGTCTCGCAGGCGACGCGCAGGTCGGGAATGCGGAAGTGGCGCATCTTCTCATTGGGCCTTCCAGTCAATTGACAAAGGTGCTTTTCCGACAGTGCGTCCAGACGCGCCTTCCCCTGCCCAAAGCCAGAGACGGCCCTGTGACCAGCGCGGCATGCGAGCAGGAAGTGGTCTTCTTCCGCCTAATTCGGAAAACTGTTGATCAAATTGACCACGGGAACTGACATCGGCACCACATGGTTTCGTCGCCCTTCGTAGCGGACGCGCGGCACCTCTAGGTATCTTCCGCTCAGATTGATTTCAGATCTCTGCGCGCTGGCCCATTCCGGACGTCTTTGACCGGTCAACATGAGCAGTTGATACAAAGAGCCAAAGGGATATCGCATCTCTTCTGCTTCTCGCCATATTGCAGCCAGCTCCAAGTCCTCGAGTGCGCGTCCTGCCTCTGTGTTCGGCCCGAGATCGGGTCGCTTCATGGCGAAGACCGGGTTCATGTCGATTAACTCCCGATCAACTGCCCATTTGTAGACCCGTGAGAGTTGCTTTTTCACGTCCCGCGCGGTGCCTGTTCGCCCGGTGGCGACCAAGTCATCCAACAGCTGGTGAATGTCAGAACGGCGGAGGTCCCTGATGTGCCGAGACCCAAAGCGAGGCAGAACAAGAAGGCGCATGACGCGGTCAATACTCTTCCAACTTGAGATCGCGATGACGCCATCTCGGCTCTGATCAACATAGCGGTCAACGACTGATGACATGAGCCCGTCCTCTCGGTCTGCGAGAGCGCGGCGCTGGACGTCGCGCGGGTCTACCCGTCGTAGGCCCTAACCAGCACTTCTCGGGCCTTCTCGCGCGCCTCCCGCACGGTCAGAACAGGGTAGCGTCCCAGAGTGACACGGTGCTGACGATCTTTGCGAGGGGCGCCGCTCTTGGTCATTCCGCCCTCTCCAACCACGCGGTAGATGACGCCGAAGGTCTTCCGGGGTAATGCGGAGAACAAGCCCAAAGCAAACATCATCGACCAACTCAAAACGCCCGGACTTGGGCGGCTTGATCTTCTCAAGCATCTGGTCCGTAAAGCGTTTTTTTGGCGAACATCTCCGGCTCCCCTGTGTTTGGCAAAACGGGCGAGGGAGCCACCGGGGAGCAAACAGGTCGGGTTTCCTCGGGCATTTCTCGGAACCAGAAGTGTCCGTTACCCCAAGCGTAGACAATCAATTTCTGCCTTGGCTCGTTGCCATATGTGTCTTCTGGTGACGTGGAATGAACCTTTTGCCAAGGTAAATGTCGTGAATTCGAATCTCATCACCCGCTCCAATTTCTTCCCGGTTGGTTTGAAAAAGAACGATCTGCGCCGGGCGTTTGCGCTCATCAGCCGATATGCGGCTGATTGATAGGCAGAACCACGCCGAAATGGCGCGTTGCTGCCTAAGTTACGGAAATAAACGAAATTGTTAGTGGACCTTTCACGTGCCTAACATCATGTACACCCCCGTGAGTGACCTCGGGGTGAGCAGTTGAACGACCAAGCAAAATTTGACAGCCATGTGGTGGCCTCCAGCGAGGCTGTGCCAAGCTCTCCCTTAGCGCGTCCGGCACTGGCTGACGCTCGACTGGGCAAAACCGTGTTCTGGCGTCGTGCCCTGGTTTTGGCACTTAATCTGACCACCATAGGCGCGCTTTTCGCGGGCATGGCGGTGTTTTTGTCCTATGGCGGATTTCTGTGGCTCGAGGTTGCGATGCTCGCGGCCTACGCGGTGACTTTGCCATGGCTGTCTATTGGATTGTGGAATGCGATCATCGGCCTTGGTTTGACCATGCGGCACGGGGACGGCGCCGCACTTGCCGTCACCCCAGCCTTGACCCGGATCGATGGTTCGGAAGCAATCAGGTCCCGCGTAGCCATTGTCATGCCATTGCGGAATGAGGATCCCGACGCGTCGCTGGCGCGGCTGCGGGGATTGCAAGACGCGCTTTCGGCCACGGCTTACGGCCAGTTTTTTGAATATCATGTGCTCAGCGATACAGATCGATTGGACATCGCTACAAAGGAAGAAGACGCAGTGGCGTTGTGGCGCGACGCGCGTCCCGATGTTCTAATGTCCTATCGTCGCCGGGAAGATAACTGGGGCTACAAAGCCGGAAACATCGCTGAATTTCTGCACGCCCATCAAGGCAAATATGAGTTCTTCCTGCCGCTTGATGCCGATAGCGTCATGGGCGCGGACGCCGTGTTGCGCCTTGTGCGCGTGATGCAGGCATCTCCGGAGATTGGCATGCTTCAAAGCCTCGTGGCGGGTCTGCCGTCGAAGACGCTGTTCACGCGCGCATTTCAGTTTGGCATGCGTCACGGTATGCGGTCCTACACGCTGGGTGCGGCTTGGTGGCAAGCTGATTGCGGACCCAATTGGGGACACAACGTGTTGATCCGCGCTGAACCTTTCCGCAAGCATTGCATGCTGCCTTTGCTGCCCGGCAACGGCCCCTTGTCTGGCTACATCATGAGCCATGACCAGTTGGAGGCGACGCTCATTCGCCGTGCGGGCTACGAAGTGCGCGTGTTGGCCGAGGAAAGCGACAGCTTTGAGGAAAACCCGCCGAGCCTGACTGATTTCATCCGCCGCGAATTGCGCTGGGCCAATGGCAACATGCAGTATCTGCGCCTGCTCGGCCTGCCAGGCCTTAAACCCATGAGCCGCTTGCAGCTTTTCCTCGCTATTCAGATGTATGCTGCTGCTCCGGCCTGGATAGCCTTTGTCGGCCTGGGTGCGTTGCTGGTGCTGGATAGCAGCCAGTTTGAAGGCGCGCCGCTGTGGATTGGTCTGACGCTCTTTGCTGTCGTTCTGTTCATCAATCTGATGCCGAAATTCATGGGCCTCGTGCAGGTTTTGCTGAACAACAAGATGTCTGCCTCCTATGGCGGGCGCACGCGCGTCGTGGTGAGTGGGTTTGCCGAGACTCTGTTGTCCATGCTGACCGCGCCCATCGTCGCCTTTGGACTGACGGTTTTCGTTCTGGGCCTTTTCTTCAACCGCCGCGTTGGTTGGGATGCCCAGCAGCGCAGCCGCGCACGGCTCACCTGGGGTGAAGCTGTACGCGTGCTCTGGCCGCAAACAGTCGCCGGGATCGCGTTGACAGCTTGGCTTGCCTATTACGTGCCGATGGCGCTTATCTTTGGATCGCCGATGCTTATTGCGCTGACCTTGGCCATCCCGGTTGCAGTCGTTACGACCCATCCCACGCTCAGCCGTTTGTCTTTGACGACCGGTCTGTTTGACATTCCCGAAGACCGGGCCGGGGTGAGTGTTTTAGAAGCGCCCCAGCCCAAACTGACCCAGCCTGCCGATATCGCCTGATTGCATCAGCGGGGCAGGGCTTTTCCGGTTTTCCAATCCGCGACGGCCGCACGAAGAAGCGAGACCGAGTAAAACTTGTGCGCACCCATGGTGGCGCGGAACCCCCAATGGGGTTGGGTTTTTCCGTCCTGCGAAAGGATGCCGGAGCCAAAAAAGAGGTGGGCCGCGCCATCTGTCGGTGCAACAGACAACCAAGTCAAGATGGGCGTTTCAGCCACGCGCAACAGCAGTTCTGTGTCCGTGCGCCCGTCGACAATCCAAGCGGCGAAATGATCTGTCTCACCTTTGGCCAGGGCAACCGGATCGCTGTGTGTCGGGTACGCTTTCCCGGCGAGGCCCAGGATTTTCAACTCCAGACGAAAGAGCCAGCTGTCAAAGAAAATGAAGGCAAAGCGCGCCAAACCGTCATCGGCCGCGCTATGAAGAGGAACGGTCGCCGTAAAGCAATCTGTGTGGCTGCCGGGCCGCTGCGTGGCGGCATGCAACAAGCTACGTGAAGGTGGAATGCATGACGTGATTTTGCTGTTCAACGGCCGATCGTCGCTCCCTTACGGGCGCACCTGGCTCGCCCGGTCCAGCGCGCAGTCAAACACCACGTCGGACCCAATGGAGAACGCCCGCATTTTGGGTCGGATCGCTTGGCTCAGAAGCTCGCAGGGGTTGGGCATGGTCAGACTTTGTGGTCCGTCGCCAATCAGAAGCGGCGCGATAGCGATTTGCAACCGGTCTAGCAGGCCCGCCTCCAGAAACTTCGCAATCGTGATGCCACCGCCTTCGACCAGCAGGTTCTTCAAACCTGCCTCGCGCAGCGCAGTGAGTATATCGCAGGGATCGATCATGTCACCTTTCAGCGGCAGGCGGATCACCTCCACGCCCTCCGCTCGAGGACGGTCCACTGCCTGGATCACAAAGCGCCGCGCGCCGTCATCTTTCAAAAGCCGCGCGTCATCAGGAAGGCGACCGGAGGGGTCAATCACGATGCGTGCGGGACTGTCCCCGTCGCAAAGGCGCACAGTCAGCTGCGGTTCATCATGAATGGCCGTGCGCACGCCGATGATGACACCATCAACCAACGCACGCATTCGGTGCAGATGTGCCAGCCCATCTGGGCCGGACACATCGCGCGCGTCTCCAGTTATCGTGGCGACGCGCCCGTCGAGCGACTGGCCGATCTGGGCCACTGTCATTGGCCCTGTGTCGCGGCGCGCGAGCGGCGCATAGAGATCCCACGCCGCCGCCTCAGAAGGGCTGAACCCGTTGAGGACCTTCGACAATGTGCCGCGGCGCATGCTGAGAAGCTGATCCCAGACTTTGGGTGTGATGTCAGTGTTCATGTCAACTCGTCTTCTGGGACCATGTAAGGGGAAGTGCAATCAAATCGATATGTCCGACCCGAGTTCGGCCCTTTTCGGCCATCTCACGCCGGATTTGGGCCCATTGGGGCGCAAGTTTCAGCCCGGCCTCTTCGGCGGCCGTCGCAATACCCTCATTCAGCAGGGTTTGTAGCGGGGCCATCTCGGGGCCCAGATCCCATGGGCTTTGGGCCAGTGTCACCTCAAACCCTGCATTTCGGAAAATTTCCGCCGTGCGGCGCGCTGCATCGGGGCCCAAAGCGCGTCCCACACCTTTGTCGGTGCGTTGATGGCGGTTGAAGTAGGTCTCAACCTCGCGATCCTGAGCGGTTTCAGGCGCCCATGCCATGGCTCCATCGTAGCTGAGTGCGGCATAAAACGGCACATTGAGACGTGTGGCCAGCCGGGTGATCCAATCCTCTGACATCAGATCCAGCAGCGCCGAGGCGGTCACCAGCGTAACACCATCCAGCGGCAGCGCGTCAATGTCTGTGAGGTCCTGACAGATGAACTCTGCCATCGCGGTGGTTCCTTCCTGCGCCCGATCCAAAAGGTCAGGGTCGCCGTCCAACAACCGCCATTGCGTCTGCGTGGGCAAAAGATCGGCCATCGCCCGCGTGGTGGACCCGGTGCCGCAACCCAGATCGAGGATCACAGGTTCGGCGCCTGCCGCTGCGACAGCTTTGTCCAGCAGCTTCGCATCACGGGCCGCGCCATCGGCGGGCTCGCGCAAGGTCAGCCAATCGGCGGAGAAGCCCATTCAGATTTCCCCTTCAAACCACGCCCGCGCCACATGGCTTTCATGCAGCATTACGCGCAGCTTTTTCACGCGGCTTTCGTCTTTTAGGTCACCTGCGCGGACGCGTGCCGCCATGGTGTCGAAGATGTGTTTGCAGAGAAACTCGGTTGTGGTGAATTTGCCTTTAAAATCAGGCACCTCATCCAGGTTTTTGTATTTGAGAGGCGTGAGCGTGTCATTTAGCGCCTCCAGTGCCAAACCAATGTCTACAACCATGCCATATTGGTCGATCGTCTCTGAATAAAACGCCAGATCGACAGTGAACGTTGCCCCATGCATGCCTTGGGCCGGTCCGAATACCTCGGCCGGAAAGGAGTGGGCAATCATAATATGGTCACGAACTTCGACGGCAAACATGTGGGGTCCTTTGATTTACTGATAACGCACGCGATGGCAAAGCGTTCCGGGGTCCGCGAGGATCGCGCCGTAATGCGCGGGCAGGTCCGCAAACGCTGTCTCGCCGGAGATAAGCGCATCGAGTGTCGGATCGCAAAGCAGCCCAAGCGCCTTGGCCATGCGCCGTGCATAGGTCCAGCGCGGGCGGCGGGAGGTGGGCAGGGCGCCTACTTGGGAACTGATGAGCCTCAGTCGGCGGCTGTGGAAGGCCCCACCCAAAGGCGTCGGCGTGGGTGTGGTGCCATGCCAACTGGCCTCGACCACGGTGGCTTCATCTCCTGCGGACCTGATCGCGGTTTCCAAGCCTTTCGCGGTGGCCGAAACATGCACGACCACATCCGCGTCCCGCGGGGCGTTGTCCGGCGTGGCAAAGGCACAGCCCAAGCTGTCCGCGAGGTTAGCGCGGTCGACGTTGATATCCACCAGCGTAACCTCCGATCCTGGCAGTTTGGCGGCTAGATAACCCGTTAATGCCCCGACGACCCCAGCACCAATGATCACAATTGCGTCACCTGCGCCCGCGCCGCTGTCCCATAGGATGTTCAGCGCAGTTTCCATGTTGGCCGCCAAAATGGCCCTTTCGGGCGGTAGCTCATCCGGCAAAGGCGTGAGCGAAGATTGGGCCAACCTGAACAGGGTTTGATGCGGGTGCAGGGCAAAGACGGGTTGTCCCGTGCGGTCCCCTTCGGCGATGCGCCCAACCGCGCAGTAGCCGTATTTTACAGGAAAAGGGAATTCACCTTCTTGCGCGGGTCCGCGCATTCGGGCGTGTTCCTCGTCCGGCACGCGCCCTTCGAACACCAGTCTTTCTGTGCCGCGACTGATCCCAGTGAACATCGTTTCTATGAGAATACCTTCCCCCTCCAGGCCAGGTCGAACTTCGGCCTCGCCGAGGGCCGTACACCAAAGCGCCAAAGCTGTCATATTTCTTAGACGTTAATTTCTGTCAACATGTGTGGTTACTTAGAGGGTTCCACCCGTCTCGGCAATGTTAACCGACGCGATGTTGATGCGCCCAAAACCAAGCGAGGCCAGCACGTCAGTCTGTATATCGTGACATGACGTCATGCACAGTGCTTGCCGTGCTCTCCCAACTGGCCAGGTCGTGGGCTGCATTGGACGCCGCAGTTGCCATCTGCTGGCGCAAGTTCGGTTCGGTCAGAACATCTCGCATAGCGTTTGCGAAGGATGCGGGGTCATCTGGGGGAACCAAAAGTGCGGCCTCTGGCGCGACTGTTCCAGGCACCGCGCCCACGCGGCATGAGATGATAGGCAGACCATGCACTGTGGCTTCATCAAAGACGATGCCGTAGCCCTCATACCGTGTGGCCAGGGCAAACAGGCTCGCCTGCGCGTAGTAGTGCGAAAGCTCGGTCGTCTCCACCCGTCCGGGCATTCGGACGCGGTCTGACAGGCCGAGCTCACTCAGCATGGCCGCTAACATCGCGCCGTGGGCCTCATTATGGACCCCGCCGACGATCACGGCCTGCCATGGCACATCCTTGATCAACGCCAAGGCCTGCAGCAGCACATCATGGCCTTTGCGCGGCACCTGAATGCCTACCGACAGGATCAGCGGCGGGTTCTGTGGGGCGGGGAAAGATGTGGGTCGTGCGGTGCCGGGGCGCGCTATGGTGATTTTGGCACCCGGCACGTCGTAGTGTTGGCGCAGCATCTGCGCGGTGTGGGGGCTGGGCACGATGACATGCGCGGTTTGGGCCAAATTGGCGCACTCGCTTTGCAAAAGCCGCGCGCGATCTTTTGCGGAAATCCCCTGTTCATAGGCCAGTGGATGATGAACCATGGCGATGATGGGGGCTTGCACGGCAGCCAGGTGGGCCGTTTCCATGGCCCCGAAAGCCAACCCATCCACGATGACCGGGCAATTGGCGGGCAGGGCCGTCAGCTGCGCGGCCGCATCCTGCAGATCTGTTGCGTTTGGATCGGGAAAGGACGTGCCGAAGGACAGCACATCCACCTCCCAACCCAGCCCGCGCAGGCCGTCCACAAGGTGACGGTCATAGATGTACCCGCCGGTCAGGGTGGTAATGTCGCCGGGCACGGCAAAGGCAGCGCGTGGCATGGGCAAAACTCTCCGCTGGTTGGGCGCACCATCTACGGCGGAGCCCCGCGCGGCAAGCCCCGGTTGGTGAATTTGTAAGAGCATTTCGCGCGACCCATCCTATATTTTTCCCTAACAGCCCCAAAAACCACAGGAGACATCATGCGCATTTTTCAAACTGCTTTCGCCCCCGCCTTCGCTGCCGTTGCCCTTGCCACCCCCGCCATCGCGGACAAGGCGCTTTACCAACTCGATGACACGCATACCGCAATCTATTTCACCGTTGATCACATCGGTTACGCCAAAACGCTGGGCATCTTCACCGGGCTTGAGGGAAGTTTCATGTATGATGTGGACACGCAGGAGCTGTCGGATGTGAACGTCACTATTCAGGCTGCCAGCGTGAATACCTTCAACGAAGCCCGCGACGGCCACGTGCGCAACAAGGACTTTCTGCACGTGGAGGAGCACCCCACAATCACCTTCACCGCGACAGAAGGAACGCCCGAAAACGATACCGCTGGCACTGTGTCAGGGGATCTGACTATTCTTGGCGTGACACAGCCAGTGACGCTTGAGGTGACGCTGAACAAGATCGGTGACTATCCGTTCGGGCACAAACGCGAGGTGTTAGGCCTGTCGATGAGCACGTCCATTATGCGCAGCGAGTTTGGTATGGACTACGCGGTTGGAAACGGCCTTGTCGGCGATCAGGTGGACATCAAGATCGAAACGGAAGCCATGAACATGGCCGAGGGCAGTTAAGCCTGCCCCCGCGCGCAGGTCTCGATCCATGTTCGGATCAGGGCAGGGGGCAGCGCCGCGATAAAGCAGTGCTGACCCTCTAACGCGATTGCAACGGACGTGTGTGCGACAGGTCCGAGTATCCAAGACGCGGCCCTGCCATGGCCGGGCTGCTCCGTTTTCAGAATGTGCGGCAGCGCTGTGTCATGGGCGGATTGAAGCGCTTGGGAGTTGCGGTGCGATGCCGTCAGGACGCCATGGTCGAAAAGCGCCCATGACAGATCTTGCGTCTCGGCAAGCAGCCGTAGGGCAGGCAAGACACGGCTGTGGTCGTGCGGAGGCAGGTGGGTTGAGGCCACCAACGCCTCTTGCAATGTGTCCACCGAAATACCCATTTCGGACAAGATGTCTGATCGTGCAGGCTCTGAATGGTGCGTTTTCAATTCATGTGCCTTGGCGGCAAAATCCGCGAAGGTATCGGCGATCACAGGGCTGAGGTCCGCGGTCAATTTGACCGTTTCGTTAAGGCGGAGCAGACGGCGCGATTTGACGGTGAGAGACAAGCTCTCACCGGCGCCATTCTCAAGGATCAGATCACGCGGTAGAACGATCATGTCGATGGCGTCCAATATCTGCGCCAGGCAGGTTTGCACGCCGCTTGCCGGGAAATTATCGCCTGTGGCGCGTGTCAGCGCGGATTTGATCGCGTTGATCGCCACGGCTACGTCAAACCTCTTAGCAGCTGCAGCCCGGCATCTGCCGCAGCACGCGCATCCGTTTGATGCCCACACACCAGGCAAAGCCCATCGCTGCTGTCTGTCGGGGTGCGTAGAAAAATCTCCTGATTGTCCTCAGACATGGCGATGGCGTAATCCGGGGCGGTGTCGCCGATGCCGGGCGCATCGAGCAGGGACACGGCGCGATCCGCCAGCCCATCCATCCGTTCCTGCGGGGCCTTACTACGCGCATCACACGCCAGCACCATGCGCGCGGACAAATCAATCAACGCAGCCACATGGCAGCCGGAGATGGCGCGGCGCAGATCGCAAAGCTGTCTGGTGACGTCCATGGTCGGGCCTAGCGATCAAGCGATCCAAGATCGCCCAAAAGGTCCACCAGGCCACGGGCAAAGGCCTCCGCCCCCGCATCGCGCAAACGATCCGCGTCCTCACCGGCCTCTATCGCGGCCAGAAGAGAGATGGGGAAGATGCCGCGAAACCCGCCGGCTGTTTCCTGTTCAACGCGGCGTATCACCCGCGCCTGATCACGCTCAGACACCAGCTTGTCGAACCGCGTCAGCAGCAGCAGGCCGCGTTCCTTCAGCGCGTCTGGCAGGGCGTCCCATGTGGCGGCTTCGGTTTGCCGCCAGGCTTGCGTTGCATGGGTGCACCAGATCACGGCATCGGCGGTATGGACCAGGTCATCCCAGGCCGCGGTGGCCATGTTGGGATCGGAAATTCCCGGCATATCAATCACATCGCACATGCGCAGCAGATCGACGGGCTTGTGAACTTTGATAAAAGCGGTGTCATCGGGGCGTACGCGATCAACCTGACCCAAGTCGATCCCATGCACCTCACCTCGCATGTCCATGCGGAATGGCTTCTCATTGCCCTGCGTCACCCAGACGGGGGGCAGGCGGGTGGCGGTCACCTTGGTTGGCAATACGCTTTCACCCAGGATCAGGTTGCACAGCGTGCTTTTGCCGGCGCTGAATTCGCCCATCAGCGCGATGCGTGGTTTGGCGCCTTCACGCTTGTCGAGATCGAACTGCGCGCGGTCATTGGCATAGGTCATGGTTCAGCTCTCTCCCATGATGTGATCCAGAACGGCTAGCGCGCGATCGACCACTTCCATGCGTGCGGCACGCCGGCCACCGTGGTCAGCCAAAGGCGCGTCACCTTGTACCATGCGGTCCAGAACCTGCCGCTGATCGGCGATCATGTCGCTCAGTTGTGTGGTGGCGGTCTCGCGGATCACATCGCTGTAATCGGTGCGCAGCGCCTCAAGGATCGGCGCGGTCTCAGCCGCGATAAGATCGCGGAATTTCTCAGACTGTGATTTGGCATCAGATTGCCGCTGCCACCACTTAGCCCACCAGTTCGATTGCAGATCAAGCGCGATGGTCGTGCCAAGGATCACCGGTTCCGGCGCGGCAGCGGGGCTTGGCGAGGTCAGTGCATAGGTTTCATCCGGTAGGCCGGCTATGCGTTCGAAAAAGGATGATACATCTTCTGCGCTGGCGGCAAAAACCTGCGAAATCAAATCTTTGGAGCGTTTCGCATAGGTCCTGTAGGAGGACCGTAGCAACATACGCAACCCGGCTGGATCATAGGTCCAGGCCGTGCCTTCCCTGGTGGTTTCCAGATGCTGGATCAACGCGGCGGTGGCGCGATCCAGATAACTGTCATGCACCCGCGCGATGCGGTCAGTGAAGTCCCGATGCAGGCCCTCAAGCCCCGCTTCCAGTGAGGCAATGCGGTCTTCCGCCATCGTTGCAAAATCACATTTGGCCAAGTCCGCGTCGACGATTGTGGCGCCGTCAGCGGTCGGCGCAGTTTCTGCGCGCATATCGGTGATCTTGATCCCGCCCAGAAGGTTGCGTGCGCTTCGGGCGATGGCATCCATCGCCGTGCGCCCCGCACCAGCGGCGATGCGCCCCGCAATGGCCTGTTGCAGCGGACCAAGGCCCGACAGGTGCCAGATGATCTCTTCATCGCTGAGATCCTCGGGCAGGGTGGCCACCTGCGCCTTGGTGTGGTTCAAAAGCGCGTCCGCACTGTGCGGATCAAGCGCGGTCAGGCTGTTGCGTAGCACATGGTCCGCCCATTGAGCGCTACCAAAGATCACCTCGGCATTTTCGGGGCCTTGGTGCAGTTTCAGGGTCTCAAGGATGCTCTCGCGAATTTCGGGCACCTGATTGGCCGGGTCGGGCAGTTCGTCAACGCGGTTGACGAAAATCACCACGTCGCGGGATTTTAGGTTCGAAATCAACCGCATCAGCGCAATGTCTACCGTCGACAGGGCCTGATGCGCCGCCAGAACCACGACGCAAAGCTGCGAGCCGCGAATGGCCTTCATGGTGATCTGTTCGCGCACCAGGAAAGTGTCATTTACACCGGGCGTGTCGCGCAGGCAAAGGCGCAAAGGCATCCCATCATGGGCCATGTTGATATGGGCGGCTTTGGTGATGTCGGCAAAGCGCCCGCGACCGCGGGAGACATCCGTTTCATCCTCAAAATCGTCACCAAGACAGACATAGCGTTCAATGAGATCGCCGTCGAAATAGCCGTAGTCATGGTCCTGCCCCAGCAGCATTTCGAACTTGTTGCCCAGACGCTTGCGGGATTTTTCGCGCAAGGTCGCAACCTGCTGGGTCACGCGTTGAAGTTCGCTGTCAGCGCCCGCGCGACGGGCCAGTTCGCCAATGCGCCCGCCGCCTTTGACCAGCCGATCCCAATCCATCTGGTCCAGAAATTCGAACCGTGCGCTGTTCTGCGCGGCACTGGCCTGCGGGTTGAGGTGCAACGATGTCACCACGGAAGTCCACGGGTTCACATCCGATGGCAAAAGCCCCGGCACACCGATCATGGCGTTCACAAGCGACGTCTTACCCGCCTTCACCTGCCCGATCATGGTGATCGCCGGTTCCAACTCTGCCAACCGGGTTTGCAATTTCCGCGCGCGTTCCACCATCGTGCGGTCGCCCACCTTGATCAGATCGCTCAGCGTTTGTACAAGCGCATCGCGGCTGCGGGCCAGCGGATCAAGCGCCGTCAAATTCCGAGCTACCAGATCCACCTTGGGCCGGACCATAGCGGCACGGCCTGTATACGCGTCGATCTTCGTTTCGATGTTCATTTGTCAAAACTCTCAGTACGTCTGCAGCACCGGGTGTCGCAGAGCGGCGAAACCTCTCGAAAATTAGGCGAGAACTTTGTTTGAATTATGAACAAATGCGGGTGTTGCTCGGGCGTCTGGGGTCTGGCCTTTAGGCCGCCAGTTCGAATTCCCGCTGGACCTGCAGTATCAGATGAACGGCATCCTCTGCCGCGCTCGTGGTGTTTTCCAGCGTCATCAACAGCAACATATCAGCGGCATCCGACGCGGCACCATGGGCAAGTGCCTGCTGCGCGGTGGCAGGCACGTCATCTGCAATTATATCCATCACCTGATTTGCGGCATCCAGACAACGCGCCATGATCCGTGTCTGAGCAAAGGGGCCAAATTCCTCAATATCGGTCAGGATCTCGAAAGACTGCTGGCGCAGAAACCTGCGAACATCATTGTGGGCTCGGCTTTCGAGAGGACCCGTTTTGTCCCAATAAGGCGGATCCATGAGGTCGGTCTCCCGGCGATGACGGGCACGTTCGAAGCGCTTGAGGAAGAGATCTGCATGGGCCAAATCCATTTGTCTGCCCTGGTCCACACGACAGAGGATTTCTTGCCAAAGCGCTTCAACGCCGCAGGCCTGCGCGATCCATTCGGCGTCCTTTTGGTCAGCCATCTGCGCCTCAAGGGCGCGCCGGGCAGCAACAGGGGCGATGATGCTGAAACCTGTATTGGCCACGTCATGCGCGGTGTCGAGCCAAGCAGTCATCTGTTCGGGCGACAAAAGATCGGCTTGGGTCAGCGCCAGGATGGCATGGTCCTTTTGCCCGTCAGGCACCTGCGCCCAAATGTCAGCTTCGGTTTCACCGAATTGACGCGAACACCAGATCGCGATGTCGCACCGTTCAGAGGCCCAGGGGGCAGCCTGGCACATTTCTTCGGGGCTGCCGTCAGTGACCAATTCAAAAATGTGGAGGTCACGCAACCGTTCGCAAGGCACAGATATCTCAGCGTAGATCGCACCGCTCTGCATGGTATCGGTCAGCTCAGGGCCGGGAACCTCCTCGCGCGTTTCATCTTCAAAGGTGACTTTACCGCGCAAGACAGGGCCATAGGACAAGGCGAGCGATGGGGCCAACGCCGCCTCCTCCGGCCGGAACCCGGGGATATCAAGCCCAAGCAGGGCCTGGATCAGAGTGGTCTTTCCTGCACCAGGCAGGCCCATAAAGGACAATCGCACGGGTGCCGCCAGCCGCTCTGCCAGCATGTGACCGGAGGCACGCATGCGATCAGGCATGCGCAGATTTTCAAGTGTCGTGTGTAGGCGCTCGATTACCTGGGTCTTGGTCGGGCTTTGCCCGACAAAGATGTGATGGTCCAACATCACTTGACCGTGGACGGGGATGTCGGAAAGATGCGGGCCAGCGACTTATGCAATCTGTTCGGGCGTCGCGGCGTGAGGCGGCTGATGTCGTGATGGACCGGCGCGTCTGACACCGCATAGGGTTCGGAGAACGCCTCACGCTTTGGGTGAGTGTTGCGCGCTGTCTTTCGCTGCGTGTCAGATTTAGAGATCTTCACCACCACGAGGCTCAGATTGTCTTGTTCGGGATCAGCGCGTGTTTCAATTTCCGTCAGTACAGCTTGCGCGATGGTTTCGGTGGTGTCTTCGCAATGGCGCTCGATGATCTGTTCGATCTCATGATGAGGTATGGATTGCACCCCGTCGCTGGCGGCCAACACGATGTCACCATCCATCAGATGCGTGGGCTCTTCAGGGCAATCGATCCGAGAGATTGGCTTGCCCACCAGAACCGATGTCAGGCAATTGCGGTCCGGATGATCCCGACCATTGCGTTCTGTCAACATGCCGGATCGCACCATCATATCGATATGCGGCCCCATGGAATGATCTTCGTTCAGTTGGTTGAGCCGGCCGTTGCGATGCAGGTAAAGCGGGCTGTCGCCAATGGAAATCCAGCTGAGTTGATCGCGGTCAAAGAACGGCACGACCAGTGTTGCGCCCATGCCATGGGCTTCGGGCGCTTCATTGGCCACATCAGCCACGCAGGCATTGGCGATGTCAGCGGCCTCCAGCAGGGCGTCCCTAATGGAGTTGTCCACAGGTCCTTCCAAGGCCTCTTGCAGGATGTTGCCATGGCCTTTGAGAAACTTCAGCTCCCGGAACACTTCTGTCACGACGATGCGACTGGCCACTTCACCGGCATTATGACCGCCCATCCCGTCGGACAGCACAGCAAATCCCGTATCGCTGCCAAGCGGGAAGTCCATCGCAAGCGCATCTTCCTGGTTGTCGCGCTGCCCAAGATACAAAACCGAAGAGGCCTGATATGACACCAAAGACCTAGTCATCGGTCTGGCCGTCCTCATCATCTTGCCAGGAAAAATCCGGTCCACATAGCCCGATGAATTTCAAATCGGTCTGGCCCACACGGATCACATCACCATGGGTCAGTTGTTCGGTCCCCAGAACCGGGCGCCCGTTTAGACGCACAAGGTTGGCTTTGCCACCAAAGCCGAGGAAACAGGCGTTCATGTGATCGTCATAGGCCACAGCGGCATGGTTTTGGCGTGAAATCGTGTCATCCCCAAAGTTCAATGTGATGGTTTGATCCGCCCCCCGGCCGATCGAGGAAACAGGATTTTGTAGCACAAAAGCGGTACCCCGGCCCGGCCCTTTCATGATGACAATCCAACCCACCGGAAATTCGAGCCCCGGAGCGGCATCGTTGCCCGTCATGTCGAACAAATCAGCGGGGGCGTCTTCGCAGAAACCCATGATGCGGGTCTTCTTGCGCCCTATGGTCAGCGGGCGGTGCGGCTGCAACGGCGGCGGCACTTCGAACATCTGGATGCCGCTTGCCGCGCTGTTCGGCTGTGTTGCAACCTCGGTCGTGGGGTCTTTTGGTGCCGCGCGGTTGTCATCTGCTTGGGGCGGCAAAGGCACTGTTGGCACATCATCCAATGTGTCAGGCTGCCGTCTTTTCGCCTGTTGGGTTCTTGCCCGTTCCGCCGCGCGTTCTGCGGTCTTTTCCTCGGCCTCTTCGGCGTCCATATCCCAAACACGCTTGGGTTTCTTGCCGGTGTCGTCGACCATTTTACGCGGTGCCAGTTCGACGAGATCGGTTTTGAATTCTCGCAACCGGCGTTCCAACCCGTCTGACAGCACACTGCGCGCTTTCAGAGCATCGGAAATGGGCACTGAGTTGCGCAGACGCGGCATCGTGGATGCGGGCGTCCGCGTTGCGGCGCGCGTCGGTGCCACAGCGCCGGTTTCACTCCGCTTGGTTTCAATGAGAGTTCGGATCAGTTTCATCTGCGCGGCCTTACGTTTCTGCTTTCAGGGGCGTTGATCTTGAGGCAAAAAACGATTTGCGCAGGTTGAAGATACTACCGAAGCGGGGGGTCCGGGAATGCGTCGATGTGTGGCTCAGACTATACATGTCAGTGTCATCATCTTCGTCGGGCAACGGATCGCCAAAGATGTCGTGGGTCGGCTTTTCCCGCAACACCGGCTTGGTCGTCGCAATCGTGGAGCTGGACGCGATCCGTTTGCGGCGTTCAGCCTCGGCCATGCGCACCGCGTTGGCCGTTGCGGTGTCACTATTGGTCTGGTCGATGAGGTTCTTGACGATGTGTTCAATGCCCTGATCTTGCTGCGCTGCAGCCAGAAGGGCGTTCCGCTTGACCTCCTCGTCTATGTGTTGGAGCCACTGGGATATACTTTGCATTCTATCCATGGGGAACAATTCCAGCGCGTGATCTATGGCAGCGAGGAATGAGCGGTCATAGCCTTTTAGATCCAGTGGAACCTTCTCCAGCGGGTCGTCCTTTTCAGCGGAGACCGCAGACAGTCGCGCCAAGCTGTCCGGCGGGGCCTTGCCCATCAAGACATGGTAGAAGCTGGCACCCAACGAATAGATATCGGATGCGCTATTTTGCTCGGCATCTTTGGAATAGAATTCCAGGGGCGAATACCCTTCTTTGACGGAATCAAGGCTTGAGAGCGTCTTGCTCGCCTTATTCGTCACTTCCCGCGCAGCGCCGAAATCTATCAGCACCGGCTCATTATCGGCGGTGATCAGGATATTGTCGGGTGAGATATCACGATGCAGCAGATTGCTGTCATGCATGTAGGCCACGGCCTCAAGGACTTTCTTGAGAATGGAACGCACCACGTCAGGTGTCAGGCGCTCGGGATCGTTTTGAATGATCTCCAAAAGATCAAGCCCGTCAATGTAATCAAGCGCCATATAAGCGGTGCCATTTTCTTCAAACACCTGATGCACACCCACGATGTTGGGATGATCCAGCCGCGCCATGCGGCGGGCTTCATGCATCAGGTTCCGCACGATGGTGGAAAATGTGGCTGCATCCTCTCGCGTGCGGCCGATCACACTGCGGCCTTTGCGGTGGCATGTCAGAACCGGAAAGCACTCTTTGATGACGATGGGCCGATCAAGGCTGTCATGGGCCAGATAGGTCACGCCAAACCCGCCGGAACTTAGGTAGCTTTGAATGCGATACTGCCCGTGTAACAGTTCTTCGCGAGGGCCAAGGGCATGCGCGGCCTGCCCGTGGGCCGCTTGCGCATGGTCCTGTTGCGCACGAGCGGCTTTTGTTGCCGTGTCCTCAGATTTCTTTTTTGTCTCGCTCGGCATTGTAACGTTTGCTCGGTCTTGTTTGACGGTCTTGCGCGCTGCGTTGGCGTATCGTTGACGTCAAATTCAACGACAAACATGTCCAAATATGGGCGCAGATAGGGAGACTTTGCACAAATTCGCCCGGACATTTCGGCCGCCTCAAGGCGCGTCGAACTGGCATTTTTGCTGTGGTAGGAGACCAGAAATGCCTGCCCTGACAGGCAAGGTGACGTAGCGGTAAAAGCAGCGTGACTTGCTAAAAAACAATTTTACATCAATAAATTGTGCATGCGGCGGGCCAGTATTTCAGCTGCGGGTTGATTTTAGGAGTCTCTCTTTTATGACCAAATCGCTTGGTGCAGATCGCAATTTGCAAATGTCCCTTTTGCGCCAAGTGGAGGCGTTTCGCCGTCTCGATGATGATGTTCTTGGACAAATCGCAGATACGGCCGGTTACAAGGAGGTGCGCCGGGGTGAGGTTCTGATCCGCGAAGGGGATGTCGCGGCCACACTCTACATCGTGCTCAAAGGTCGATTTGTGGTCACCAAGAATGAAGGCCGCATCGCTGAGGTCTCCGTCGGTGAACCCATCGGAGAGCTGGCCTTTTTCGCCGGCGGCACCCGCACGGCCAATGTGATCGCGGCGCGCAATTCAGCGGTGATGGCGCTGACCAAAACTGCCTATGACGAACTGGCCGAACGTACGCCCGACTTGGCCAAAGGCATCTTGCGCGCCCTGTCGCAGCGGCTGGCGCAAACCATCGTGGCCCGCGCCGATGTCACGCCGCGCCCGGGCTGCATCTGTTCTGTTCTGCCCGGGGGCGACGGGCCGATCGATGCCCGCTTTGCGGACCGGCTGCGCGCGGCCTTCGCCAGCGTGGGCGACTGGGTTGTAATGGATGAAACCGCCTGTCCCGCAGAACTTCTTGCGGATGAGCCCGGCATGACCGCCTGGCTGGAAGAGCAGGAAGCGACGGGCCCCAATATGGTGCTTTTATGTGTCCACGCCGAAGGCAATGATATCTGGCGCAAAGTCATCGTCGAAAATTCTGACAGCGTCCTGATCGCGCTGGAAAAAACCCCGGTGTCGGGAAAGGACGTGCCGATTTCGGCGCTGGAGTCGGAAGTGTTGGGCGGTACGCTGCGATCCAACGTGCAGTTGGCGCTTTATCGGCAGTCTACTTCCGAGCCGACAACCGACACGGCGCGTTGGCTTGCCCATCGCGACGTCGCGCTGCATCACCACGTTGCATTGGATTCCGACAGCGATTTCGACCGTCTGGCGCGGTTCATGAGAGGCGAGGCGCTGGGTCTCGTTCTCTGCGGTGGTGGATCCTTCGGCACGGCGCATCTGGGGGTGGTGCTCGCCCTGGAAAAGAAGGGATATGAATTTGATTTCATCGGCGGCACCAGCGTCGGTGCGGCCCTTGCCGCGGCCATGGCGCTGCGGGTGTCGACACCCGAAATCATGGATGTCTGCGATGATCTTTTTGTCACCAGCAAGGCGATGTCTACGCTGAATTTGCCCAAGCACGGCGTGTTGGATCATACCATTCTGGATCGCGCCTTGCGGCATCACTACGGCGGGCACAATGTCGAAGACATGCCGATCAACTATTTCGCCATTGCCACAAGCCTGACCCATAACGATGAGGTTGTCCTGACCCGCGGCCCGTTGTGGGAGGCCGTGCGTGCCTCGACCGCTGTGCCCGGGGTGTTCCCGCCTTTCATCAAGGAGGATGGTGAAGTGCTGATCGATGGTGGGATCCTCAACAACGTGCCCATAAACGCGATGCGTGATTTGAAAACCGGGCCCAACCTGATCATGAATTTCCATCCGCCCAAACCGTGGCGCGCCAAGACAAAATATGAGGATTTCCCCTCCCGCCGTCAGGCATTTGCCGGGCTGTTCAAGCGCAGAACACGCGGTCCGCGCAAGCCGTCGCTTTTTGGTATTCTCAGCCGCACCATGGTGGTGAATTCCCGTCGGATGATGCAGCACATGGATGTCGGCAACGACGTGCTTTTGAACATATCGCCGCTGAAGGGCATGGGCTTCATGAATTGGAAGCGCGGGCGAGAGTTGTTCGATGTGTCCCATGACCGGATGAACAAGGCTCTGGAAGAAGCGGCGCGCAGAGATGGTCGAATTGCCAGTCAGAAAATCCCTCATCTGAAGGCTGCTGCTGATATCATCAACGGGGTCGAAGCGGTCGATTAGACGGCGAAGTCTTTAAAAGACGTCGGACGCATTCTTTTGAAGACTGTGTGGTTTCGAAGCGGGTCTGATCGCGCTATGTCACGCGTATGAAAGTACATTCCGATATCGACGGGCTCAGCTTTGATGCCATGAAGGCGTTGATGCGCTTGCGAGCCGAGGAATATCAGCTCGCGGTCGTCGAAGACGGGCCCGACACGCTGATGATCGAAAGCGACCTGGGCCAGTTCGGTGTGGTGGACCGAGCCCCGGATGGCCTGCGCTTGGTGATCGCGGCGCTGAAGCCTGACAATATCCACGTGATCCGCGACGCGCTGGTGGGCCAAATCGCGGGGGCTGTGCCCGAGATTTCCGAAACCATCACATGGTCGGACATGTCCGAGGCCGATCAATACCCGCCTAATTTTCAATTCGCAGACGTGGTGGAAACGCAAAAGCTTTGCACGGAATTTCAACGCGTCACCCTGCGTCTGGAACGGCCAGAGGCTTTTGCCGCCGAAGACGCCATTCATTTCCGTATCCTGCTGCCGGAGCCCGAAAATACCAATCCGGAATACCCCACACTGGCGCCCAATGGATCCACCAAATGGCCCAAAGGATCCAAGGCGCTGCATCGTCCGGTGTATACTGCGCGACGTGCGACTGGCGACCTGGTGGAGATGGATGTGTTCATCCACGAAGGCGGGCGCGCCTGTCAATGGGCCGGGTCCGTGATGCCTGGCAACAAGCTTGCGATCATCGGACCGGGCGGCGGGGGGATCGTCAATCGAGGGCCCGTGGTGCTTGCGGGTGATGAAACCGCCTATCCCGCCATCGCGCGGATCATGGACAACCTGCCAGAGGGCACGACCGGCAAGGCCATATTGCTCAGCCATGAAGGCCACCGCGATTATCCGTTCCCGGACGAGCACGGGCTTGATGTGGTCTGGGTGGATAAAAAGACCTTTGCCCCGGCCACGCGCGACGCGCTTGGTGCAAGCCCCGAGGCCCATGTCTGGATCGCGGCAGAGCGTGGTCAGACAGGCAAGATAGCAGGTTCCGCGGAACTTAAGGCGATCCCGAAAACGCAGCGCTACATCGCGGGTTATTGGACCCGTTTGAAGTTCGAGTTTTGACTACCGATCAGGCGAAAAGTCACGTGTGATTTCAAGGTACTGCGCCAGCGCGGCGACATCTTCCTCTCGGGTTGGTTGATGCGCTTGGCTGGCCTTCAGAACATCACGCGCCAGGCTCCAATCGCTGCGGATACCAAACTGACGCGCGGCGATACCGGCAAGTTCCGGTGATGCCTCAAGCACCTGTGAAACGCCTTGTTCGATGGCCCGTCTGGTCATGCCTCGGGCGGTTTGGTTTTTGATGGCAAATGCCTCAAGCAGCCGTTCATAGGTATCGTATGGCAGCTCACCTGCGAGGAAATGGGCGTCCACGATGGTCTTTACGGCTTTGGGGCCTTGCAATTCAATCAGCGCCGTAGCGTAGGCACCCAGATAGGGCAGATCGAGGGCCACCGCGCGGGTCAGACCGTCGGTGATCACGTCGTCATATCTTTGGTCCCCGGACAGCCCGGCCAGCAGAATGCGGATCGGGCGCAGGTCGTCATCCACGTCCTGCACGTCACGGCGCAGCGTGGATAGAGGCGGTATATCTAGGCTGCGCAGCACGACATAATCAGCGCGATCCAGTTCGCGCAGGGCCAGATGCCGGATGTCGGGGTTGGGATGGTTCACCAGATCGGCGAACATCTGAAACCGCTCATCGTCTCCGCCATAGAGCCAGTCGCTCTGGCGCGCGATCACCTGATCAATCAGTGCGCGATAGGCGTCATCCAGCACTGCCAGTTCGAGCCACGGGCCATAGGCTTCTTGCCGGGCAAGCAGAACCGTCTCGGACGGGCCCACATCGACGGTCACGGGAATGGGGATCGGGATCCCTTCTGGACCCAGCAGCGCCTCTTCCATCACGTAGCGGGTGGGGTCATCCGTGGCGGGGCGTGCAACGACCACCTGTTCGGTGCCAAGCAGGATGTCCACGAGGGTGGGATCGGGTGTATAGCCGTGAAATTCGCACGCGTGGGCCGGGGTCCAAAGGCCAACTAGCCCACTGAACGCAATGGAAAAAATCCGCGACATCACTCCAGAATGGGTTGCGTTGGTCGGGTGTCGGGCAAAGAGATGTTGGCGACCTGTTCGGCGATGGGGTCGTTGCAAAGGGGGTGGCGCTTGGCTGAATAGTCCTCAGAGTTCAGCATGGGCACCCATTCGCCGCCGGTATAGACCTCAAGCCCCGAAAAGGCGGCTTTGTAGCCCATCTTTGCGCTGCCCGGCACCCAGTAACCAAGGTAAACATAAGGAAGGCCCGCCTCTCGTGCGATGTCGATGTGGTCGAGGATTACATAAGTGCCCAGTGAGTTGCGAATAAGATCGGGGTTGTAGAAGGAATAGACCATCGACACCCCGTCATCGAGCACATCCGTCAGGCACACCGCAGCCAAACCGCCGCTGCCCTCATCGGTGTATTCAACGACGCGGGTGCGGATCGGGGTTTCCTCGATCATGGCTGCAAATTCGAACGCGTCCATATCGGCCATCCCGCCATCAGCATGACGGGTTTCCAGGTAGCGGCGAAAAAGATCGTATTGATCTTCCGTGGCCCAGGCCGATGTCGCGCGCCGGTCGAGGCCTTTGTTGCGGTTCAACGTGCGGCGTTGGCTGCGTGTGGGGTAGAATTTGGACACGTCGATGCGCGCAGAGAGGCAAGCCGCGCAATCGGCGCAGGACGGGCGATAGAGTACATTTTGTGATCGCCGGAAACCTTGCTTGGACAGGCTGTCGTTAAGCTTTTGCGCATTGTCGCCTTGCAGCGCCGTGAACAGCTTACGTTCCATCCGCCCCGCCAAATATGGGCAGGGTTGCGGAGCCGTTACATAGAATTGCGGCGCAAGGGGAAGCGTGTGACGCATGCGAAATCAACCAGTCTGATATGAACGATAACAATCAGATGCCCAACCGCCAAGGGCAAAGCCCGCGCGTGGCCATCAACTGCCAGCGCGTTTGTTGATGGCGACGGTGCCAAGGACGTGATCCACCAGACTTTGACGGCGCATCGAGGCGAGGATGAAAATCACCGAGATCACGTGGAGGGGGATGAATAACAGGGAAAAACTGTAGCCTGCCGTGTGTTTAAGGGCGAGCGAGAGGTCGAAAGGATCGCCTGAGAGGGTGCGGAATTCGATGGACATGACGCGCATGCCAAGCGTCGCGGAGGCCTTGGAAATTGTGACAACACGGTAAATGAAACTGACCGTCCACCATAAAAGCGGCAGGAAAAACAATGCAAGGAACGCCGTGAACGGGAGAATCAGCAAGCACAGAAGCAGAACCATCACGCTGTCGATCACCCAGGCTAAGGCGCGTTTGGCGGGGATGTCCTGATAAAACTCAGGTTGGGTGGTGGGGTCGGGGATATGCCAGCTGTAGTCGGTCATGTTGGTTAAGATATAGGGGGAGCCTTACACAAATTACACCCGGTCTGAAGGGGCTCAGACCGGGTGCGTGTGCGCGAGGTTTAGAGGCGTCACGCCTCGCGCGGTTTCAGGTCATCGCGGTTGCTGGCAGCAGAGGCGCGTTCGTCCATGAACTGGTCAAATTCGGCCTTGTCGCGGGCGTCGCGCAGCCTTTGGAGGAAGGCCTCAAAGTTTTCCTGTTCCTGTTCCAGACGCTGCAGGGTGTCGGCCTTGTAGGCGTCAAATGCTGCGTTGCCGGAGGAGCGGGAGACGCGGGTGTCGGACGTGCTTTTGTGGCGGCGGCGGTTGGAAGAACAGAACATTTTATCGCTCCAGATCATGTAGGCGAGAAGGGCAAGGCCAAGGGGCCAGACGAAGATGAAGGCCAGCACCATGGCGGCGATCCAGGCGCCTGTGCCGCGGTCGTCAAGCCAGGCCTCAGCCCGGCGAAGCCAGCCGGAGATGCCGGAAGCAGGTGTGTGAGACAGTGCGGTTTGCATTTTTCGTTCCTGTGCAGAGAATGTAAATCTTGTTTACATTGATTAAGATGGTGCGGGAGTAATGGGTCTGCAAGGGGAGATGTGAAACTTTTTAACATTGAGGCATGCAAGGTTGGACCCAACGTGGTTTAAGGCGCTGAAAAGGCTGAAAAACCCGTATCGGTTTTGCGTCGGTATGACGTCGGTATCGCGTCGGTATTTTTTGGATCCCGCGCAGAATGGTGGGGTGAAACCCAGCCCTGCGGATTTTGGGCAAAGCCGTGCGTCAGGCGGCCTCGCCATCCGTGAATTGCAGGCGGGCGAGGCGCGCGTACAGCCCGCCTTCAGCCACAAGGCTTGCGTGGCTGCCGGTGGCGACGATGCGGCCTTCCTCCATCACAATGATCCGGTCGGCGCGTTTCACGGTGGCCAGACGGTGTGCCACGATGATGGTGGTGCGGTTTTTCGACATCTTTTCCACCGCATCCTGCACCGCGCGTTCGCTTTCGGCGTCGAGCGCGCTCGTCGCTTCATCAAGCAGAAGGATCGGCGCGTCGCGCAGGATGGCGCGGGCAATGGCGATGCGCTGGCGCTGCCCACCCGAGAGCATCACACCGCGTTCACCCAATTCGGTGGCGTAGCCATCTGGCAGGGCAGTGATGAAGTCATGCGCTGCGGCGGCGCGGGCGGCGGCCTCTACCTCCGTATCCGTGGCATCAAGACGGCCAAAGCGAATGTTTTCCATCGCAGATAGGGCAAAGACCACGGGTTCCTGCGGCACAAGCGACATGGCCCCGCGCAAATCCGCGCGGGCAAGATCCATGATGGGCACGCCATCCAGAGTGATCCGCCCGGCTTGTGGATCATAGAAGCGCTGCAGCATTTGGATGATCGTGGTCTTGCCCGCGCCCGAAGGCCCCACAACGGCGATGTTTTCGCCGGCCTTCACGGTGAGTGATACATCATCCAGCGCCTTTGTGTCCGGGCGGGACGGGTAGGCGAAGGTGACGCCAGCAAAGCCCACCTCACCGCGCAGGGGTGCGGGCAGAGGTGTGGGGGCATCGGGGTCGCGCACAGCATCTTCGGCGCGCAGCATCTCAATCAGCCGTTCCGTGGCGCCTGCGGCGCGTTGCAGTTCGCTCCAGATCTCTGACAGTGCCGCGACGGAGCCTGCCACGATGATCGAATAGATCAGGAATTGCACCAGGCTGCCGATGCTCATGGCGCCCGATCGAACATCTTGCGCGCCTATCCAGAGCACGCCAACGATGCCGGTGAAGACCAGAAAGATCACGATGATTGTCAGGACTGACCGGGTCAGGATGCGTTTCTGAGCAGATCGGTAACTCGCCTCTGTCACCAGGTTGAACTGGCGTTGGCTGTTGATCTCATTGGTGAAGGCCTGCACGGTTTGCACGCTTGTCAGAGCCTCGGATGCTTTGCCGGAGCTTTGCGCGATCCAATCCTGGTTTTCCAGACTGAGGCGGCGCAGTTTGCGCCCCATGCCAAGGATGGGGATGAGCACGAGCGGCACGATCAAAAGCACCATCCCCGTCAGTTTGGCGGAGGTGAAGAGCATCAGGACAAGCCCACCCACGAACAGCAGGACGTTGCGCAATGCAACGGACACCGAAGAGCCGATGACCGACAGGATCAGTGTGGTGTCGGTGGTGATGCGGGAGAGCACCTCTCCGGTGAGAATGTTCTCGTAAAAGCGCGGGCTCATGGAAATCACGCGGGCAAACACTGCCATGCGGATATCGGCCACCACCCGTTCGCCGATGCGTGACACCAGCAGGTAGCGCAGCCCGGTGCCAAGCGCCAGAAGCCCGGCAAAGCCGATGGCCATGAGGAAATACCGGTCTAGCAGTTCGGTGTTGTCTTCCAGGAAGATATCCACCAGCCGGCCCACCGTGATGGGAAGAATGAGCGACACGGCTGCGGTTATAAAAAGCGCCAGTGTGGCGGCGACCATGAGCCCTTTATACGGGCGCATGAACGGCCAAAGTTCCCCCAGCGCGCCGACGCGCTTTGACTTTTCCCGTTCCAGATCATCCGCGCCATTTTCGGCCTTGCGTACCATATATCCCTCACCCGCCCGGCTTATCTGTCTTGGACGGGGGGGTGAAAAGGGTCAAGCCCTCTTCGCGCCATGGCCCCTGCGACACAGTCGAATTATCTGGCGATTTCACACGCGACGTTGCGGCATGTCAAAAAAGAAAGTTTGGCGCGGGCGGCGGGAGCCCCGGACACGCGTCCTTTGCATGGAAGGCTAAGTTTCAAATTTCTCTTACTGTATAAAAATCGAATTACGGGCGGGTTCCCAATCGTCAGACTGTCGGTTGAATGCAGGAAAGAAATACATGGAGCGGGCGGCGGGAATCGAACCCGCGTCATCAGCTTGGAAGGCTGAGGTCTTACCACTACACAACGCCCGCGTCCTAGCGAAACAGCTATTTCATGTGTCTTGGCTCGTCAAGCTTTGCCGCATTCAAGTTTACGACATGGACCGGCTTAATTGGTGATTGAAATCAACGTCCCAACAGGGGGCGTCGTTCGTTGAAAACCTCGTGCTGGATCGAGGGCTAGGCCGCTGATCCAATCTCCTCAACGGGCGGGACGGATCAGCCATGATGGGATCGAGGCAAGACGCGTAAGCGGCGCTGTTCCACGCGTTCTGGTTGGAAGACCACGTGCCCAAAGATCATCTGCTACGGTCGATTGACCGGTTCGTTGATCTGACCAGCATCCGCGCGCATCTCGCAGAGGTCTACGGCCACACGGGCCGTCCTTCGGGCGATCCAGAACGGCTCATCCGGATGCTGCTGGTGGGGTATTGCTTTGGACTCCGATCTGAGCGGCGTCTCTGTGAAGAGGTGCATCTGAACCTCGCATACCGCTGGTTTTGACGTCTTTATCTGATCGACCGCATTCCCGACCATTCCACCTTCTCCTAAAACCGGCATGCATTGCCCGGCAGGCGATTTCGAAGCAAACTGCCGAGAGAGTCGTTTCCGGGAGATCAAACTGCTGCGCCACCTGTTCGATACGACGGCGACACGGTGTATTGAGGAAGGCCTGGTCAGTGGTCAGCGCACGGCCATTGATGCCAGCCTTATTGAAGCCGACGCCAACAATCAGAACTCGACGCCCAAGGAAGAGTGGGACGCGGCGAGGGTCACTCCAGAAGATGCACCTCGCGCGGTCGCTGAGGATCTCCACAGGTTAGATGAAGCGGCATTTGGTGCGGCCAGCGAAGTGCAACCCAAGTTCACCTCGTATTCCGATCCGGCGTGCCAATGGTCCGCGACATCGCCAAAAGCCGCCAGTACGATATCTAGATGAAGCTCCGGAAGAAGGTCGAGGCGCTCTTTGCTCACCGCAAAAGCATCCTTGGCTCAAGTCGCCTCCGATGACGCGGTCCTTGCGGCGCAAACGACGAATTCCCACTCGCGGCTATCGCCCAGCCGCATCCTTCCGGAAACCAGCCTGCGCCTGACCCGCATCCAGACCGGAGCAGCCCCGGTGATGGACCTGCCGGCCGAGGCATTCTGATCGGCTGAAACACTCAGGCCGGGCGCGCGAAGCCCGGCCTGATCCTGCTGCGGGGAATGCGGCACTGGAGATCTGCCCCGAGCATCCACCCTCAGCCGCCGATTTTCGGGAAACCCCTCCAGAAAATTTAGGCGCCGCAGAGTGTGGGGGAGGGGGAGCTGCGGCGCCCGATAATTGAGTGTGCATCCCCGCTTCAAAGTTCCCGAAAATTCGAAAAAATTACGGTGGATGGCCGCGCAAGTCCGGACCACGCAGATCCGAACGGTGGCTGACCGGACTGGCATCTCTGTGCTATCAT
>JBCCCZ010000021.1:0-27698 GCA_039033255.1 Pseudomonadota bacterium
AGCGATGCACATACTGATCACATTCGCCAGGCCCTGGGTGGGGCCTTACGAAGGCGCGGCGGCGCAAGCGCCTTGATTCCGCGCCATGAAAAAGAATGATTGCGCCTCACAATCCCCTGATATGATCCGGAAGATCCCGCGCGCTGACGTCTGCCTCGCGCACCAAGTGGTCGAAATGCTCGGTCATGGCCTGCACCCGTTCGGTGTCGCGGAAAACCAGATAGCTTTGACCCAGATAAAGCGCGGTCAGAAGCGGTCCGAAAATCGTGACAGGGGCAGAAAAGAGACGACGAGCATCAAAGAGGTAAAGCCGCATGCGGGGATAGAGCTGCTGAGCGACCTCGATGAGGTAGCGGGTCTGATCTTGTCGCGCGGCCTTGGGTAAGCCCGCATAATACCCTTCCCCCCGAACAAAACTGTGGATCTCAAAAAGCGGCAGGGCAATCTCATAATCCGACTGGGTCTGCCGCATCCAGCTGAGCCGATCCTCTGACGCGCCAATTGCCTGATCGATGCTGCGGCCCAGGTGGGGGGCGTATTCCCATTCCAGCACTGCGCGGGTCTTCAGCATATCGGGAAGGCCTGCGGGCACGTGGCGAATCTTGTAACCGGCCGCTTCCTGATGCCAGGCGAAGATCTGTTCATCGACCAGTGCGCGTGGGGCTTCCGTCTGGGACATGGCGTTGGCGACGATATCGGCGGCTGTCTCCGGCCTGTCTGTCAGGCCCAGCAACCAGTCAGCAGACACGCCAAGCTGTGCCGCGCATTCCCCTACCACCTGCGCGTTGGGAAGCCGCGCACCATCGCCTTTGACAAGCTGCGAAATGGTGGATCGATCCACGCCGATGGCGCGGGCCAGCCCGCTTTGGGTCGCACCCCGTTCGCCCATCGCCTCAAACAGGCGCGTTCGAAAGAGGTCTGCGCGGGTGCGCTTGTCGGTTTTTTGGCTCATGTGATGATAATTATCACCATTGATGAAGAATGTTAACCATTTCAAGAATTATGCCCTGACAGTTTCTGTCTTACGGTTTTGGTGAAGGGGACACATTCAACGGAGATGAGATGGAAACGCGTGCGCGTACCTGGGTGAAAGCGATTGTGTGGAACGCCATTGGCTTGGCTGTCATGAGCCTCGTGGGCTTCATCATGACAGGCTCTGCCGCGGTAGGCGGGACCATGGCGCTGATCAACACCTGCGTTGGGCTCGCGAGCTATGTCATCTATGAGAGGATCTGGTCCCGTGTGCGATGGGGGCGGGCCTATGGGTGACATGCGGCAAAGGGTGGAGTGGCCAACCCTGGCCCTGATGGTGGTCTGTTACGCGCTGTGGGCTTTGGCCATCTTCTGGCTGTCTGAGCTGTGGTTGCCGCTGGGCATCGCGGTGGTGGCATTGGCGGTGGCGCAACATTCCTCGCTCACCCATGAGGCGCTGCACGGACATCCCTTTAGAAACGCCCATGTAAATGAGGCTTTGGTGTTTCCCTCTTTGGGTCTTTGCGTGCCCTATCGCCGGTTTCGCGATCTGCATCTGGCCCATCACGTGGATTCGATCCTGACCGATCCCTATGATGATCCCGAAACCAACTACCTGGACCCGGCCGTTTGGCACAGGCTGCCACGTTGGGTACAGCGCGTGCTGGTGATGAACAACACATTGGCCGGGCGGATGGTGTTTGGCCCTGCTTTGGGTCAGGTCGCGATGATGGAGACAGATTGGCGGCTCATTCGCGCCGGTGATCGGGGTGTTGCGATGGCCTGGGCGCTGCATTTCATCGGTCTGGTCCCGGTCGTGGTGCTTGTGGCGTGGTCGGCCATGCCGATCTGGGCCTATCTGATCGCAGCTTATGCCGGGTTTTCGATCATCAAGATCCGGACCTTTCTGGAACATCAGGCCCATGAACGCGCCTCTGGCCGCACGGTGGTGATTGAAGATCGCGGGCCGCTCGCGCTGATTTTCCTCAACAACAATCTGCACGCGGTGCACCACATGCACCCGTCCGTGGCATGGTACAAACTGCCCGGTCTTTTCCGCCGCAACCGGGAGAGGTATCTGGGGCGCAACGGGCATTACTATTACGCGTCCTACCGGGATATCTTCGCGCGGCACTTTTTCCGCGCCAAGGATCCGGTGCCTCATCCGATCTATGACCCCGTGCGCGAGCCTGCTGAATAGCAAACTGGCCTTCCGGGGCGGATCAAGGCAGAGATGGCGGCGATGGAGACCTGGATCCTCATAGCCATCGCCGCAGCGGCCTTTCAGACGCTGCGCTTCATGTTGCAGAAGTCCCTGTCGATGGGGCCACTGTCCGCCGGGGGTGCCACGGCGGCGCGGTTCTTCTATGGGGCACCTTTTGCCTGTCTGTTGATCACGGCGTATCTGGCGTGGCGCGGGGTCGGGTTTCCTGCCCTCAGCGGCATGTTCTGGGCCTATGCCTCGATTGGCGGCTTAGCGCAGATATTGGCCACCTTATTTGTCGTGCTGATCTTTGCAGAGCGTAATTTCGCGGTGGGGATCACCTTCAAGAAGACTGAGGTCATCCAGACCGCGATCGTGGGCTTTGCAGTGCTTGGCGATCGGGTGAGCCTTCTGGGGTTTCTGGCAATCCTCATCGGGCTTCTTGGTGTGTTGGTGCTCTCTGATCCGCCCAAGTCAGGAATGCACGGCTGGCGGCGTTTTACAAATCGGGCGGCGGGTCTGGGATTGGCGTCAGGCGCGTTCTTTGCGGTCTCCGCCGTGGGGTATCGCGGGGCGGTGTTGGAAATTGGCGTGTCAGATGCGTTTCTAAGGGGCATGCTGACGGTGGCGGTGGTCACGGTGATGCAGAGCGCGGCGATGGCGGTGTGGCTTGGCGTTCGCGAACCTGGAGAGATCGGGCGCATTTGGGCCGCGCGGCGGGCGGCCGTATGGATTGGTGTGACCTCGATGGCGGGTTCCGTGGGGTGGTTCACGGCCTTTGCGTTGCAGAATGCAGCTTATGTATTTGCTGTGGGGCAGGTGGAGGTGATTTTCTCACTCCTGGCATCCGTGCTGTTTTTCAAGGAAAGGGTCGCGGCGCGGGAGATGTTAGGGATTGCGCTGCTGACGGCGAGCATTGTGGTGTTGGTCGTATTTGGGTGAGGTACGGGGGCCTAATCGTCTCGAAAGGGCACGCCGTAGACACGCAGGAAATGACTTTCCTCATCATCATTTTTAAAAAACGGTACCGACGAAGGTGGCGAGGGGTCGGCGGCGCGGGCTTCCAGTTCGGCCAGCACCACCTCTGTGATGAAGGGCAGATCGAGGGCGCGTGCCTCTTTCAACGGCACCCATTGCAAGTGGGACAGCTCCTCCGAGGCCGCAGAGAAATCATCGATGTCACCTGCAATATTCACCGCATCCACCAAGAAAAATCGTGCGTCGAAGCGGCGAGGGCGGCCGGGGGGCGTGATGGCGCGGAAGACGAATTGCATCTGATCGGCGGCGGGCAGAAGACCATTCGCCGCGAATGTCGCCCAATCCTCTGGCACCGGGCCAGCCCAAGCGCCTGCCCGGCCCAGGGCGAGGCCGGTTTCTTCCCACAGCTCCCGAATGGCGGCGGCGGGCAGAGCGTGGGAGAGATCCTCGGCGCTGCCTTCGCGCAGGCGCGACAGGCACAGATCCGTAAGCGGCGCGATCAGGGGGATTGCCCCGTCCCCGGGATCAACTGCGCCGCCGGGAAAGACGAATTTGTTGGGCATAAATGCAGCCTTCGCGCCCCGTTGCCCCATAAGAACCCGAGGCGACGTCGCGCGATCGCGCAGGACGATCACCGTGGCGGCGTTGCGAATGGCGGTTTTGTCGACCTTGGTGTCAGAGATCACATCTGTCCTCTGCGAAAGGGTCAGGGATCATCCTCTTCATCCCCGAACCCGTGCATCTGCCTGGCCCATTGGAAGCCGATCACTGCCCCCTTGAGCCGTGGCAGAAGGTAAAGCGAAAGCCCGACACAGCCAACGGTGAAAATCGTGAACATGATGAGCGGTTCGGGCCGGAACGTCGTGAAGACCACATGCATGAGCGGGGCCATGAGATGCCCTACGAAGAGAATGGTCAGATAAGCGGGTCCGTCATCGGCGCGGTGGTGGCTGAAATCCTGACGACATACGGTGCAGGTGCTGCGCACTTTCAGATAGCCAGTAAACAGCGACCGGGATCCGCATTTCGGACAGCACCGACGGAACCCGCGCATCACGGACGGCCATAAGGGCCGTTCGGACGACGCCCCCTCTGAATGAGAACCTGTCTGTATAGACATATGCCAGCCTTTCGAACCGCGCGTTCTAAATGTCCCGACATGCGTGGGATGACGGGTTTTGACCAGCAATGATAGGGTGCAGGTTGTCCTTGCGGCGTGATGTCGCGAAAATTTCTTTTGCGTCGCGCGACGGAAGCTGGATTTCGGTGCGTTTATATCCTGCAAAACCCAAAACGGGGCGAAAGGATCCCCGTGACATTGAGGAGTATGACGATGAATAACACTGCACTGACGCTGTGCCTGTCTGTGGCAATCATGGCAGGGCTCGCCACCGAAAGCTTTGCCGCCGGTGAAAAGCGCGCGGGCAAGGGCCTGTCCTTTGAAGAGGTGGATGCCAATGCCGACGGTCTGATGAGCCCCGAAGAACTGCTGGCCCATCGCCAGGCGCGGTTTGCCGCAACCGACACCGATGGCAATGGTGCTGTCAGTCGGGCTGAGATCGAAGCACGGATGGAGACCAAGAATTCCGAGCGCCGTGCCAAGTTTATCGACCGGATGTTTGAGCGCCGCGATGCGGATGCCAACGGGCAACTGACGCTGGACGAGATGTCAGGGCGCGGGGTTGATAAGATGTTTGAGCGGGCCGACGCGGATGGCGATGGCCTCATATCCAAAGCCGAATTTGACGCCGTGCGGGAGGCTGGTCGCAAGCACAACAAGGCCGAGCAGTAATTCAAGGTGCCGGTCTGCCCTCCTTTGGGCCCGACGGGGGGGGTGGACCGGTCGCCGGAATTACGGGAAGACTGCACGCGAGATGGGACCTGAAGTTGACCCGCAATGACCATGCCTTTTGACGATCCGAAGGCCGCCCCGACAGACGCGCTTTTGCGGCTTTACGCCAATGGCGATCTTCAGGCATCGCGGGTGCTAACGGCGCGGCTGTTGCCTCGCGTTTTGGCCCATGCCACGCGGATGTTGGGCAACCGGGCAGAGGCCGAAGAGGTGGCACAAGACGCGATGCTGCGTCTGTGGAAAATCGCGCCGGAGTGGCGCATGGGCGAGGCGAAGGTGACCACGTGGCTTTATCGCGTGGTGGGCAATCTTTGCACCGACAGGCTGCGGCGCAGGCGAAGTGTGGGGCTTTATGAGGTGCCAGAGCCCGAAGATGAGACGGCAAGCCCGGCAGAGCGCTTGCAGGAACGCGCGAGGGCAGATGCGCTTCAAGCGGCGCTGTTGAGGTTGCCTGAGCGGCAGTCGCAGGCGGTGATCCTGCGCCACATCGAAGAACTGGGCAATTCTGAGATTGCCCAGATCATGGACATCAGCGTTGAGGCGGTCGAAAGTCTGATCGCAAGGGGCAAACGGGCTTTGACGGCTGATCTATCCGGTCAACGCGAGGAACTGGGACTAAGCGAATGAGTGACGCATCTGAAAAACCTGACCCGCTGGCAGCGAATTTTACAGCGCTGAAAACGCAGGCCTCTCCGCCCGGGGATGATCTGATGGCGCGAGTCTTGGCAGATGCCGATGCGCGGCAGGCCGCGTTCATGGCGCCGCCGGTGGCCCGGCGCCAACCCGTGCTTGTTCGGTTCATGGCGCTGATCGGTGGTTGGCCGTCCATGGCGGGCCTGGCCACTGCTGGGCTTGCGGGCGTCTGGATCGGAATGGCGCAGCCCGCGCTTTTGGTTTCGGGCTCGGACGCGCTGTTTCCGGGAGATGCGGGATCCGTTCTTGATGATGTCGAGACCGGCTTCGGTCTTTGGGTCCTGGACGGGGCGTTGTGATGGTGACAGATCCCAATCCCACGCCGAAATCCCGCCCATGGGTGCGCATTTTGCTGGTCGTTTCGCTGGCCCTCAACCTTCTGGTCATCGGTGCGGTGGTCGGGTTTGTCATCAAGGGCGGACCTGGTTTGCACAATGGCAAACGTGGTGGTCCACCATCCATGGCGACAGGGGGCGTTGGTCCACTGACGCAAGCGCTGAGCAAGGAAGACCGCCGCGCCATCGTGAGAGAGATGCGCCAAAGGATGCGGGACAGCGGCTGGGATAGGCAGGCGCATCGGCAGTCTTTGAACCGGATGGTTGCGATTCTGGAAGCGCGTCCATTTGATGCGGATGCTTTTGGCGTGGAATTGCAGATCACGGTTGAGCGGATGCAGGGCAATTTGTCGGAGGCCAGCGGTGCCCTGCTGAACCGGCTTGCGGATTTGTCAGATGATGAACGCGCCGCCTATGCCGCGCGGATCAGAGACAAGATGGCGCGCAAGGGGAACTGACGGCGGCGCGCAGGTTTGATCATGAGCTCGTTCGGTTGTCGCCGTTCAGGATCATGCGGCGTTGCGAAACCTGAAAGTGGCTGTATCGCGCCCTCCGCTTTTGGAATCGTAGAGCGCTTTGTCGGCTTGTTCCATCAGAGTGTCCGGATCCATATCATAGGCCATATCCGGGTTTACCAGCGCGGCCCCGATGCTGATCGTGACGTGCAGTGGCGCATCCGCCCCCCGCAGCGCAATGGGGGTTTCGCGCACCATGTGTCCGAGGTGACCCGCCAGACTGCGCAATTCTGCCGCACTGATGCTGGGGATCGCGATCAAGAACTCCTCTCCGCCCACACGGGCAAGCATCGCGTCACTGGGAAGCGCTGTGCGCATGATCCGGGAAACATGGGTCAAAACGCGGTCCCCCGCGGCATGGCCATACGTGTCATTGACCAGTTTGAAGCGGTCCAGATCCGCGATCATCACGGCGCAGGCCTTGTCCTCATCGCGCGCCTCTTCCAGCATGCGGTGCAAAAACATCTGGGCATAGCGGCGGTTGTGCAGGCCGGTCAGCGGATCCAACACCGCAGCCTGAAGCCCATTTTCCAGCTGCCCGCGCAGCATGTCAGATCGTTTTTTGCGCGCCATATGCAAGGTCATGCGGAAGGCCAATTCGCGGGTTCTGCCATGTATGCCGCCATCATTTGGCCCAGGAATTTGCAGCACGTCGCAGGCGCCCATGTCCAGCAGTTTGGCCGCGTGGCCCGGCCTTTCGACTTCATCCAGTGCGATAATACGAAGATCACGGCCTGACGTGCCGGCCTGAAGGGCGGCAAGGCTGCGCAGCCCGATCTGTTCTTCGCCCGTTTCAACGTGCAAAAGCGCGACATCCGGACGGCTTGGACCGGTCATCATCTTGTTCGCCTCCGCGTGGGTGAAGGGCATCAGTGTATAGCGGCAATACCGGTCGAGGCTGGCACAGATAACGCGCGCCGCCTCGCGCGTCGACGACAGCACCGCGGCGCGTTCAGGTCCGGAAAAACCGGCGGTGTCTTCCGAAAACCCGAAGGCGGCGGCAGTGTTGGCATGTATCACAAGATCACTGTCCATTCTGCGTTGACGCAAGAGCGCGCGCAGCCGCGCGAATAGTTCATCTTCGTTCAGCGGATGGGCCATCACATCGGCCACCCCGGCCTGCAGTGCAGACAGCCGGGCAGTGGGGTCATCCTGCGGCAGAAGCATCATGACAGGCGGCGCGGGCATCGGGCACGCACGGTCGAGGCGTTCAATGAGATTGCCCACATGCATGTCTGGCAAGTCTGCCCCAATGATGATCAGGTCTGGCGCTTCATGTGCGCAGATTTTTGTTGCTTCACGTCCGTTCGCGGCTTGCGTGACCATGTAGAAGGAGGCCGTCAGCGTGGCCTTCAGAACAATCCTGTTGGTCGCGAGCGCGTCGACGATCAAGACATGTCCCGTCATGTATGATCACCTTTTCACCTTGCTCTTTCCAGTGGGGCGACTATCCCTTTTAACGGTTAAGAAAACCTTTCTGGGAATTAACCAACGTGACGTTATCGCGAGATTCTGCCGAACGCCTTGGCTTGCAGTGCCTGGCATGGCTTTTGGCGGAGGAGGATTTGCTGCCGGTCTTCATGGGATCCACGGGCGCGTCGCAAGATGACCTGCGGGCGGGGGCTGAGGACCCTTCTTTTCTTGGCTCTGTACTGGATTTTCTGTTGATGGATGACGCCTGGGTTCTGCGGTTTTGCGAGGCGACGTGCGTGGCCCCAGAGGTGCCGATGCAGGCCCGCCAGGCGTTGCCGGGCGGGCAAAGCGTGCATTGGACGTGATGGAAATTGGTGAAGGTACCAGTCATGAAGGTTGACGGCCTGATCTTTGACAAGGATGGAACGCTCTTTGACTACCACGCGACCTGGAGCGTGGCCCTGGGCGATCTGATCGAGAACCTCGCGCAAGGGGATGATGCCTTACGCCAGCGTATGGCCGATGAGATGGATTTCGACCTACGCCTCGGTCGGTTTCGGCCCACCAGTCCGATCATCGCCTGCACCAACCGTGAAGCCGCAGAAGTGGTGGCACGCGCCTTGCCGCACTGGGATGTGGACGCGCTGGAAATTCATCTGGAAGACTTCGCGATGGATGCCCCTTTGGCCCCCGCCGTTCCATTGGCCCCCCTGATGCAGTGTTTCAAGGGCATGGGGCTGCGGTTGGCCGTGATGACCAATGATAGCGAACGCGGTGCGCGGGCAAATCTGCGCGATGTGGGTATTCATGATGATTTCGACATGATCCTAGGGTTTGACAGCGGCCACGGTGCCAAGCCCTTTCCCGATCCGCTTTTGGCTATCGCCGCACGCATCGGTGTTGCGCCGGAACGATGCGCCATGGTGGGTGACAGCACCCATGATCTGATCGCAGGCCGCGCGGCGGGGATGCCGACCGTGGCCGTGCTGACCGGCGTGGCGGAAGCCGATGAACTGCGCCCGCACGCCGATGTGGTGCTGCCGGACATTGGTGAGATCCCGGCGTGGCTGATCCTCTGACAAAAGGCGCAGGCTTCGGGCTGCTGCTGGCGGCGCTGGGCACATTGGTGCTGACGCCGGACGCCATGCTGATGCGCCTGTCGCAGATGGACGGGTTTCAGATGACTGGGTGGCGCGGGTTTCTGATGGGCGGTGTGATGCTGGCGCTTTGGGCCATCATCAGCCGGGACAGGGCCGGGGATTTGCGCCAGATCGGTACGGGTATGGGCGTGGCGATCATCGTCTGTCAGTTTTTCAATTCACTCCTGTTCTGCCTGGGCATTGCCGCGGCCCCAGCCGCGATCGTGCTGATCGGCATTGCCGCCGTGCCGGTGTTTTCCGCCCTTCTCAGTTGGGTCATTCTGCGGGAGGCCACGAGCGCGCTGACATGGGCCGCGACGGTTGCTGTCATGGCGGGGATATTCATCGCGGTGACGGGAAAGGGGGCGCAGTTTGACGTCACGGCGGTGATCGGCGTGCTCTTTGGTCTTGGCGTGGCATTTGTGCTGGCGCTGAACTTCACTGTGCTCAGGGCCTGTCCGCGTCTTCCTATCCTGTTGCTGATCGGGGTGGGTGCAATACTTGCCGGGGTGAACGGGCTGATCGTCACCGGACCCGCGCAGATGATGGTGGGGGAGCCTTGGGCGATGATCACGACCGGCGCTTTGGTGTTGCCGCTGTCGTTTTACCTGCTGTCCTTGGCCGCGCGGCACACCCATGCGGCCAATGTGAGCTTGCTGATGTTGATGGAGACGGTGCTGGGCCCTGTGTGGGTGTGGCTCGCTGTGGGGGAGGTGCCGACACCGCGCATGATCCTCGGCGGGGCCATCGTACTGGCGTCTTTAGCGATTTACCTCAGCCTGATGCGTCGGGCAGCAGTGAGGCTTGGTCGCCCATGAACCAGCGCGTGACATCGAGGATGTCGAAAGCCAGCGATACCGACATGGAAAAGACGAAAACATATGTGAGCGGGCGCACCCAACCGGTGATGGTTTCTCCGCGAAGTGCGGCCATCAGGTAGATCATGAGAGGGCCCCAGATCAGAATGTGCGACAGGCCGAGGATGCGGGTGTAGCCATACTGACCATAGAGCCAGTTCATGAAGAGATAGTTGGCCACGAAAGCCCCGCCGACAACGAGGCCGTGGCGCCGCGAGGCCGGTTTGGACAAAAGTGCGGCGAGTGTCGCGATGTTGAGCACGGCCAGCCAACCGACCCAGATCTGGATCCATGTGGCTTGGGTGGTGATGGCCTCGGAGAGTGACATTCTGGGTTCCTTTTGAGGGAAACGAAATCTCTAGAAGAACGCGTGTCTCACCGTTCGTCGGGGCGGTCGAGGCTGAAGAGATCGCGCACAGTCGTGTAATCGCGATAGCCAAGCCGGGCGAGCGGGTTGTAGCGGGTGACGTCAAAGATACCGTTGACGATGCAATCGTCGCGTATGTGAACGCCCACCACTTCGCCGAACACGGCGAAATTGGCCGCACCCGGAAGCTGCACGATCTGGGTCAGCTTGCATTCCAGCGAGGCGGGGGCTGCGGCCACGCGGGAACAGAGGATGGTTTTGCAAGCCATGCGTTCGATGCCGGCATGGTCGAATTCATCCACGTCGCGCGGCCAGGGGCCAGAGCTGGCATTCATCATGTCGCGCATGGCATATTCCACGATGTTGACGCAGAAGACGTCTGTGTCGCGGATGTTGGCAACACTGTCCTTGGTGCCGTCCCGGTCGGGTTTGGCAGATGTGGAGGCAAACATGACCTGCGGCGGGACATAGGCCACGGCGTTGAAAAACGAATAGGGGGCGAGGTTTTCGGAACCATCCGCGCCCCGTGTTGAAATCCAGCCGATGGGGCGGGGGGTGACGATGGCATTGAAGGGATTGTGGGGCAGGCCGTGGCCGTCTTCGGGGCGGTAGAACATCAAGATGCCTTGAGATTTGCAGGTTTGTGCCCGTCCTAGCGTCGTGCTACGCGGTTTGCCACCATATTTAACGGACGCATAAGGCAAAGCGGTGTTTCAACTGACCCCGGAGACAAGCGATGATTGGTGGGAGGTCGAAGCGCTGTATGATCTGGCCTTTGCGCCAGGGCGGGAGGCGTTGTCGTCTTACCGTTTGCGCGAAGGCGTGGCGCGGATCGCGGATCTCAGCCTTGTGGCGCGGGACCCGGACGGGATTTTGGCAGGGGCTATCCGGTTTTGGCCTGTTCTTGTGGGCGGCACGCGGGTTTTGCTTTTGGGGCCTGTGGCGGTGCATCCGACCTATCAGGGGGAAAGTCTGGGCGGGTATTTGATTCTCGACAGTCTGGACCAGGCGCGGGACCTGGGCTGGGAGCGGGCAATGCTGGTGGGGGATGCGCCTTACTATGGGCGGTTCGGGTTTGAGCGGCTTGAGGGCGTGCACATGCCGCCACCCACCAATCCGGCGCGGGTTTTGGGATTGGATTTAATGTCTGGTGCTTGGGTTGGCATCAAGGGGGATGTCACGCGGTGGCAGGCGTGAGTTTGCGCGCGAGGCCAAGCGTGTTTAAGTGACCCACATGGAAGTTCTTGATCCCACCCTCTCTGAGGATGTCGTCGCGACGCGGCTGGATGCGTTGGCCGCGCGCTATTCCACCGCGTCAGGGCCCGGTATTCAACTGCTCAACCTGATTGGTGGCCAAGCCGACAGCTTGCTTGAACAACTGCCCAAGCCGGTGCGTGATGCCTTGGGTGCGCGTACGGAAGAGGCGCTGCGGCTGGCGATGCAGGCGGCACATGGATCGCGCGGTGTGGTCGATGGGCAAGCAGGCTGGATGACCCGCGCGCTGACCACAGCCATGGGGGCAGCAGGCGGTCTGGGCGGGCTGCCCACAGCGCTGGCGGAGCTGCCGGTGACGACCACGGTGCTTCTGCGCGCCATTCAGGATGTGGCGGTGGAACACGGGTTCGACTCCTCGGAAGAGGGCGTTCAGTATGACTGCATCCAGGTTTTTGCCGCTGCCGGGCCGCTGGATCACGATGACGGGGCTGATCTTGGGTTTCTGGGCGCGCGGGTGACTGTGACCGGGGCTGCGATGCAGAACCTGATTTCTGCTGTGGCACCACGGCTCGCCACGGTGTTGGGGCAGAAGCTGGCCGCGCAGACGGTGCCTATTTTGGGCGCGGCGGCGGGAGCGGCGACCAATTACACCTATACCAGCTATTACCAGCAAATGGCGCATGTTCATTTTGGCCTGCGCAGGTTGTCGATTGAGGCGGATCTGGATCGGGCAGAATTAGCGGAACGGTTTCGGCAGCGGATTCAGACGCCGCCGGTGAACCGGATGTAAGGCGCCGCTCTTCAGTCCTTGCGGACTGCCTCGCTCACAACGCGGCCTTTACTGCATGGCGCAGAGTTTTGATAACGTCGCGGCGCGGGATGAAAGTGCTGTCATAGGTGTCATATTCCGCCAGCGCGCTGATGATAATTCCGTTTGAGACATCCGCTGTCACGCCTTCCGGCCAGAGAAACTTGCGCCGCCGTTGGCATAGCAGGATCATCTGCGTGCGCCAGCTGGTGTCCATCCACCCGCAGGCGCGGCTAAGCTCTACGCAGGTTGAGCCCGGTTCATCCAGAAGGGCGCAGACGGCCTCGGTTTCCCGTTCATCCAGAGGCATTTCCTCAAAGGCGCGCGCAACCCGGTCCTTTCGACTAAGGGACATGATGTCTGAGGGTGCAACCTCTTGCCGTCGGTGGTGAATGACCAATGCGGGATCGAACGGCTCTTTCTTCGGTTTGAAGAGCGAAAATACCATTGCCTGCCTCCTTTTTGCCCGGCCCTGTTTTCGTTGTTGCGGTTGGGCCGTTGCGCGCCTGCCCGAGAACTCCATCCAAGGGGATTTCTCCTAAGACTTGATTAAATTATCAGAAAAATTGAGTTATCCACAGGAAATGCAGGTTTTTTCCCAATTGATTCCAGTGATTTAGAACCTTATCCACTCGCTAGAGTAGTTTGTCCACAAGGTGTTGTGGATAACGTAACGTGCGCCTACCGGGTCTTGCCGTGCCGGAATTGTCACTAAGCGGAATAATCGATCAAAGCTTTTCGCGCATGTATTCCATCACAGGGCCGCGCACCGATTGCAGACCGCTGGCGCGGGCGCGGTGGATTACATCGCTCAGCGCCACGAGGTTTGTGCGGCGCAGGATGGATTTCACCGGCCCGATGGAGGCAGGCCGCATCGAAAGCATGCGCATACCGATGGCCGCGAGGCACGCCGCCTCAATTGGGCGGCCCGCATCCTCACCGCAGAAACTAAGCGGCGTGCCAAGGCCCGCGCAGCGATCCACGATGGTTTCCAGAAAGGACAGGAAGCTGACGTTGAGCGTGTCATAGCGTTTGCGCACCAGCTCATTTTCACGGTCAGCGGCAAAGAAGAACTGTTTGAGGTCATTGCCCCCGATCGAGATGAAATCGACCTCCCGAAAAAGCGAATCTGGTGCGAAAGCCAGCGACGGTGTCTCCAGCATTGCGCCCACTTCAAGGCTCTCGGGCAAGGGGTGGCCCAGGATGCGCTCACGTTCCATGGCTTTGTCCACCTCTGCCCGCGCGAGGGTGAATTCCTCACGCTGGGCGACAAAGGGGAACATGAGCGTCAGCGGGCGGCCCGCGGCGGCGCGGATAATGGCCTGCACCTGCATGCGCATCACGCCCGGTTTGTCCAGTGCCACGCGTACAGCACGCCAGCCCAAGGCAGGGTTGGGTTCGGCGACCGCGCGCATATAGGGCAGCACTTTGTCCGACCCGATGTCGAGCGTGCGGAAGACCACGCGCTTGCCTTTGGATGCATCCATCACGCGGGCATAGATTTCGCTCAGCTCCGAGCGTTTGGGCATTTGGTTGTTGGTCAAAAACTGAAGCTCTGTCCGAAACAGCCCAACACCTTCAGCGCCTGAGCTTTCGAGCGACGGCAGATCGGCCATCAGACCTGCATTCATGTGCAGAGCAATTTGTGTGCCGCATTCGGTTTCAGCGGGCAGATCACGGATAGAGGCATAGCGTTCCTGCGCATTGGCTTGCATCGCCATCTTGTCGCGAAAGGCGGCGACGATGCTGTCATCGGGCCGCAGATGCACGTTACCCTGTTCGCCATCCACAAGGATCGGATCGCCGTTGAGCGCTTCTGTCGTGATGCGGGATGCATGCACGACCAGCGGTATAGCGAGCGCGCGCGCGACAATGGTGGCGTGCGATCCGACAGAGCCTTCCTCCAACACGATGCCCTTCAATTTGCGACCATAATCCAAGAGTTCGGCAGGGCCGATATTGCTGGCCACAAGAACCGGGTTTTCGGGCATTTCCGCGCCTGTCTCCTGGCCTTGACCGGTCAGGATGCGCAAAAGTCGGTTTGAAAGATCATCCAAATCATGCAGCCGGTCGCGCAGGTAGACATCGGTTACCTTGGACATGCGCGCCCGCGCCGTGGATTGTTCCTTTTCCACTGCCGCCTCTGCCGACAGGCCCAGGGCGATGCCTTCTTCCATTCGCCGCATCCAGCCTTTGGAATTGGCAAACATGCGGTAGGCTTCTAACACCTGCAGCTGTTCCTTATCGCCCTTCGCGGCCGTCGACAGCATCCGATCCACGCCAACGCGCAATTCTTCCACGGCGCTGTTCAGCCGCTCCGTTTCGCGTATCGGGTCATCGGCGATAGGATTGGCGACAACCACGCGCGGTTCATGCAGCCAAACCTGTCCCTCGGACGCGCCTTCCTGTGCTGAGGTGCCATCAAATAGGACCGGTTGCTGGTGACGGGCGGACATGGCCGCGCCTTCCCCAACGAACGCCCCCAATTCAGTCATTTCGGCCAGGACCATGGCGACCACTTCGACCACGTCCACCTCTTCCTCGGAAAAGCTGCGCGCTTCTTTTGATTGCACAACCATGACGCCCAGCGTTTCCCCAAGGCGCTGAATCGGCACGCCCAGGAAACTGTTATACGCCTCTTCGCCTGTCTCTGGCATGTAGCGGAAACCGCGGGTGCCCGGCGCGTTGTCGGTGTTGATGATCAAGCCCTTCTTCGCGATCCGACCCACAAGACCTTCACCCAGCCGCATACGGGTCTGATGCACAGCCTCGGGGTTCAGACCTTCGGTGGCGCAAAGTTCCAGCGTCTCTTCATCGCGGAAGAGATAAATCGAGCAGACCTCAACATGCATCTCTTCCGCCATCAGGCTGGTGATTGCATCAAGACGCGTCTGCCCGCCCGCCTCCTCCGACATCATGGCGCGCAGGCGGGACAGCATCTGGCGGCTGTTGGTTCTATGTGTTTCCGGCTTGTTCATGCCGTCACAAGGTGTCCCTTTTGGCGGCGGCGCTATGTAGCCAAGGTTTAGGCCGCAGTTTCCAGTCCGAAAGCATCATGCAAGGACTGAACAGCAAGTTCCATATATTTCCGGTCGATCAGCACGGATATTTTAATCTCGGAGGTTGAGATGACCTTAATGTTGATCCCCTCATCACTGAGCGTCTTGAACATCGTGGCGGCTACACCTGACTGGCTGCGCATGCCGATGCCCACGGCAGAGATCTTGGCCACATTGGTGTCGGCCAGCAGGTCGTGGTAATTAATGTCGCCCTTGTCCTTGGCGCCCTGCATCGCCTTTTCGGCGCGCGCCACCTGATTGGTGGGGCAGGAAAACGTCATGTCGGTGCGGCCCTCTTCCGAGATGTTCTGGATGATCATATCCACATTCACACCGGCCTCACTCAGCGGGCCAAAGATAGCCGCCGCGATGCCGGGGCGGTCGGCGACGGACACAAGCGTCATCTTCGCTTCTTCGCGGGAATAGGCGATGCCGTTCACGACGTTTGATTCCATGATCTCTTCCTCCGAACAGACTAGCGTACCGGCCTCGTCTGATTGTTCTTCGAAACTGCTGAGCACGCGCAGTTTCACGTTATAGCGCATGGCCAGTTCGACCGACCGGGTTTGCAGAACTTTCGCGCCAAGGCTTGCCAGTTCCAGCATTTCCTCAAAGGCGATCTTGTCAAGCTTGCGCGCCTTGTCGGTGATGCGCGGGTCGGTGGTGTAGACCCCGTCCACATCGGTGTAGATATCGCAGCGTTCCGCGTTGAAGGCGGCAGCAAAGGCCACGGCCGTGGTATCCGATCCGCCGCGCCCAAGCGTGGTGATGCGGCCCTCGGGGCTGACGCCCTGGAACCCGGCGACGACGGCCACGCGCATGCCTTCGCCGAACTTGGCCATGATGTTCTCAGGCGGAATATCTTCGATCCGGGCGGACGAATGGGCCGATGTTGTCTGCACCGGCACCTGCCAGCCCTGCCAGCTGCGCGCGGGCACGTCCATTTCCTGCAAGGTGAGCGCCATCAGGCCTGCCGTGACATTCTCACCCGAGGCCACCACAGCATCATATTCGCGCGCGTCATAGAGCGGCGAAATCTCATCGACCCAACCTACCAGTTCATTGGTGCGCCCCGCCATGGCGGAGACGATGACGATCACATCATAGCCCTTCGCCACCTCCACCCCCACGCGCTTGGCCGCGCGCCGGATGCGGTCAATATTGGCCACCGAGGTGCCGCCGAATTTCATCACCAGAATGGGCATGGATCGTCTTTTCCCGTTAGTCCAGAGCCCTTTACGCGCCCTTTGGCGCAAGGGCAATGCCTCAGCATGACGCGCTTGATCTCATGTGCTCAAAAGACCCGTGCAGGGCACTCTCATACCCAATTTGAGAGCCGTCCCTTGAGATGCGTCACGCTTGCACGCAGATCATCGCTGATTTCCCCATGACGCGGGGCATCGCGCAGCGTGGTCACCAGATAGTCAGGCCGCGGACGTTTACGTGTCCAGCTCAGCGCGCCGAGGACGGTCTGCGCAGGTTCCGGTAAGTGGTCGGGTATGTCATGACCATTCAGTGTCGCCCAAACCCCTGCCCAAAGCCGCCCGACTGTCCACGGGTTGTATCCGCCGCCGCCAAGCACCAGTAGGCGTGGCGCCATGTCCATCAGCGCCTGAACCACCGCCCAGTGGGCATTGTTGGACAGGCCCAGCCGAGACAGAGGGTCTTCCTCCACCGCATCCGCCCCGCATTGCAGTACGATGGCCTCTGGTTGGAAGGCTTGCACGGCGGGCAGGATAACCTCATCCCGGGCCAGGGCAAAACCATCATCGCCCGTGCCTTTGGGCAGCGGCAAGTTCAGAGCGCTGCCGCCTGCGTCGTCCTCCAACGCGCCAGTGAATGGCCAGCGACGCACTTCATGCGTGGAGATCATCCGCACGCGCGGGTCACCAAGGAATGCCACCTCCACCCCGTCGCAATGATGGGCGTCGATGTCCACATAGACCACGCGCGTCAGGCCCTGCGCCAAGAGCCGTTGAATGCCCAGCACGGGGTCGTTGAGATAACAAAACCCGCCCGCATGATCGGGCATGCCGTGATGTGTACCGCCGCCGGGGTTGTAGACAATGCCCCCATCCGCGATCAGCTCTGCCGCCATCATCGAGCCCCCTGCCGCCGTGGCGGGCCGTCGGTACATTTCCGGGAAAATCGGGTTCGACACGGTGCCAAGTTGGTGGCGCGCGCGTGTCTCTTCATCAACGCTTTGTGCGACTTCAGTCGCCTGCAACGCGCGAATGTAGTCGGGCGTGTGAAAGGACAAAAGCGCTTTGGGGCGTGCGCGCGGGCTCAATCGAAACTGGTCTTTGGGCAACCACCCAAGGCTACGCGTCAGATCGGTCACGGTCGGCACGCGCGGGATCGAGAGAGGGTGTTTCGGCCCATAGCTCGATCCGCGATAGATGTCTGAACCGATGTAGATGGGCCGCGTCATACCCCTTCCATACCAGCGGCACTCAAGCGCTGCACCCCTCCTTCTTTTTGGCTCAAAAATACTCATGGTGAAGCCTATGCGGCATGCGCGATTTTTTATTGATTGACGAGTCAATCAAAAATCCCCTACTTCAGGTTTGGAGGGGGAGACGTGATGCCAAAACAGGGAATGGAACCGCTGCGCCGTTCGGCCTTGGTGGAGGCCACGATCCATGAAATCGGTGAACATGGCAGCCTGGATGTGACGGTCAGCCAGATCGCCAAGCGCGCGGGCATGTCCAGCGCGCTGGCGCATCACTATTTCGGCTCCAAGGAACAGATCTTCACGGCCGCGATGCGCCATATCCTGTCGCTTCTGGGCGCGGAGGCGCGCGGCGCGTTGGCCATGGCGAAAACCCCGCGCGACCGGATTGAGGCGATCATTCGTGCCTGTTTCGCCCCAAGCCAGTTTCAATCGGCCACCGTGTCTGCCTGGCTCAATTTCTATGTGCAGGCGCAAACCTCTGCCCCGGCACAGCGGTTGCTCAACGTCTATCAACGCCGCCTGCGGTCAAACCTGCGCCATGCCATTCGGGCGGCGGGCGAACATGACCCAGAACTGACCCAAGACCTGACGCGCGGCCTTGCCGCCATGATCGACGGCCTTTACCTGCGCCAAACCCTGACCGAGACCCCGCTCGACGGGGACGAGGCCATTGGCCTGCTGATGGCCTATGTGGACCGAACGCTCGCGAGGGACGTGCCATGACCCAGCCCAATATTCTTATCCTGATGGTCGACCAACTGAACGGCACCTTCTTTCCTGACGGGCCTGCGGATTGGCTGCACACCCCGCATCTTCGCGCTTTGGCAGAACGTTCGACGCGGTTTGCAAACGCCTACACGGCGAGCCCGCTTTGCGCGCCCGGGCGTGCCAGTTTCATGTCTGGTCTCCTGCCGTCGCGCTCTCGCGTTTACGACAACGCGGCGGAATTCTCCGCCGACATACCAACCTACGCCCATCACCTGCGGCGGGCGGGCTATCAGACCTGTCTGAGCGGCAAGATGCATTTCGTCGGGCCCGATCAACTGCACGGGTTTGAAGAGCGTCTGACCACCGATATCTACCCTGCCGATTTCGGCTGGACGCCGGATTATCGCAAACCCGGTGAACGCATTGACTGGTGGTATCACAACATGGGCTCCGTCACCGGGGCGGGGGTGGCCGAGATCTCCAACCAGATGGAATATGATGATGAGGTCGCCTACAACGGGACGCGCAAACTCTATGATCTGGCGCGCGGTCACGACGAGCGGCCCTGGTGCCTGACGGTCAGCTTCACGCATCCCCATGATCCTTACGTGGCCCGCAAGGAGTTCTGGGATCTCTACGAGGATTGCGCGCATCTGAAGCCCGATGTGGCGGCGATGGACTACGCCGATCATGATGCCCATTCCAAGCGGATCTTTGACGCCAATGACTGGCGCAGCTTTGATATTTCCGACGAAGACATCCGCAGATCGCGCCGGGCGTATTTTGCGAATATCTCCTATCTTGATCAAAAAATCGGCGAGATTCTGGGGGTACTTTCGACAACGAGGCAGGAAAAAGACACGGTTGTTCTGTTTGTCTCTGACCACGGCGACATGCTGGGTGAGCGGGGATTGTGGTTCAAGATGAGCTTCTATGAAGGCTCCTCACGCGTGCCGTTGATGATCGCGGCACCGGGGATGGAACCTGGTTGCATCACGGACCCCGTCAGCACCATCGATGTCTGCCCGACACTGTGTGACCTCGCGGGTGTGTCGATGGAGGAACTGGCCCCATGGGTCGAGGGCCAGTCGCTCGTGCCTCTTGGACAGGGTGAGACGCGTGATGCGCCGGTGGCGATGGAATATGCGGCAGAGGCGTCTTATGCCCCCCTTGTTTCCCTGCGCTATGGAAAGTGGAAATTCAACCGCTGTGCGCTGGATCCCGATCAGCTTTTTGATCTGGAGGCTGACCCCCATGAGCTGACCAACCTCGCCGACACTCCCGCCCATGCGGGCACCCTGGCGCAGTTGCAAGCGAAGGCCGAGGCGCGCTGGGATCTGGACGCGTTTGACGCGCAAGTGCGTGAAAGTCAGGCGCGCCGCTGGGTGGTCTATGAGGCGCTCAGGCAGGGGGGGTACTACCCCTGGGATTATCAGCCGCTGCAGAAAGCATCAGAGCGCTACATGCGCAATCACATGGATCTCAACGTGGTGGAAGAAAACCAGCGCTTCCCGAGGGGGGAATGATGCGGGTGATCTACGGGCGCGCGACGTCCTCGAATGTGCAACTCGTGATGTGGGCCGTGGCGGAGCTTGGCCTGGACTATGAGCGGCTGGATTTCGGCCATGTTCATGGCGGTCTCGATACGCCCGAGTTTCTGGCGATGAACCCCCATGGCAAGATCCCGGTGCTTAAGGACGGGGATCTTGTGATCTGGGAAAGCTGCGCGATCCTGCGCTATCTGGCGGCGACCTATGGCTCGGACACGTTCTGGCCCGTCGATCCGAAGGGGCGGGCGCAGGTCGACATGTGGGCGGAATGGGGCAAGAACGAACTTTGCAACAATTTCACCGTGCCGATCTTCTGGTCGCGGGTGCGCACGGCGGCCAAAGACCGTGACGAGGCGGCGTTGGCCCGCGCGGTGGCGGCGTTCAACGGCTATATGGCGCATTTAGGCACGCAGTTGAGCGATCAGCCCTTCGTCTGCGGTGACACCCTGACCGCCGCTGACATCGTGATCGGGCATTTGCTGTTTCGGTGGTTCACCATCGATGTGGCGCGCGATCCGCAACCCGCGGTGGAGGCCTATTATGGGCGGCTGACACAGCGTCTGGCTTACAGAGAGCACGTCATGGTGCCCTATGACGTATTGAGGGTCGAGGGCGCATGATGGAAGCGGATTACGTGATCGTCGGCGCGGGAAGTGCGGGTTGCGCCATGGCGTACCGGTTGGCGGAGGCCGGGCAATCGGTGCTGGTCATTGAGCATGGTGGCACGGATGCCGGGCCGCTCATTCAGATGCCCGGCGCGCTGAGCTTTCCAATGAACATGAAGATGTATGATTGGGGCTTTGCCTCTGAGCCGGAGCCCCATCTCAATAACCGCCGTTTGGCCTGTCCGCGGGGGAAGGTGATTGGTGGGTCTTCCTCCATCAACGGCATGGTCTATGTGCGAGGACATGCAGGGGATTATGACCATTGGCGCGACATGGGCGCGGATGGTTGGGGCTACTCGGACGTGCTGCCTTACTTCAAACGGATGGAAAACTGGGACAGTGCGGGCCATGGCGGGGATGCGTCCTGGCGCGGCTCTGACGGGCCGTTGCACGTGCAACGCGGGGCGATGGCCAACCCGCTGACCCGTGCCTTCATCGAAGCGGGCGGGCAGGCCGGCTATCAGATCACCAGCGACTACAATGGCGAGCAGCAGGAAGGCTTCGCGCCGTTTGAGATGACGGTGCACAAAGGGCAGCGCTGGTCGGCGGCCAACGCTTATCTCAAGCCTGCTTTGAGGCGTCAGAATTGCGATCTGGTGCGGGCGGAAGTGATCCGCGTGGTGATGGAAGAGGGGCGCGCTGTGGGGGTGGAAACGACCAAATCCACGATCCGCGCCCGGCGAGAGGTGATCCTTGCGGCGTCCTCCATCAACTCACCCAAGTTGCTGATGCTGTCCGGCATCGGTCCTGCCAAGCATCTGGCGGAGCATGGGATTGAGGTGGTGGCCGACCGCCCCGGTGTGGGCGGCAACTTGCAGGATCATCTGGAGCTTTACGTGCAGATGGCCGCGTCGCAACCGGTCAGCCTCTTCAAATACTGGAACCTGTTGGGCAAAGCCTATGTTGGTGCGCGGTGGCTTTTCACCAAAACGGGGCCGGGGGCGTCGAACCAGTTTGAAAGCTGTGGGTTCATCCGCTCGGAAGCCGGGGTTGATTACCCTGATATCCAGTTCCATTTCCTGCCCATTGCCGTGCGCTATGACGGACAGGCCGCTGCCGAGGGGCACGGGTTTCAGGCCCATACCGGGCCCATGCGGTCCCCTTCACGAGGAACGGTGCGGTTGCGCAGTTCCGACCCTAAAGACCACCCGGTCATTCGCTTCAATTACATGAGTGAAGAACAGGACTGGCTCGATTTCCGCCGTTGCATTCGCCTCACGCGAGAGATTTTCGCGCAGGACGCATTCAAACCCTATGCCAAGCATGAAATCCAACCCGGTGCGCGGGTACATACGGATGACGAGCTGGATGATGTGATCCGCGAACACGCCGAAAGCGCCTATCACCCCTGTGGCACCTGCCGGATGGGACGCGCCGATGACCGCAACGCGGTGGTCGATCCGGAAGGTCGTGTGATTGGTGTGGACGGGCTACGCGTGGCCGACAGCAGCCTTTTCCCGCGCATCACCAATGGCAATCTCAACGCGCCCTCGATCATGGTAGGGGAGAAGATATCGGATCACATTTTGGGCCGATCGCTGCCTGCGGACAACGCGGTGCCGTGGTTCCATCCCGACTGGAAAACGGCGCAGCGGTAAACAGGGTTTCAGGAACAACGGGTGCCACAGTCGATGTCATGATCAACGGCACAACCCATGGAACGGCCGTGTACAACACCGGCATCTGGTCGAAGACCATTGCCACCATCCAGACTGCGGAAGGTAAAAGAGGCGCGGGCATCACCGTCGCATCCAATGACGCGTGCAACACGCTGGTTTCGTCTTTCCGGTTCCAAATCCCACCTCGAAAGGCGTCTTCAACGCGTCATGTTTACAAGTCAGGATATAGCAGGGCTTCGCCACTGGGGGCTTCGTTTTACTGAACAGCGTTTAGCCGATGATCGTTAAGGCATCGCCCTTTTTGGGGGCGCCGGTCCGTGCGAAATGGACGAACGACTTTGGCATGGATCGGGCTTTCCTGAACCAGAATGGCCAGGTCATGGCCTGTCTGGGCAATCCTGCCCGTGCGGTAGACCTGGTGCTCATTGATGATCGCGGTCTTGACGCGTCGCCCAAACACATGATTGCCATATCAAGCCAAGTCAGTGCTCGCATATTACTGTCATTGTCGTTTGATAGTCCTGCGGTTTCCAGTCTGGCGAAATTGGCGCGGGATAGGTCTGTTGTGGGGCGGTTTTGAGAATTTGTTTTGGTGCGCGATCAGCTGCGCACTTTATCCCTCTGGCTCTGGCCGATCTGGCGGACGGTCGCGCCCAGCTCCATCAACTGGTCTTCGAGCGGGTTGGTCTTGCGCCAGATCATGCCAATGGTCCGCTTTGGTTTTCCGCGCTGGAACCGGAAAATAGCGACGGATGTGCCTTTCGTTTCCAGCGGCACCGCCATTTCCGGGATCAAGGTCAGGCCCAGACCCGCATCGACCATCTGCACCAATGTTGCCATGGAGGAGCCTTCCATCACGAGGCTGGGGTCATTTGGGCGGATGTCGCAGAAGGACAGGGCTTGGTCGCGGAAGCAATGGCCCTCTTCCAGCAGCAAAAGCTTCATGGCCTGTAATTGTTCTGGCATGGGCACCGGCAGATCCGCGTCAGACGCCGGGCGGATCAGCACAAAATCTTCCTCAAAAAGGGCAAATTCCCGCAGGCGCGGCTCAGAGACCGGAAGCGCTGCGATCACCACATCCAGCCGGGCTTGCAGCAGGTCTTCTAGCAAGGCGTCTGTCACAGATTCGCGCGGGCGCAGATCAAGGTCGGGCAGGGACACCGACAAATGGCGGATGATTTCAGGCAGAAGATACGGCGCGACGGTGGGAATGATTCCTATCCGCAGCCTTCCTCTGAGAGGGCCGTGAGGTTGACGCGCAAGCTCTGCCATTTCATCCACTTCATTGAGGACGTTGCGGGCGCGTTCCAGGAACTCTTCACCAAGGGCTGTGAGTCGAATTTGGCGTGCGCTGCGTTCCACAAGAGGTGAGCCGAGCATCGCCTCCAATTCCTTGATCTGCACGGACAAAGCCGGTTGGGAGATCGAACAGGCCTCCGCTGCGCGGCCGAAATGGCGGAAACGGGCCAATGCATCAAAGTAGCGGAAGTGCTTGAGGGTGAAATTGATCATAATCTTAAGTTATGAGGTATTTTGGTTTATTCAATTGGAATTAATGATCATACCAAGCTACTTGTCGTCCTACATATAGATACCAGGAACCCTCACGACAGGAGACCCAGATGGACGGAAACAAAATGCCAGCCCTTGGAGGCTGCCCGGTCAATCACGGTGGCAACACATCGATGGACCAACCGGTGACCAAGTGGTGGCCAAACGCGCTCAACCTCGACATCCTGCACCAACACGGTGCGCGCACGAACCCGATGGATCCCGATTACAATCACCGGGAGGCCGTGAAGGAACTGGATTTCGAAGCTGTGAAATCGGATGTCAAAGCGCTGATGACCGATAATCAGGATTGGTGGGCGGCGGATTGGGGGCACTATGGCGGCCTGATGATCCGTCTGGCGTGGCATTCTGCGGGATCCTACCGGATGCAAGATGGTCGCGGTGGTGCAGGGTCGGGCAATATCCGGTTTGCACCGCTCAATTCTTGGCCCGATAACGCAAGCCTGGACAAGGCGCGCCGTCTGCTTTGGCCGATTAAGAAAAAATACGGCAACGCGCTTTCCTGGGCGGATCTGATCATCCTGTCGGGCAATATGGCGTATGAATCCATGGGGCTCAAAACCTTCGGCTTCGGATTTGGCCGTGAAGATATCTGGGGCCCGGAAACGGATGTGTATTGGGGGTCTGAGAACGAATGGCTGGCGCCCTCTGAAAACCGATACGGTGATCTGAGCGATGTCAGCACTCTGGAGAATCCATTGTCTGCGGTTCACATGGGCCTGATTTACGTCAACCCTGAGGGCGTGAACGGCAATCCTGACCCGGCGCGCACGGCACAGCATGTACGCGAAACCTTCGCTCGAATGGCGATGAATGATGAAGAAACAGCGGCACTGACCTGCGGTGGCCACACGGTGGGCAAGGCCCATGGCGGCGGCGGCCATGGCGAACAGATCGGTACAGAGCCCGAGGGTTGCCCAGTGCATATGCAGGGTTTTGGATGGGATAACCCTGGGGCCACGGGAAAGGCTGCCGATAACTTCACCTCCGGCATTGAGGGGGCGTGGACCAAAGAGCCGACGAAGTGGGACATGGGGTATTTTGATTATCTCTTTGGCTATGACTGGGAGCTGATCAAAGGCCCGGCAGGCGCGCATCAATGGACGGCCAAGAATATGCCGGACGACGAAAAGCCGCTTGATCCCTCTGACCCAACCGGTCGCGCGATCCCGTTGATGACGGATGCGGATATGGCGATGAAGGTGGATCCGATTTACAATGAGATTTGCCAGAAATTCCGCGCTGATCCTGACTATTTCGCGGACACCTTTGCCCGTGCTTGGTTCAAGCTGACCCACCGCGACATGGGCCCGAAGGCGAATTACTATGGACCGGATGTGCCTGCTGAGGATCTGATTTGGCAGGACGCGGTTCCCGCAGGCCCGACGGATTACGACGTTGACGCGGTGAAAGCGGCGATCGCTTCGAGCGGTTTGACCTGCTCTGAATTGATCGCCACAGCCTGGGACAGCGCGCGCACATTCCGTGGGTCAGACAAACGCGGCGGTGCCAATGGTGCCCGTATCCGTCTGGCGCCGCAGAAGGATTGGGCGGGCAATGAACCGGATCGTCTGGCCAAGGTGCTGGGCATTCTGGAACCCATCGCCGCTGAAGCGGGTGCATCCGTCGCGGATGTCATCGTTTTGGCGGGTAATGTGGGCTTGGAGCGCGCGATTGAGGCGGGCGGTCACTCGGCTGAGGTACCCTTCACACCGGGCCGCGGTGATGCCACCGATGACATGACTGACGCTGACAGCTTTTCCGTGCTGGAGCCCGTTGCGGACGGGTTCCGCAATTGGCAGAAAGAGGCCTATGCAGTGTCTGCGGAAGAGATGCTTCTCGACCGGGCGCAGCTGATGGGGCTTACCGCAGCGGAGATGACAGTGCTGATGGGTGGACTGCGCGTTTTGGGCGTCAATCATGGTGGCAATGGTTATGGTGTTTTCACCGATAACGTAGGTGCGTTGACGACGGACTTTTTCGTTAATCTGACTGATATGGCCTATAGCTGGCACCCCGTCACCGACGGCACGTATGAGTTGCGTGATCGTGCCACAGGCGATGTCAAATGGCCCGCGACCAGCGCTGATCTGGTGTTCGGATCAAATTCAATCCTGCGCGCTTACGCAGAGGTCTACGCTCAGGACGACAACGGCAATAAGTTCATTCGTGACTTCATTTCCGCCTGGACCAAGGTCATGGAGGCGGACCGTTTCGATCTGGTGGCCTAATCAGGTCTGACGGGCGGCCAGATGCTCTGGCCGTCCGTTTTTGGACTGTTTTCGTACGAAGACCGCCTGTTTTCTTGTTCCCTCCACTGTGCCAGTTCAGGAAGGTCAATTACTGTCTTTCTGAGAATGCCGTCTTGAGCGTGCGCTCAACCGGTCGCACGATATAGGACAGTAAAGAACTTTCACCCGTAACCATTTCCGTGACATTGGTAAAACCCGCTTGAATGGTCACGCCCAGATTGCCGTCCCCGAGCACCGCCTCATCAAGCGTCACAAATGCCCGGAAATAAGTCTCTCCGGTCATGTCGTCGGTCAATGGAATGGGAGAGAAGGACGATAAAACGCCGGTGGCCTTGCCGTATCTGCGGGTGTCGAAATTGTCGAAACTGATCGAGACGCGTTGGCCGATGTCGATATGACCGTGGTCAGAATTCGGCAGTCTGGCTTCGATCACGAGGTTCTGATTGAGTGGCAGGATCTCAAAAATTGCTTGCCCGGGTTCGATGAATTCGCCAACCGATGGAAAACTTGTAAACTGAATCATTCCGGTATGGGCGGTGATGATTTTCTGTCGACCAATGCGTTCCTCTGCAATCCGCCTGGTGGAGGTCAAGCGCGTGATTTCAGCCTCCAGATCATATTTCTCGCGCACCAATTCCTCGATCAAAACAAGTTGGTTTTCCTGAAGTTGCGCGTCTGTCAACATGAGGCTTTCTTCCGCCTGCAACAGTCTGATTTGGGCATCTGCCAACCTTGCGTTCGCCTCGTCTGAGCGGGCCACTGCATTTTGGTATTCGTTGATTGTGACCAATCCTCGATCGGACAAATCTCTCTTGCTTTCAACAAGATCTAACTGGCGCTGGGATCTTTGGCGCGCCAGCGACACGGCGTTATCAAGCATATCGACCGTGCGGTGCTTTTGTTTAACGGACAAGCGCAAAATGTCTTGGCCGCCGTAGTGCAGTTCCAGCCGTGTCGCCGCAGTGGAAAGCCCGGCGCGTCGCATGCCCTCCAAATCGGCCTTGTGATTGTTGCCACCTGTTTCCAGACTGGCCAATGCCGCGACGACGTTGTCGTATCGGCTTTGGGCAATTTGGAGATTGTCTTTCAATTCCTCCGCTTCGCGTATGAGTTGCGGGTTTCGCAGGTTTAGAAGGACATCCCCTTGCTCAACGCGGGCACCGTCGCGCACATGGATGGCCTCCACAATACCGCCATCGACGCTTTCGATTTTGCCGTAGCTGCCAGATGGGATCACGACGCCGGGGGCGCGCGTGATTTGCGGGACCTGGGTGTTGGCCGCCAGGACCAGCAGCGCAGAGACCATGGCACCCAGCGTCAGCACGAGGAATGCGGCAAACCTCGGTTGCGCCTTTTGGTGCTTTTCAGCCGCTCTTTGAATAGGGCCTTTGCGCGAAAAAGTGTTTAACATGCTCCACATATCAGCGTCCTGCGTTTTCCAAAGCTGCTTTGATCTTTTTAAGCCCCGCG
>JBCCCZ010000022.1:0-27357 GCA_039033255.1 Pseudomonadota bacterium
CCGGCATCCGGCCCGAGACATCAAAGCAAAACCGCCCCTGATCGTCTTCAAATTCCCGCGTTTCGCTGATCGGATGACACCAACGCGGCAGCGGGATACCAAAAAACGAAAACCCCGCGATCTCCATGTGCAACTGGTTCTCTTCGACGCTCAACGCCAGCCGTAAACGAAAGGGGCCAATACGTTCGCCCACAGCCTCGCGGTTTGCCTCATACCACAGCCGCGATCGGGTGATGTGGCCGCCAAAATCCCGCACCCATTCCGATGTCTCATCCCCCACACGGATGGAAAGCGTTACTGGAACATCCTGCCCTTCAGGCGGAAACCCCGACAACCAAAGCCCTAAGCGCACGATTGGGTTTTTGCCCCGCTCAATCCGAGCGCGGCCCGCAAACCGCCGCTCACCCGCGCCTTCATGGAGGGACAAAACGGCATCCGGCACCGGCAGCGCTTTGGCGTCGATCACCTGCCAGAACGGATCGCCCCTCACAGCCACCCGCCTTGTACAAATCGCGCGCGCAGGCTTGCGTCAGGCATCATGCAGGTCTCATAGCGGCCGAAGATCTTGTAACGGTTCTTGGCGATAACCCGGTAAAGCGGTCGCTTTATGATACCCGGCAACCAAGCCGCCACCGCCAGCGCCTTCCAAGGCCAAGACAGCGCTGCCATCGCGGCCGCAAAGGCATCGAGATCGGTGAAAATCCAGCCGTCCTTGATCACCAGATTGGTTTGAAAATCTTCGAGCGGCATGCCGAGCGCGGCATAGCACGCCTGCCCCACCTCCGCCTGTGCCATGGCGAAGGAAAACCGTTCCTCTCGGTCATGGCGCAACATAAAACGAAAGAACCCGGAACAGAGCACGCATTCCCCATCAAAGACAATCAGATCGCGGCCGTCGATCTTCTCTTGCAGCTCTTGGCCAAATTTTGAGACAGGTATCTTCATGTGCTCAAAACCAGTGCCCTTACCCGCGCCACCCATTTTCTTGGCACAAGAAAATGCCGCCAACGTTGGCGGCAAATTTTTTCAAAAAATTTGCATCCCTGCGGGCACGATCAGGCACCGATCACTGGTCGAGGAATGACCGCAGTTTCCGGCTACGGCTCGGGTGCTTGAGCTTGCGCAGCGCCTTGGCCTCGATCTGTCGGATCCTTTCGCGCGTGACCGAGAACTGCTGGCCTACCTCTTCAAGCGTATGGTCGGTGTTCATCCCGATCCCGAAGCGCATGCGCAGCACCCGCTCCTCGCGCGGTGTGAGCGATGACAGTACCCGCGTTGTGGTTTCCTTCAGATTGTCCTGAATGGCACTGTCGAGCGGCAGGATGACATTCTTGTCTTCGATGAAATCACCAAGCTGGCTGTCTTCTTCATCCCCGATCGGCGTCTCAAGCGAAATCGGCTCCTTGGCGATCTTCATCACCTTGCGCACCTTCTCAAGCGGCATCTGCAGCTTGTCGGCCAGTTCTTCCGGCGTCGGCTCACGACCGATTTCATGCAGCATCTGACGGCCGGTGCGGACCAGCTTGTTGATCGTCTCGATCATATGGACCGGGATACGGATCGTACGCGCCTGATCGGCAATAGAGCGCGTGATCGCCTGGCGGATCCACCATGTCGCATAGGTCGAAAACTTGTAGCCACGGCGGTATTCAAACTTATCAACCGCCTTCATCAGGCCAATGTTGCCTTCCTGAATGAGATCAAGGAACTGCAACCCACGATTGGTGTATTTTTTGGCAATGGAAATCACCAGGCGAAGGTTTGCCTCAACCATTTCTTTCTTCGCAGTCCGCGCTTCCTTCTCGCCCTTTTGAACCTGGCTCACGATGCGGCGAAATTCGGGAATATCGAGGCCCACATACTGCCCAACCTGAGCCATATCCGCACGCAATTCCGTCACCTTTTCGGGGGAGCGTTCCATGAACATCTGCCAGCCCCGGCCGGATTTCTGCGCCATGTCATCCAGCCAGCCCGGATCGAGCTCCCGCCCGCGATAGGCTTCAATGAATTCCTTGCGGTTGATGCGCGCCTGATCGGCGAGCTTCACCATCGCGCTGTCAATCTGCATGATGCGCCGGTTGATGCCATAAAGCTGATCAATCAACGCCTCGATACGGTTGTTGTGAAGATGCAGGGAATTCACCAGCTCCACGATCTCGGACCGCAGCTGCTGATACTTCTCTTCCTGCTTTTTGGAAAATGACCCGTCCTCGTTTAGCGTGGCCGAAATCCGGCTGTCCTGCATCTCCGAAAGTTTTTCGTAATCCTCGGCGATCCGATCCAGCGTCTCCAGCACGCGCGGCTTCAGCGCACTTTCCATGGCAGCAAGGCTCATATTGGCCTGTTCGTCATCGTCGTCATCATCGTCATTGGCAATCGGATTTCCGTCCGCATCGAGCTCTTGCTTGGCCTCACCCTTATCCTGGCCGGAAGAGGGCGCGGTTGAGATGTTGGCGGCATCCACCATGCCTTCACCCTCTTCGCCATCCTCACCCATCTGGCCGGAGAATGTGGTCTCCAAATCAATCACATCGCGCAACAAAATATCTTCGCCCAAAAGCTCGTCGCGCCAGATCGTGATAGCCTGGAACGTCAGCGGGCTTTCGCAAAGGCCCGCAATCATCGTGTTTCGTCCCGCCTCAATGCGCTTGGCAATCGCGATCTCGCCCTCGCGGGACAGCAACTCAACTGAGCCCATTTCTCGCAGATACATCCGCACCGGATCATCCGTCCGGTCGAGCTTTTCTTCTTTGCCCGAGCCCAGCGTGATCTCCCCCTTGCGGCCAATTTCGGCCACGGCGGTGGATTTCTGCTCTTCCTCCTCGGCGTCTTCTTCTTCGATGATGTTGATGCCCATCTCGGAAAGCATCGACATAACGTCTTCAATCTGCTCGGAATTCACCTGATCGGGTGGCAGCACGCGGTTCAACTGGTCGTAGGTGATAAACCCCCGCTCCCGCGCTTCAGCAATCATTTTCTTCACTGCAGCCTGGCTCAGATCCAGGGAGATTTCAGCGTCTTGATCGTCGGTTTTCTGGTCGTCGTTGTCTTTGGCGGCCATGGAGTGCTCCTGATGCATCTCTGGGTTTACAAGTCTTTGCGCGATTCGACTGATTCGCCGTCAGACGAATCATTAGCGCGATTAAGTGATTCGCAAACCCTTGTCCCTTATTTTTCTAGCCGTTCGTGCCTTCCGCGCCATCACAGTCTTAGCGATTACTGGTTAACATGTGATCACGTATCGGACCCTTTCGGCATTCCAATATTTTTAAGCAGGCGCTCAAAGGCGTCCTTTTCCGCCCGGCTCATAGCGGCCCCGTTTGGCCCAATCTCATATTCTGTCTGATCTTCCTGCAAAGATCGCTGCGCTTGATGTTGCGCCGCCGTGGCCTCGGATAACCTGTAGGTCACGGTTTCGTCGGCAATTCCTTCTATGTCTTCGGCCGCCTCGGAGATCTCAGATTTGAGACCATGGGCCGCGTCCAGCTTAGCCAACTCCTCCTTCAGGGTCTGGCGCGCCATGTCTATCTGCACCGGCTCCACAGCGTCGCCCGTCCGCGCACGGCGGATGGCCGGTATCAGTGCCACATGGGGACGCGCGAAGAGGCTTTCAACCGCGTGCGCGCCCATTGTCTGATCTATGTGATGTTCCAGCGTGTCCGCCCCGAGCCCCGCATAGCGCAAAAACACGTCCCGCCATCTGCGATGATCCGGGGTTGAGCAGTTCATATTCTCAACCTGCCCCTCAAACTCCGGGAAGAGATCGGGATAGCGCAGCAAAATGGCAAAGATCACCGCCTCTCGCAGCTCTGTCGCCACCTCGCCCTGGGCGGCGGCCAACATGGAAGACCGCGTCGTGGCGCGAACGGGTTCGATGACGGGACCTCTTCGGGGGCCACGCTGCGGGCCATTTGACGGCGCGGCGCTCGGCGCACGAAAGAGCGCCCAGCGCAAATCCTTGATCGCCTGGCCATAGTGATGGCGGATGCTCGGATCCTTGATATCAGAGATCTTGTCGCGCAACGCCTTGTCGAGGGCGGCACGCCGTTCCGGGCTGTCAAAATTGCGGCTCTCGGTTTCGCGCTCCCACAAAAGCTGCACCATGGGCCGCGCGGCATCAAGCAGCGCCTGCACCGCCGGCGGGCCGCTTGCGCGCAAAAGATCATCGGGGTCTTGGCCCTCGGGCATCCGCGCAAAGCGCAGGGATTTTCCTGCCTCCAGCATCGGTAGGGCAAGATCGACCACCCGATTGGCCGCGCGCAACCCGGCCGTGTCGCCATCAAGCGCGATGATCGGTTCATCGGCCACGCGCCACAACATCTGCAGCTGATGTTCTGTTACCGCCGTGCCCAGCGGGGCAACGGCCGCGCCAAAGCCTGCCTCGCTCAACGCGATGACATCCATATAGCCTTCGGCCACGACCAACGCCTTGCCCTTACCGGCCGCTTCTCGCGCGGGGCCGTGATTGTAGAGCGTGCGGGATTTGTCAAAAAGCTCGGTCTCAGGTGAATTCAGGTATTTGGCATTGTCACCCGGGTCCATCGCGCGGCCCCCGAAAGCGATGCAGCGACCCCTTGGATCACGGATCGGGAACATGATGCGGCCCCGGAATGTGTCATAGGGTTTGCCGCCCTTTTGACTGGGTTTGGCCAAACCGCAATCGAGGATCATCTGCGCCGCGACGCCCTTGGCCGTGAGATGATCCCACAAACCCTGCCAAGCATCCGGCGCAAACCCGATCCCCCAGCGATCCAGCACGTCCTCTTTGAGACCGCGCCCGTCCAGATACTCCCGCGCCGCCGCCCCCGCGCCAGTCTTCAACTGCAGCGCAAAATGCCGCGCGGCCATTTCCATGACGTCCATCAACTGCTGGCGTCGATCCGCCTTCTGTTGGGCCTGCGGATCACGCTCCGGCACCTGCATCCCGGCCTCTGCGGCGAGGATCTTCACCGCTTCCATGAAGTCCACATTCTCGGTTTCCCGCACGAACGAGATCGCATCCCCTTTCGCGTGGCAGCCAAAGCAGTAGTAATACCCCTTGCGGTCATCCACATGGAAGCTGGCCGTCTTTTCCTGATGGAACGGGCACGGCGCCCACATGTCGCCCTTGCCCTGGTTCGACTTGCGCGCATCCCACATCACCTTGCGCCCCACCACTTGGGTGAGCGAGGTGCGGGTGCGCAATTCGTCAAGGAAACCGGGGGGCAGACTCATGTGGTGAAATATGGGGCAAAGCGCTGGGCTGGCCAAGAGGGGTCATTGAGGTTTGGTTGATCAGACGCGCTTGAGAAACCAACGATCCGCCAGTTGAACCGCAATTTCTTTGAGTATTTTTAGCAAGATGAAACGCGGGGCACCTCCCAGTCTTCATCAAAAGCTCAAACACTGCTTTTCATACTCGTCGATGACGCCCTGGCCCAGCGTGCTTTCCTCAAAGCCGTAGACCATGTCGACCAGTGTGGGGATCGTCGCCTTGTAAATCCCTGTGATGCCGGAGCCATCCGCCCGCAACGCCGCCTTCGCCTGATCCGGAGTTTGCCCCGCCATCCGCGCAAACACCGCCTGCGACACGATATCGGCTGTTATGGTACAGCTTTCCTTGCGTTTCGCATTGGAAAACGCTGGCAAGGCAAGGCTTATCGAGAGTGCCACGACGCATATGGATCTGAACAGAGGTTTCCCCATAACGATCAATCTGTCAGGCGCGCTGGCGGGCTGCAACCCCGCGCATTGCCTCTTCCAAATCATGGCGCAGTGTCTCCGCCATACTGCGAAAGGCGAGGATCAGGAACGCGGTCTCCGACAGCCGGGTCAATGACACCGCCATGTGCTGCAGTTCCGTCCGTGCCGTATGCCCCCGTTTGAATTCTCCGAAGCGCACATCAACGGGCGTCAGTCGCGCCAGAACGGCCGCCGCATCCGCCCCGTCCAGCCGGACACAGACCCACGCATCCGTCTGATCGCTGAGCGCTGCTTGCTTGGCCAGCCGCGCATCCGGCGCGGGCCCTGCCAAAAGGGCCAAGCGATGGCCAAACCAGATCGCCCGCGCACCCTCCTTGCCATTGGCCCGACCGGCACTCGGCAGCGCCATGCCATGGGCTGCCTTTAGCGCCTTTGAAACCGCCGCATCCTGCCCCTCATACGGCGCAATGCTGGTCAAAACGCCCAGATCAGCCTCGCTCAATCGCGCCTTGCCGATCTCCACCGGTGCCATACCATTCAGCGGGCTTTGGGCTCTCAACTCAACCACGGGTGCGCGCCCCTTTCTGGTCAAACTGCATCGGATCCTGCACCAGGCAAAGCGTGCGCGAGGATTTCATATGATCCACCACGCGCACTGTCTCCCCTATTCGCGCGCGTCCGCCTTTGAGAAAGCCCAGTCCGATCACGTGACCCAAGGTCGGAGAATATGCCACCGACGTCACATAACCCTGGTCATTCACCCTCGTGACCTCATCGCCATCCGTGAAAATATGCGACCCAGACACGATCTCTTTCACTGAGCCCACCGGCTTCAGCCCCACAAACTGTTCACGCTCTTCTCCCAACAGCCCGGGCCGCGTGGCCATCGCCTTGCCGATGCAGTCTTTCTTGGCGCTGATCATCCGCTCCATCCCGATGTCAAACGCCGTGACACGGCCGTGAATCTCCGAATGCGTGATGAACCCCTTCTCCACCCGCATCACATCGAGCGCTTCCATCCCGTAAGCGCAACCGCCCATCGCCTCGGCGCGCGCCACAAGCTCGTCGAAGAGCGCTGCCCCGTAGCGCGCAGGCACCGCAACCTCATAGGCATGCTCACCCGAAAACGAAATCCGGAAGAGACGCGCGGCGATGCCGCCAATCACCACCTGCCCGCAGCCCATGAACGGGAAGCTTTCGTCATCAATGTGCTTGTCCAAGAGGTCATTGAGAAGGTCGCGTGACTTGGGCCCGGCCACCGCAAACTGCGCCCATTGCTCCGTCACCGACACAAACCGCACGTCCAAATCCGACGCCAAGCATTGATGCACAAAATCCAGATGCCCCATCACCTGCCCGGCGGCTGCCGTGGTGGTGGTCATCAGGTAGTGGGTCTCGTCAAGTCGTGCTGTGGTGCCGTCATCCATCACATGCCCGTCTTCCCGCAACATCAGGCCATACCGCACGCGGCCCACCTTCAGCGTGGAAAACATGTTGGTGTAGACGAAGTCCAGAAATGCCCCCGCATCCGGCCCCTGAATGTCAATCTTGCCCAGTGTGGAAACATCGCAAACGCCAACCGCCTCGCGCACCATCTGCACTTCACGATCGCAGGATTGCCGCCACGTGCGCTCCCCCGCACGCGGAAAATAGCTGGGTCGATACCACAGCCCTGCCTCTATCATCGGCGCACCCCGTGCGACCGTAGCGGCGTGAGAGGTGAGCTTGCGCTCCGGCGCAAAGCCCTTGCCCTGTCCGCCAGCCCCCATCGCCGCAATCGGCACCGGCACGTAAGGCGGGCGGAAGGTGGTTGTGCCGGTCTCCGGAATGCCCCGCCCCGTGGCATCCGCCAGCACGGCCAGCGCCTGAACGTTGGAGCTTTTGCCCTGATCGGTGGCCATGCCTTGGGTCGTGTAGCGCTTCATATGCTCGACGGAGCGGAAGTTCTCCATGGCGGCCTGCTTCACATCCTTCACCGTCACATCGTTCTGGAAATCGAGCCACGCGCGCCCCTTCCCCGGCACCACCCAGAGCGGCGTGATGTCATAGGCACTGTCAGAGGCGCGCGGCACCTCCATCATCGGCGCATTCAAGCCCAGCGCAGCCAGCACCTCGCCCGCCACATCCACACCGCTTTGCAGACAGGCGCCTGTTTCCATAAGCCCCGCCGCCGACCCTGAAACGACCAATCCCGGCACGGAGCCGGGCGTCGGAACAAAGGCGGCAATCGCCTCATCCCATGTAGGCCGCCCATTCATGTGACAGGTCAAATGCACCGTCGGGTTCCAACCGCCTGAGACCGCCAGACACTCCGCCTTGATCTTCTCTCGCCCACTGGCTGTCTCTACCGTCACCTCCTCCAGCCCCTTGCGACCAGAGGCATTCACCACCTGCGCGCCTGCGTAAAATGGCAGGTCCAGATCGCATGTCGCCTCCGCGCGCGCATCAATGAGCGCGCTCACATGCACGCCTGCCTCCAGCAAATCCACCGCCGTGCGATGAGCATCCGAATTGTTGCCAAAGACCGCCACAGACCGCCCCGGCGCGACGCACCACCGATTTAGGTAAGCCCGCACTGCCCCCGCGGTCATGATCCCGGGCCGGTCATTGTTGGCAAATGCAATGGGACGCTCCAAAGCGCCTGCCGCCAGCACCGCGCGCTGTGCCACGATCCGCCAGAAACACATCTGAGCTGCGCCTTTCCGAGCCGCGAGATCAGGCGCCAGCCGCTCCAATGCGCCAAATGTCCCACCATCATACGCCCCGGTCACCGTGCAGCGCGTCATGATGCGGACATTGTCCATTGCGCTCAGTTCCGCGATCACCTCCGCCGCCCATCTGCGCCCGGGCAGACCATCAACCTCAATCGTTTCGGCATTGAGCCGCCCGCCAAGCACAGTGTCTTCCTCCGCCAAGATCACATCCGCCCCGGCCCGCGCGGCCGTCAGCGCCGCCATCAGCCCCGCTGGGCCAGACCCGATCACCAGCAGATCGCAATGAGCCCAGGCCTTTTCATAGCGGTCCTCATCCGCCTCCAGATGAAGCGACCCCAGCCCGGCCGCCCGCCGAATGAACGGCTCATAGACCCGTTCCCAGAAGCTCTTGGGCCACATGAAAGTCTTGTAGTAAAACCCGGCACCCAGAAACGGCGCAGCCAGATCGTTGATCGCCATCAGATCAAACATAAGCGACGGCCATGCGTTCTGGGAGTACGCCTCTAACCCACGACTTAGCTCCACCATCGTGGCACGCTGATTGGGCTCCTGCCCTCGGCCCTTTCCAACTGTGACAAGCGCGTTGGGTTCTTCGCTGCCAGCGCTCAAAATCCCGCGCGGGCGGTGATACTTGAAAGACCGCGCCACAAACCGAATGTCATTGGCCAAGAGTGCAGAGGCCAGCGTATCGCCTTCAAATCCGCTGTAGGTCACCCCGTCAAAACGGAAAGACACCGGTTGCTCGCGATCAATCAGACCCTCGCCATCAATCCTCATGACGCCAGCGCCTCGGCCAGTTCACAAGAGATCACCTCATGGGTCAGCGTGTTTCGCGTCACCACCAACATCGCACCGCAACCCATCGTGTGATGCCAAAGCTCCCGGCTCATCCCATCGGGGTTGTCGCGCAGATGCAGATAGTCATCCCAGACATCCAAAGGCGCATCCGCCTCCGGCCGCTCCATCAGCGTGGCAGCCCCCATGAAGGTGAACTCCCGGATGTCCCGCCATCCGCAATTGGGGCAATTGAACCTCACGCGTCCCCCCGCTTCATCTTTCCAAAAATACTCATGTCCCGACCTCGGCCACGCAGGCTAGTGCAGATTATGCTGACTGCCCGTGCCCTCTTCATCCATCAATCCCCGTCCCGTGCGGAACCGATCCAGCCGGAACTTGGCCCCCGACTCATGGGGCTCTCCGGTGGCCATCAGATGCGCCATCACATGGCCTGACCCCGGCACCGCCTTGAACCCGCCATAACACCAGCCGCAATTGAGAAAGAGCCCATCGACATGCGTGCGATCAATGATCGGAGAGCCGTCCGGTGACATATCCATGATCCCACCCCAACTGCGCAGCATCCGCGCCTTGCCAATCGACGGCATCAGCGCCATCGCGGCCTCGGTCACATGTTCGGCCATGGGCAGGTTCCCCCGCGCGGCATAGGACGGGTAGAAATCGATGTTCCCGCCAAAGACCAACCCACCCTTGTCCGACTGGCTGATATAGAAATGCCCCATCCCGAAGCTGATCACATGATCCACGCAAGGCTTCAGCCCCTCAGTCACGAAGGCCTGCAACACATGGCTTTCAATCGGCAGGCGCATCCCGGCCATCGCAGCCACCTTGCTGCTGCGCCCCGCAACGATGATCGCCACCTTGCTCGCCTTGATCGCGCCGCGTGTGGTCTGAACCCCGGTGACGCGACCGCCTTCGATGTCGATGCCCGTCACCTCGCAGTTCTGAACAAGATCCACACCGTGCTGACTGGCCCCGCGGGCATAGCCCCAGGCCACCGCATCATGGCGCGCGGTGCCAGCGCGGCGCTGCAAAACGCCGCCATAGATCGGGAAGCGTGCCTGTTTGTAATCCAGGTATGGCGCCAGCTTCCTAAGCTGAGGAACCGAAAGCAATTCCGCGTCATCCCCCTGATTGATCATCGCATTGCCCCGCCGGATCGCGGCATCGCGTTGCCCGTCGGAGTGAAACAACACAATCTGACCCCGCTGGGACAGCATCACGTTGTAATTGAGATCCTGCTCCAAACCTTCCCAGAGCTTGAGCGAGTGGGAATAAAATTCGGAATTCCCTGGCATCATGTAATTGGCGCGAACGATGGTTGTGTTGCGCCCCACATTGCCGCCGCCAAGATAACTCTTCTCGAGCACTGCGATGTTCTGCACACCGTGGGTTTTGGCCAGATAATACGCGGTCGACAATCCGTGTCCGCCACCGCCGATGATCACCATGTCATAGGCTTCTTTGGGCGCTGCATTCTTCCAATGCGCGCCCCAGCCTTTGTTCCCGGTCAGACCTTCCTTGAGGATGCGAAACCCTGAAAAGCCCATCTGGCACCTCCCGCTTTCGCGAGAAGTGTCACCATCCTTTGACAGCGATTGCAATGGGCGTTTTCATGCGAACAATCTAAGCTTGCTGATCAAAGACCGAGCGAATTGTAGCTGCTCACCACCTTGTTGATCGCCACCAGATAGGCCGCCGTGCGCAGATCGCTCACATCGTCGCGTTCGCGCCAGGTTTCGGCAATCTCCTGATAGGCAGACCGCATCGTGTCATCGAGGCCGGAGCGTACCAGCTCCAACTCCCCTGCGCCTTTCAGATAGCGATCCTTGAAGTTGGGTGTCAGCGTCCAGTTGATCGAATTGTCTTTGCTGATCCGCTCCAGCTCATCAAGCAGCAACTGGTGACGGGTCTCCTCCTGACGGCGCTGCATGCGGCCAAACCGGATATGGCTGAGGTTCTTGACCCATTCAAAATAAGAGACCGTGACACCGCCCGCATTGGCATACATATCAGGAATGATGACCGTTCCCTTGTCGCGCAATATGGCGTCGGCCCCTGCTGTCACCGGCCCGTTGGCAGCCTCGATGATCAGGTTTGCTTTGATATTGGCGGCATTGTCGAGATTGATCACTCCTTCCAAAGCCGCCGGGATCAGGATATCGCAATCCTCTTCAAGGTATTTCGACCCATCCTTGATGTATTTGCCGGATGGATACCCGTCGACGCCGTCATGTTTGGCAATCCAATTGCGCACGTCTTCAACATCGAGGCCTTTTTCGTCGTAAAGCCCGCCGTCACGTTCAATGATCGCGATAATCTTACAGCCGTCTTCTTCCTGCAGAAACTTTGCACCGTGGTAGCCCACATTTCCAAGGCCCTGCACGATCACACGCTTGCCGTCGAGTTTGCCGTCAAGCCCTGCCTTCTTCACATCCTCCTTATGGCGGAAAAATTCCTGCAGTGCGTATTGCACGCCGCGGCCTGTGGCCTCTGTCCGGCCCTGGATACCACCGGCATTCACCGGCTTGCCCGTCACACAGGCCCGGGAATTGATATCGGTCGTGTTCATGCGACGGTATTGATCGGCCATCCACGCCATTTCCCGCTCGCCGGTGCCCATGTCTGGTGCGGGCACGTTCTGGGCGGGGTCGATCAGGTCGCGCTTGACCAGTTCATAGGTGAAGCGGCGGGTGATCAACTCCATCTCATGTTCATCCCATTCACGCGGATCGATCCGAAGACCACCTTTGGAGCCACCAAAAGGCACCTCCACCACCGCGCATTTATAAGTCATCAGCGCCGCAAGCGCCTCAACTTCATCCTGATTGACGGCCATCGCGTAGCGAATGCCCCCCTTCACGGGCTCCATATGTTCCGAATGCACAGAGCGGTATCCGGTAAATGTCTGGATCTGTCCGCGCAGGCGCACACCGAACCGAACCGTGTAGGTCGCGTTACAGACGCGGATCTTCTCTTCCAGTCCGGGTGGCAGTTCCATCAGCGCCACGGCACGGTTGAACATCAGATCGACGCTTTCGCGAAAACTCGGTTCTTTGGAATTGGGGGTCATGTCTCTCTCTTCCTTTTGGATTACGCCCATGCGTTGAATCGCCGAGCCTTTTTTTATCCCATGGTCGTCACTTACCCCGTGTTTGTCCAGCATTGTGAGAACACAGGGCCACGACACGCCTTGGGCGAATCGAACTGCGATTGATCACGGACTGGAAACGATCCACTCCAAACGCACGGATTGTTTTAAAGAATCGTTTTAAATCATTGGTTTACGTCGGCAACCGCCATATTTCTGCCCCGTTTCTAAACGATAAAGCTCGGGACGATAACTGCGGGTTGGTCCGTGGTCGATTTGAGGGAAACGCAATGAGTATCGATTGGCAAAACGTGAAAAGCGCCTGCCTGACGCAAGGCTGTGACAAGCGCGGATCTCTTTTGAATTCCACGACCCTGCGTCGTGTGGGCGCCTTTGGACGCGACGAAGACGGTGCTACGGGGTTTTTGAGCTTGTACACCACCTTTATGCTGCTTCTGTTGGCCGGTTTAGGCATCGACACGATGCGTCAGGAAATGGAGCGCACGCACTTGCAAAACACGCTTGATGCGGCCGTGCTGGCCGGTGCAGGGGCGCCGCAAGGGACGGACGTGCAAGGCATCTCCGAAATCGTCGAAGATTACTTCGCGAAGAATGACATGTCCGACTACCTGCAAGACCTCGATCTTGACGGCGACGACGCCGATATTCAGACGTCGCTCAATGCGACGAAAGTGTACGCCGAGGCATCGGTGGACCTGGACACTTACCTGTTGAAGCTCACAGGCGTCGACAGCCTCGCCGCCAATGGTGCGGCGGCCGCCGAAGTGGCTCGCCCGAAGCTGGAGGTGTCTCTGGTTCTCGACGTGTCAGGTTCGATGCGGGGAACGAAACTTGCGAACCTGCAGTCGGCCGCAAACTCCTTTGTAACAACTATCCTTGATCAGTCGAACGCGGGTGACACATTCATTTCCGTGATCCCGTTTGCGTGGACCGTCACACCGGGCCAAGACATCTTCGAACAGTTGACGGTTGCCGAGACCCATGACTATTCGACTTGCCTGCGCTTCAACGGCTCTGCCTTTTCCAGCGCAGGTATTGACCCATCATCGACGCAAAAGCAGCAGATCTATACGTCGGTCTACGGCTCGTTCAACGATTTCAACCGGAGTTGGCGGTCATGCTTTGCCGATACAAACGCGGTGATCTTGCCCTACTCGACAAGCGAAACGGAACTGCACGCGCATATCAATGGCCTGAACGCTGATGGCAACACCTCTGCCCACATTGGGATGAAGTGGGGGTCCGCCATGCTGGATCCGGAGTTCCAATCCGTGGCAAGTGGGCTGCAAGGGGCGGGCGTTGTGGATACGGCGCTGACCAATGTGCCAGCGCAATACGGCGAGCCTGAAACGCTCAAGATCATCGTGATGATGGCCGACGGTCGTAATACGACGTCCTACTACTTCAATACCAACAGCCAATACCGTGGCCCGGATTCTGACCTCTACCGCCTCAAATGGCAGGAAATGGATTTCGACTACGCGTGGCGTGAACTGACAGCCGGGACAGAGTATTCGGATGACCAGTCCAAATGCGCTCAGCCCGACTGGAATTGCGAATATGTTGCCACCGGCGATCAGTTCTCGGCTTACTACCTCTATGATGATGGTCAGTATCTCGACATCGAAGGCACTGGGCCCATCAGTACCGAGCCGTTCAACGAACAGGATAGCCCCGATGACGTGAGCACCGGCACGCCCAATGGCGGCACGCCAACCTGGATCAACGCGGCTGTCTATGAGGACTTCTATGATCACGAAGCCTTCGTGTCCGAAGATCGCCTGGATTGGGAAGAGGCCTGGGGTCTGATGACGCCCAACTGGTACGGTCACACCACCGGTGATTGGGGCCCATGGAATGATTATGTGAGCGGCGAACGCGAGGGCGGCGGCAAGAAAGACACCCGCATGCAGGCGATCTGTTCAGCCACCAAGAATGAGGGCGTGGTCGTTTACACGATCGGCTACGACATCGCGACGAACGGCAACGCTGAAAGGCAGCTCGAAAACTGCGCGTCCAGCCTGAACCACTATTACCCGACCGATGGTCAAGGCATCGCCGCAGCATTCAACTCAATCGCGTCTAACGTGAAAAATCTGAGGTTGACACAATGATCAAAGGTCCCGCACTCAAAGGTCTGCGCACGCATATCCACCACTTTGCGCGCGATGAAGACGGCACGGCTTCGGTAGAATTTATCCTGGTCATGCCAATCTACATCACGATCATGGTGATGGGCGTTGAACTGGGTCTGATCACCCTGCGCCACACCCTGCTCGAACGCGGTCTTGATATCGCGGTACGTGAGGTCCGGCTGGGCACAGGCACCGCACCGCAGCATACCGACATCAAGGACATGATCTGCGCAAATTCGCTCATGCTTCTGGATTGTCAGAACAAACTTCAGCTGGAAATGCGCTCTGCTGATATCCGGTCGTTTTCCGCGCTCGACACAACTGCGGACTGCACCGACAGCGCAGAGCCCAGCAAGCCGGTTCGCGAATGGACCCCGGGCCTGCAGAATGAGTTGATGCTGCTGCGGGCGTGCCTGAAATTTGAGCCGATTTTCCCCGATGCCTTTCTTGGCAGCGCGCTCGACACCGATGCCAGCGGCGAAGCCTCCGTCATCGTAACAAGCGCCTTCGTGCAGGAGCCTCTTTGATATGACCTACTGGCCACTGATCAAATCCTACCTTCGCGACTTCGCCGAAGACACGCGTGGCACCATAATGGTGGAAACCGTGCTGACGCTTCCCATGATGTTCATGGGGCTGGCCGCGATGTTCGAGTTTTTCGAACTGCATCGCTTCCAAAGTACGCGGGACAAAGCGACCTATACCATTGCTGATATGCTGTCGCGTGAACAGTGGGTGGTCAATGACGTCTACATGGACAACGTGAAGACACTGTTTGACGAGATCGCGGATGACTACGGCATCAACACGATCCGCGTGACGGTCATTGATTACGACTTGTCCGATGATGAATATGGCGTGGTCTGGTCTGAGGTGCGCGGCGAAAACGCCTTGGCCCCATTGACCGATGGACAGGTGCGTGACGATCATGACATCCTGCCCATCCTCGACGACGGCGAACAGGTGATCCTTGTTGAAAGCCGTGCGGAGTATAACACGATCTTCGATGTTGGTTTTTCTGACCAGATGACCATGCGGACGCGGGTGTTCACATCGATCCGATTTGCGCCGCAGCTCACGTTCGAGGACTAACGCGGTCGCGACCTTGCGGAAAACCACCGATGGGACGGGCTACGAAAGTGGCCCGTCTTCGCCTTTGTCGCGCTGAAGTAACATGGCCCCAAGCATATCGGCCATGATTTTACCCGCGCCCCCGGGCGTGACACCGCCAATGCCAATCCGCTTGCCCATGCGCCACCAAAGACCGGGCATCCAACGCGCCGGTGCAGACCGTTTCAACCGCACCACAAACCCATGCGATGGCTTGAAGACAAAGACACCGCGATCCACAGAGGCGATGTCGTCCATCGCTGCGATGATTTCGCCATCACTGCTGCGCAATCCCTTTTCGGTCAGTTCCACACCATGCGCCGTGGCTTGCCGCATCTTTTTGGCCACCCACAGGCAAAGAAGCCCCATCCCAAGCAAAAACGCCTGCCATCCGAACGCAGCCGGGGGGTAGGCCAGCCCTGTATAGACCAGCAATCCCCCTAGGATGAAAAGCATCCCCACACCGAGATATCGGCGAGCAGGGGAAGCATAAAGCACTGTGATGACCTCGTCAGACATGGCCGCGTCGTTACCCGCTTTGCGCGCGGGCTGCGAGGGGAAAGTTCAGAGGACAGGACATGATCAGGCCAGAACGGATTTGCGCACCATATCCCAATATAGAGCCTCCACATCCTCCATGCTGAGCCGCCCCCCTTCCCGAAACCAGGTGTTCACTCCGGTCAGCATGGCAATCACCGCCATGCCTGCGATCCGTGTGTCACTGATCTCAAACGCGCCGTCCTCGACCCCGTCCGACAGGATACACTCCAACCGCGCCTCATAGGCCCGCCGCAACGCTTCAATGTGCTTGAAATTCACCTCGGTCAGGTTGCGCAGTTCCATATAGGCAATGAACACTGCCTCGGGCCGATCCGCATGGTGACGGATATGAAATCTGACGAAATGCTGCAACCGCTCCAATGGGGTGCCTTCTACGGCATGACCATCATACGCCGCCAAAAGCTCATCCATGTGATCCTTCATCAAATCAAAAAGAAGGCTTTGCTTGTCGGGGATGTAGTTGTAAAGCGCCCCGGCCTGCACCCCGACTTCAGCCGCAATTTGGCGCATGGAAACCGCAGCATAACCGTAGCGTGCAAAAAGCGCCTTGGCCGCGATGCGCAGGCGCGGGCCGGTGATGTCGGAATGGGAACCTTGAGTACGTGCCATGGGCAACCATTTACCGAAGACGGCCCCAGATCAATCCCCGCTTGCGCAGGCGTATGGATAAATGGCAGATTGATTGCGCATTCGTATTTGCAAAGGACGCAGCATGCGCCGCACCCAGTTGATCATCGCCGTCGCCATTGGTCTTTCGGCCTGCACCACCTTTCCGGAAGTCGATGCGAAAACGGCACCGGACGTGCAAAGCGCCGCTTACCCAGTGCTTTTGTCAGTGGATGATCTGCGCGCGCAGGCGTCGACCGATCCCCTGGAACCTCGCGATTTGCCGCTCGTGGCGACGCTTGAACAGGATGCGGAACAGATCGACAACCGCGCAAATTCGCTTCGCGCACGCGCGGCCTCTCTGCGCGGTGATGTGATCGAAGAAGAAGATCGCGAACGTCTGGATCAGGATATCACCATCGAAGACGAAGAAGTCTAAGGCACAGCTGAAGACCCGCGTTGCACAGGTCCCCGCAAGGCTGTAGAGCCCGTCGGGAAACCACAAGCGGATCGGAGCGCCAAAATGACCTCGAAACCTAATCCCCTTCGCCTTGGCATCGCGGGTCTTGGCACCGTGGGCGCGGGCGTTGTGAAGATCGTGCGCCAGAAATCGAACCTATTGGCCACGCGCGCGGGCCGTGCGGTGGAAATATCGGCCGTCTCCGCGCGCAACCGCGACACAGATCGCGGCGTGACCCTCAGCCAATATGCCTGGGAAGATGACCCCGAGGCACTAGCAACGCGTGAGGATGTGGATGTCTATGTGGAGTTGATGGGCGGCGCCGAAGGCCCTGCGAAAGCCTCTGTTGAGGCAGCGCTCAAAACTGGCAAGGATGTGGTCACCGCCAACAAGGCGCTTCTGGCCCATCACGGCCAAGCGCTCGCCGAATTGGCCGAAGCCAACGGTGCCGTTCTGCGCTTTGAGGCCGCCGTCGCCGGTGGCATCCCAGTTGTGAAGGCGCTGACCGAAGGGCTTTCGGGCAATGACATGGATCGCGTGATGGGCGTGATGAATGGCACCTGCAACTATATCCTCACCCGCATGCAGTCGGCAGGGCTTGCTTATGATGAGGTCTTCGCCGAAGCAGATGCGCTTGGCTATCTGGAGGCGGATCCAACGCTGGATGTGGGTGGCATCGACGCTGGCCACAAACTGGCGCTTCTGGCCTCCGTTGCCTTCGGAACGCAGGTGAATTTCGCAGGCGTCGAACTGGACGGGATTGAGCGGATCACGATTGACGATATACATCAGGCCGCCGATATGGGCTACCGCATCAAACTGCTGGGCGTGGCGCAGATGACGGGCCGTGGCCTTGAACAGCGCATGTCGCCCTGCCTTGTGCCCGCCACCAGCCCGCTGGGTCAGCTGGAAGGTGGCACCAACATGGTGGTGCTGGAAGGTGACCAAGTAGAACAGGTCGTTCTGCGCGGACCCGGTGCGGGCGAAGGCCCCACGGCCAGCGCGGTCATGGGCGACGTAATGGACATCGCCCGGGGGTTCCGCGTCTCTACCTTCGGCGTACCCGCGGCCTCTTTGACGGAATCTACCCCCGCCAAAACCGCCACGCCGGCGCCCTACTACCTGCGTCTTGCGCTGGAGGACAAACCGGGCGCACTGGCGAAACTGGCGACCGTGCTGGGCGATGCGGGCGTGTCCATTGACCGGATGCGCCAATATCGCCATGACGCGGGTGCCGCACCCGTTCTGATCGTCACCCACAAAACCACGCGCGATGCGCTGGATGCGGCCGTTGCGGGCATGGGTCAGCTGGACGTGGTGAAAGAAGCGCCCGTCGCGCTCCGGATTGAAGAGGTCTAAACCACTTCTGCGGCTTTGAAACTGATCACGCGCGACTTGTCCACCGGGTCGGTGATAAACCTTGCTGCCACGCCAAAGACGTCGCGCAGCAAATCTTCGGTCAGCACCTCAGCCGGCGGACCTTCCGTCAGCAATTTGCCGTCCTTCATCACGCAAATCCGGTCGCAGATCATCGCCTGATTGAGATCATGCAGCGCAATCACAGCCGTTACCGGCAGTTTGAGGACCATTTCCAGAATCAGCATCTGATGGTGTATGTCGAGGTGATTGGTCGGTTCATCCAACAGCAGCACCTTGGGCTCCTGCGCAAGCGCCCGCGCAATATGCACCCGTTGGCGCTCTCCGCCTGACAGGGTGTGCCAGTGCCGGGCGTCAAATCCGGTAAGGCCCACGTCTTGCAACGCATGATCGACGATCCGGTCATCCTCCACACTCCAGCCGCGCATCGCAGACAGCCAAGGCGTGCGGCCCAGTTCCACCGCGTCGCGCACGGTGATCCGCTCACCGGTATCGGCGTGCTGCTCCACCATGGCGAGACATTGGGCAATGTCGCGCTGACGCATACCCCGCATGGGCCCGTCGCCGAGAATCACCTTACCCCGGCTGGGCGCACGAATGCCTGCCAGCATGCGCAAAAGCGTGGATTTACCCGACCCGTTGGGCCCAATAAGTCCCAGCTTTTCGCCTTCCTTCACAGTCACGGAAATGCCGCTCACAATCTCCTTGCCCCGCGCGGCCCAGGCCAGGTTTTCACAAGATAAAATCATTGGCTCGCCCGCCCGCCAATCAGAATAGCCGCAAACGCGGGCGCGCCTACAAGCGCCGTGACCACCCCGATGGGCAACACCTGCCCGGGGATGATGACCCGCGAAATCACATCCGCGAAAATCAAAAAAATCGCCCCCGCCAGCGCCGAGGCTGGCACCAGCACGCCGTGCCGATTGCCCACGACAAATCGCATCGCATGGGGGATCACCAGCCCCACGAAACCAATCGACCCTACGGTCGACACCATCACCGCTGTCACCAGCGCCGCAATGCCAATCAGCGTCAGATGCACCCGTCGCACCGCGATGCCCAGCGACGCGGCACTGTCTGCCCCGAATGTGAACGCATCTAAGGACCGCGTATTCATCAAACAGGCCACCGTGCCAAATATGGCCGCAGGCACCACCGTCCATGCATCCACCCAGCGCACGCCGGACAGGTTGCCCAACAACCAGAACATGATGCCCCGCGCCTGTTCTGCATTAGCGGATTTGGCGATCAGAAACGCCGTGAGCGCGTTGAAGAGTTGCGATCCGGCAATGCCCGCCAAAACGATCACCCCGGCCGCGCGCAACCCCACACCACCGCCCGCCGCGTTCGCCAGCAAGGCCACCAGACCGAATGCCAAAAGCGCCCCGCCAAACGCCCCACCCGACAGCGAAATCATCCCGCCACCCAAGCCCGCGACGGTCACAGCAACCGCACCGGTCGAGGCGCCTGCCGAAATCCCAAGCAAATATGGATCCGCCAGCGCATTGCGCAATAACGCCTGCAACACCACCCCCGACAGTGCCAGCCCCGCCCCGCAGGACGCGGCCACAACCGCCCGCGACATCCGGTAATTCCAAACGATCCCTTCGTCGATCTTCTCAACCGGGAAGGACGCCCCGAAAATCTTGTTGCCCAACACCTGAAACACAATGTCGAGCGGTATGCGCGTTTCCCCAAGCGATGCTCCGGCTACAAGCGCAAAAAGAAGCACTGGGGGCGTCAAGAGCCCCCAGTACGTCCAAGACCTGCGCCGTCTGTCAAATGACCGGTCTATCGCGGTCATTGCGCTGCGGTCATTGCGTCAACCCAAAGCCTTGCAGAGCGTCCGCCAGCTGATCCAGCGCAAAGATGGCGCGCACGGTCGGGCTCATGGCGTGGGCATCAATGGTGATGATGCGGCCTTCCTTCACGGCGGTCATTTCCTTGGCGACCGGATCGTTTTGCAGGAACTGGCGCTTCATTTCCACGTCATCGGCCGGGAAGCGGCGGCGATCCATCTCTGCGATCACGATGAAGGTCGGGTCCGCCTTGGCGATGGTTTCCCAGCCCACCACAGGCCATTCCTCATCGGATTGCACGACGTTTTGTACGCCCAGTTTGTCCATCAAGTAGGCAGACACGCCCTTTTGACCCGCCACGTAAGGATCAGCTTCCATATCCGCGGAAGAGAACCAGAACACAGCCGAAGTGCCTTCAGGCAGGTTGAGGCCTTCGGCTTTGGCGATGGCCGATGCTTCCTTGGCCTTGAGATCCGACACCAGCGCGTCGGCCTTATCATGGGTATTCAGTACTGTGCCCAGCTCTTCGATGCTGGTGTAAAGAAGCTCAGTGGAGAAAAGATCAGAGCGCGTGCCGTCGATGCCCACCGAATTGTCCTTACCGGCGCAATCGGTCAGCATCACATAGGTCGGTACGTTCACATCGTGGAAGTTGTCGCGCGTGGCGATCAGGCCTTCCGGGCCGATATGCCATTCATACATGACCGTCACCAGTCCGGGTTTCTTGTTCACGATTGTCTCAAAACTTGGGTCATTGTCAGCCAGACGTTCAATCTTGTCGTTGACCTCTGCGAATTCAGGCAGAACTGGATTGAACCAGACGGATGTGCCCGCGACCTTGTCGGCCTGATCCATCAGGTAAAGGATTTCGGTGGTAGACTGACCGACCGTCACAACCGAAGACGGTGCCTCATCAAAGGTCACGGTTTGTCCACAGTTTTCAAGGGTCAGAGGGTATTGCGTTTCACCGGCCAACGCGTGGCCACCAAGCGCACAGGTCAGCGCGGAAAATGCAACGAGCATGCGTTTCATCTTAGATGTTCCTTTCACAGTTATCAGATGGGCACGCACCACAATGCCGCCCGCCAGAAAGAGCAGATAAGTGTCGGGACTTGTTTCGCTTACTGTGCGTGGCCCGTCTTCGTCCGATACAGACGGCGACAGGCTCATAACCTGATTGGCTTTGGTCGTCTGGGTTGGGCACAAAGCCCATGTCACGTTTTCCTCGAATTCCCGTTCAAATCCGACCTAATTTGCATCGCATCGCGAATGACATCCGTCAAGGGACGTTTTCCCTTGGCTCCGCAATTCCGAACAGACGGGCTGTGTTTCGCCTTGAAAATGAAAAACCATCCTAATCCGCCTTGTCGGCCCGGGCTGTCAAAGCTACACCTGCTCGCCAGAACGCATTTGAAGGGAACGCTCATGTCTGCTTCCACCCAGGGTCAGTTTGACGACGCATTGCTCTCGCTTGGGCTCGTCCGGGTGGCCGAAGAGGCAGCTCTTGCCTGCCGCCCTCTTATCGGTCGCGGCGATGAAAAAGCCGCCGATCAGGCCGCCGTGAACGCGATGCGCGAGGAGCTGGGCAAGCTAGATATCGCGGGCGTCGTGGTGATCGGGGAAGGTGAGCGGGACGAGGCCCCGATGCTCTACATTGGCGAAGAAGTGGGCACCGGCAACGGCGTGCCTGTCGACATTGCACTTGACCCACTCGAAGGCACCACCATCACCGCTAAGGCCATGCCCAATGCACTCACCGTCATCTCCATGGCGCCACGCGGCACGATGCTACATGCCCCTGACGTTTACATGGACAAACTCGCCATTGGCCCTGGCTATCCTACCGACGTTGTTTCCCTCGAGATGACCCCGACGGAGCGGGTCGAGGCACTGGCCAGCGCAAAAGGCGTCAAAGCGTCCGAGATCACCGTTTGTGTCCTCGAACGCCCCCGTCATCAGGACACGATCCGCGAATTGCGTGCCGTTGGTGCGTCAGTCTACCTCATCGGCGACGGCGACGTGGCGGGCGTTATTCACTGCTCGGACGCCGAAACGACCGGCATCGACATGTATATGGGGTCTGGCGGCGCGCCAGAGGGTGTGCTGGCAGCAGGCGCGCTCAAGTGCTTGGGCGGGCAAATCTGGGGCCAGCTCCTTTTCCGTAACGACGACGAAAGCGGCCGCGCGGAAAAGGCCGGGATCACGGATCTGAACCGTATTTATGCGCGCGACGAAATGGTCACCGATGACGTGATCTTCGCGGCCACAGGCGTCACGCAAGGCTCTATGGTCTCAGGTCTCAAACTCGGCGCGGGCTTTATCGAAACCGACACGATTCTGCTGCGCTCGAAAACCGGTGAACGCCGCCGCATGACCTGTCGCCACCCGGTGTGACCCCCCGCGAGGCGCGCCCGCAAGGGAGCGACGAGCAAAACCCCAACCAGCGAGGCGCGCCCGCACGGGAGCGACGAGCAACATGCCCGAACCCGCCTTCCTAAATGTCGAAACCTCTCTCACTGCCCGCCGCTGGACCGGCCCGGGCGCAGAGGTGGACCGGCTGGCTGAGGCGGTCGCGCAAATCACTTCCCTACCCCGCCCCCTCTGCCAAACGCTGGCCCGCCTCGGCGTCTCACCTGAAGACGTGGACAGCTACCTTGACCCCAAACTCCGCGACCTGCTGCCAGACCCGCGCTCATTGCGTGATATGGAGCAAGCCGCCGCCCGCTTCCTCTCCGCTGCGCGCGCCCGGTCCAGGATCGCCATCTTTGCCGATTACGACGTCGATGGCGGCAGCTCTGCGGCCCTCCTCATGGATTGGCTCCGGCAGATGGGTCTCACGTCCACGCTCTACATTCCTGATCGCATCGACGAAGGATACGGACCCAACCCCAAAGCGATGTCAGACCTTGCGACGAAACACGACCTGATCATCTGCGTCGATTGCGGCACGCTCAGCCATGAAGCCATCGCCGCCGCCACACAAACAGGTACTGGTACAGACGTCATCATCCTCGATCACCACCTTGGCGGTGAAACCCTGCCGCCTGCCCATTCGATTGTGAACCCCAACCGTCAAGATGAAACCGGCGATCTGGGCCATCTTTGCGCCGCATCCGTCGTCTTCCTGATGCTGGTCGAAACCGGCCGCCAAATGCGCGAGGCAGGCGAAACAGGCCCCGACCTGATGGCAATGCTCGACCTCGTGGCACTGGCCACAGTGGCCGATGTGGCCCCTCTGAAAGGCGTCAACCGTGCCTTCGTCCGCCAAGGCCTGCGCATCATGTCCGAACGCAACCGCCCCGGCCTCACCGCGCTCTCGGATGTGGCGCGCCTCGACACCGCCCCCACCTCTTATCACCTGGGTTTTGTCCTCGGCCCGCGCGTCAACGCGGGTGGGCGCATTGGCAAGGCCGATCTCGGCGCGCGACTGTTGGCCACCTCGGACCCGCATGAGGCCGCCGCCCTTTCAGAACGCCTCGATCATCTGAATACGGAACGCCGCGAAATCGAAGCCGCAGTGCGTGAAGCCGCCCTCGCCCAGGCCGAGGAACGCGGGCTCGATGCCCCGCTCATCTGGGCTGCGGCCGATGGTTGGCACCCCGGCGTTGTTGGCATCGTCGCAAGCCGTCTGAAAGAACACACCAACCGCCCCGCGATTGTGATCGGCTTTGACGGCGATGAAGGCAAAGGCTCCGGCCGGTCGGTGTCTGGCATCGACCTCGGTGCGTCCATTCAGCGCCTTACCGCAGAAGGCTTGTTGATCAAAGGCGGCGGTCACCGCATGGCGGCGGGCTTGACCGTGGCTCGCGATCAGTTGGGATCGGCCATGGCGCGCCTGTCCGAACTGCTTGCCAAACAGGGCTCGGGCCAGACGGGCCCTGCCGATCTGCGACTCGACGGCCTCATGATGCCGGGCGCGGCCACCCCGGATCTTGTCATGCAGATCGAAACCGCAGGCCCATTCGGCGCCGGTGCGCCCGGGCCTCGCTACGCCTTCCCTGACATGTCTATTGCCTTCGCCAAACGTGTCGGTGACAGCCACCTAAAACTTCGCTTTGGTGACGGAACCGGCCCGCAACTTGACGCAATTGCCTTCGGCGCATTCGATACGCAACTGGGGCCCCGACTACTAGATCATGGCGGAGCCCGGTTTCACCTAGCCGGACGGCTCGACCTCAACACCTGGGGCGGACGACAAAGCGTGCAACTGCGCCTCGAAGATGCCAGCCCGGCCTGAAGGCTCAGCCATAAAGCCGAAAGGCCGAAAGGCAAAATGCTGCAAAAAGCCCCTTGCGCAGGCCCATGCTTTTTCATAATCACCATGGCCAGGCAGATTGCCATCACCTGTGGCCCGTTCGTCTATCGGTTAGGACGCCAGGTTTTCAACCTGGAAAGAGGGGTTCGATTCCCCTACGGGCTGCCACCACCCCCTAAAAATCGTTTGCAGATACCAAATGCTGCACGCCTTGGCGCAAACGTTCAGGGGATCTTGCGTCACGAGACCGCCTAGTCGCGTCCTCAACAGTCTATAGAAAGCTTTCCGACTGTTTGGACGATCCCGCGCAGAAAAACATGACATACGCGCTAAGACACCCGCAACGCTGGGATAAAATTACCTTTGCCCGATCTTTGCCTGCTGAAAAAGAGTCTTGTACTGCCTCGGTTGGGATCGCCAATACTGCTGCGGTGCCTTGATCTCCGCGCCAAGTTCGGCCGCGGCGTGCCATGGCCATCTGGGATCGTAAAGCATGCCTCGCGCCAGGGCGATGGCATCCGCCTCGCCGTTGATCAGGATCTCCTCTGCGTGCCGAGGCTCTGTGATGAGCCCCACCGCGATGGTCGGCACCCCAACCCCGTCTTTCACGCGTGCCGCCAGATGGACCTGATAACCATCCGACAGCGGGATCTCTTGCTTGGTGGACACTCCGCCGGATGAGACATGAATGGCAGCACAACCGCGCTCTTTCAAGCGCAGACCCAAGGCGACCGCATCCTCGATATCCCAACCGCCGGGAACCCAATCAGTGCCAGAAACGCGCACCCATACAGGAACGGTGTCGGGCACTGCAGATTTGACCGCTCCGAAAACCTCCAAAGGAAAACGCATGCGGTTGTCCAGACTGCCGCCGTAATCATCCGAGCGGTGGTTTGCGAGCGGGGATAGAAACTGATGCAGCAGATAACCATGCGCCATATGCACTTCGATGCCCCGAAAGCCTAGATGCACGGCCCGGCGCGCCGCAGTGGCGAAGTCACCTCGAATTTTTGCCAGCCCCGCGTCATCCAGCGCTTGCGGCGCCTCCTCCCCATGCCCGTGGGCCACGGCAGAGGGCGCAACTGCCATCCAACCCTGCGGCTGATCCGATGGGATCTGTGCACCACCGTCCCACGGGGCGTAGCTCGACGCCTTGCGCCCGGCATGGGCCAGTTGAATGGCCAAGAGCGAATTCGCGTGCTTGCCGATCGCCTGCATGACCCGTCCAAGCGCGGCCTCGTTCGCATCAGAATAAAGCCCGAGATCATCCGGCGTGATGCGCGCTTCAGGCGACACAGCCGTGGCTTCAATGATCAACAGCCCCGCCCCTGACTGCGCAAGCGTGCCCAAATGGATGGTGTGCCAGTCCTGCGCGTCACCATTGAGGGCGGAATACTGACACATCGGCGCAACCACGATCCGGTTCTCAAGTTCGAGCGGCCCGATCTGCCAGGGCGAAAAAAGTTGGCTCATTGCTGTCATCCTTGCTGCATCAAAAAGTCTTCATGTGGCGTCTTTGATCTGGCCTTCGATCAGACAGGGAAACGCATCATAGGCGTCAAACGCCACGCTATGCGGAATTTGATCCACCGATGATTTGCGGTATCCTTGCGTGAACAACAGGAAGGGCACGTGCGCGCGCTGTGCCGTCTGTGCATCCACCTCACTGTCGCCCACATAGATCATGGGCCCTGACCCGAGAGCGTCAAAGGCGGCAAACAACATCTCCGGGTCGGGTTTACGCGTGGGCAGGCTATCCCCGCCCACGACAATGCTGAAAAAGTGGTCAATCGCCAGATGCTTGAGGACCGCATGGCAGGGGCCAAGCAGCTTGTTGGTGCAGATGCCCAGCACATGATCTTTTGTGAGCGCGCTCAGCGCCTCTCGCACGCCCGGGTAAAGCGCGGTGCGCGAGTAGGCGGTGTAGTAACGCTCCGTGAAGGCGTCCACCAATCGATCCTGAGCATCCTCTGGAATGCCGCGCAACTCACGCATTTTCGTGACAAAAACGCCGAGGCCGTTGCCGATAAACCTGTGCGTTTGGGCCAGATCAATCTCCTCCATCCCCTCTGCACGCAACAAATCATTGGCGATGCCTTGAATATCCGGGGCACTGTCGATCAGCGTGCCGTCCAGGTCAAAGACAATACGCGTCGGGGTCATGGACGTTCCGCGATGAAATCGGGCACGATGCCCGAGGTTTTGACGGCCATATCCGCATCCTCCTGCGCAAAAAACCCGTAGCCCGAAATCAGGACAGACGCGATACCAGCGGCATGGGCCCCCAGGATATCCGTGTGCAAACTGTCCCCCACCATCACGACACGGTCCCGGCTGACCCGCCCAAGCCGCGCGAAGGCAAGATCATAAATATTTGCGAAAGGTTTGCCGAAAAAAGCGGGCTTCAGGCCGGTCGCATCCGCCACGGCATGGGCAAAGCGACCGGGCTCGGATGACAGGCCGTGCTCCCTTGGCGCGACAATATCGGGATTGGCCACGCGCAAAGGGCGCGGGCGATGGGTGAGCGATTGCAAAAGCAGGTCTTGCCGCATGGACGTCCAATCCCCTGCACTGACCATCAGAAAACCCTCCGCCTTCTCATAATCCGCAGGATCATCGCCCAAAGCACACCATGTCAGCGGCCCAAAATCCCGCATCGTTTCACCGGTCAGGCCCATCACGCCCCAAAGTCGGTTCGCAGCATCCTCCATGCCCGCTATTGTGGCGCTGCGACTGGTGATGATATCC